>NZ_QTYW01000015.1:0-78263 GCF_003462365.1 Roseburia sp. TF10-5 | reverse complement strand
AGACCTCACGGTCTGGGCGATTTTTCTGTCAGGGGAGTTTTTTTACAGCCCCATTTTGTGCATATATCTGAAAAAAGCAGAAAATTTTTTAAAAAAGTGCAAAATATTGACGATACAGGCGTAAAAAATTATAATAGGGACAGAAACAAAAGAGGGAGGGAATTGTTTGTGAAAAAGAAGGGTAACATTTCTATTAAAGCAAAATTACTTGGAATTATTATTCCGGTAGTAATTGCGATTATACTGATTCTGGTGTTTACCGCATATCATGTATCATCCGGAATTATCGAGAGTTATTCCAAAAATTTACTGGAATCTTCGGTAAACAGTCAGGCATCAAAAATTGAGGCATGGCTTGAGGAAAATCTGGCTTCCATGCAGATGGCAAAGACCATGATTGAAAAATTGCACCCGGATGAGGCGCAGCTGCAGACTATTTTGGATGCATCCTGCGGATACAGTGAAAATTATCCGGATGGTCTTTTCCTTGCAGATGCCAATGGCAGCTTTTTAAAAGGTACAGACTCCAAAAAGCAGGAACCGAATCCGAAGGAAAGTATGTGGTATCAGGAAGGTATGACAAGAGTGAATATGGCGGTTGGATCTGCACATCAGAATCCGGACGGAACGAATGTTGTCAGTGCATCCGGACTTTTGAATGATGGTTCAGATACCGTGCGTGTAATTGCAGCCGATATGACACTGGACCGTATTTCCGTGATTGTAAATTCTTTTATCGGAATGCACGATGCAGAGGCATTTCTTGTGGACAAGGACAGCAGCGTGATCCTTGCAAGCAGGGATTCCGATCTGATTTCCAAGACACTGGGGGCAGACGGACAGAGTGCGTTTTATAAAGATGTGGAGAAGAAGGTTTCCGGCAAATCGTATGATTTCTGTACACTCGATGGAAATATGACGGTATTTAAGGAAGTAAATGGAACCAACTGGCTGCTGGTTTCCTATGTTCCTACGAATGTTGTACTTGCGGATCTGGTAGGATTGCGGAATCTTATGATCATTTTCAGCATTATTTCGATCCTTGTATTGTGTGTTTTGATCGAACGTGTGACGCATGTGGTGATTCGTCCGGTGAAGGAGATGACAAGGGTAATTACCAGCATGGCATCCGGTGACTTTACCGTATCCATGAAGGTGAAAGGAAATGATGAGATTGCTGTGATGGGGCGCAGCGTGGAACATTTTATTGCATCAATGAAGGAAATGATCCGGCAGATGGGACATGTCTCCGACCGTCTGGAAAAACAGGCGGGATCGAGCAAGAATGTTTCGGGTGAAATGAATTCTGCTGCAAATATCCAGTCACAGTCCATGACGGAACTGAATGCAACGGTTGATCAGCTGTCGGTTTCCGTCAATGAAATCGCACAGAACGCAACCCAGCTTGCCGGCGTTGTTGCGGATACCAAAGAGGACAGCGATAAAGTAGAAGATAAGATGCGTACCACTGTGGAAGTATCAGAAAAAGGAAAAGCCGATATGGAGAGCGTTGGAAATGCGCTTCATAATATCGAAATTTCCATACATAACCTCGAAGAAGCGGTTGATAAAGTGGGTACGGCTTCCGGAGAAATCGTAGATATTATAAAACTGATCGGGGATATTGCAGAGGAAACAAATCTGCTCTCCTTAAATGCATCGATTGAAGCAGCGCGTGCAGGGGAAGCCGGACGCGGATTTGCGGTAGTTGCCTCACAGATTGGGGTACTTGCAAAAAACAGTGCGGATTCGGTAGCGCATATTACATCACTCATCAATGAAATTAACGGACTTGTGGATGATGCCGTCAAACAGGCCGGAAGCAGTGCCAGCGATATCGAAAGCAGCGCGGATCTGATCCATACAGCGGTGGATACATTTGACCAGATTTTCCAGAATATCCAGGAAACCAGCCATCTGATAGAGGGTGTGGTAGAAAAAATCAACCAGGTGGATCAGGTGGCAACCAATGTTGCCGCAATTTCCGAAGAACAGGCGGCAAGTTCGGATGAAATTCTTGCCACTTCGGAATCCATGCTCCAGCAGGCAAAGAGTATTTCCAAGAACAGTGAACAGGTGGAAGCGGAAGCCGGAAATCTGGCAGAATCTGCAGACCAGCTGGCGGATCAGGTCAAGCAGTTTCAGATATAGGAGGGTAAAAGGTCATGAAGAAAGTAATCAGTTGTATGATATGCGCCCTGCTTCTTGTGGGCTGCATGGCAGGATGCGGCAGTACCGGAGGCAAATCCGGCAGCGGAAACGGAATCAAAATCATGATGTCGTTGTCACAGGGAGATGATTTCCGCAACACGATTGTGGAACAGGCAAAAAAGACGGCACAGGAAAAAGGTGCAACACTGGATGTCTATGATGAGGATGGTTCCCTGGAGAGTCAGGTGGAACATATCAAACAGGCAGCAAAAGAAAAATACGATGTGATTTTATGTGGACCGGTTAATGCAGATACCGCGCTGGAACTGGAATCACTGGCAGACGGAATTCCTGTTATCTTTTATAACAGTTGTCCGGATGCATCGTATCTGGAGGCCGGAAAATATATGTATGTGGGTTCCGATGAAAATGTAGCGGGAAAGTATCAGGCAGAGTATATTCTTGATAAGTTTTCTTCTTCGGATGAAATCAATGTGGCAATCTTCAAGGGACCAAAGAACCATTCGGCAACGAAAGGACGTACAGGTGCATTGAAGGATACATTGAATGCGTCCGGCAAGAAAATCAATTATGTATTTGAAGATAATGCAGACTGGGATCAGGCAACGGCACAGAAGATGTTTGAACTTTTCTTAAAGACCGGACAGTCCTGTGATGTTGTGGCATGTAACAACGATTCCATGGCGATGGGAATTGTCGATGCATGCAAAGAGGCAGGAATAAACGGTATGCCAATTCTTGGTATTGATGCGACGGCCGGTGGATGTGCAGCGATCGAGGCGGGAGATATGGCATTTACCGTCTATCAGTCAGGTGTTGGACAGGGAAAGATGGTTGTAGAGACTGCGATTGCTGTGGCAAATGGTTCGGATGTAACAAAACTGGAAGGGGCAACGAAGGATGGCCTTTATGTATGGGTGCCATTTGAAAAAGTTGACAGTTCTAATGTAAAAGATTACGAATAGACTTGCAATCATGCGTGCATTTTGGGATAATAAAAAAAGTTTGAACAAAGGTGGACGTAACAGTGAGTCAAAGAATAAAAATAACGGATTTTATGGCACCGGAGCTGGATGTGTACGCGCGGCTGACCGAAAATCAGCTGCTGAACCGTGCGCATCCGGAAGAAGGAATGTTTATTGCCGAAAGTCCAAAGGTGATTGAGCGGGCACTGGATGCGGGATGCATACCGGTGTCTTTGCTTATGGAAACAAAACATGTTCAGGGAGAAGCAAAAGAAATGATCGAAAGATGCGGGGATATTCCGGTGTATACGGCAGAATTTGATGTGCTGACAAAGCTGACCGGTTTTGCCCTGACCAGAGGGGCACTTTGTGCCATGTACCGGCCGAAACTGCAGGAACCGGAGCAGATTTGTGCCAAAGCCAGACGCATTGCAGTACTCGAAAACGTGGTAAATCCAACCAACGTCGGTGCCATTTTCCGTTCGGCGGCTGCGCTTCATATGGATGCGGTGCTTCTGACACCGGGATGCAGTGATCCGCTGTACCGGCGCGCCATTCGGGTAAGCATGGGAACCGTCTTTCAGATTCCGTGGACATACCTGCAGACAGAAAACGGGGTGAAAAATCCACCCGGCCAGGCGGCAGGAGCGGATATTGACCATTTGCATAAAATGGGATTTCGTGTGGCAGCCATGGCACTTTCCGGGGATTCGGTTGGAATTGATGATCCGGCACTGGCTGCGGAAGAAAAGCTGGCTGTCGTGCTTGGCACGGAAGGGGATGGTCTGGCAGGACATACGATTGCAGACTGCGATTATACGGTCTGTATTCCGATGTCGCATGGCGTGGATTCACTCAATGTAGCGGCGGCAAGTGCCGTGGCATTCTGGCAGCTAGGGAGAAATAATTGTACAATTAAGCATTAATGTGGTACACTATATATTGTTTTTATTAGCTTACAATACTTTTCAAAGGAGAAATATATATCATGAAACTCGGCATTGTCGGACTCCCAAACGTGGGAAAAAGTACCTTATTCAATTCACTGACCAAAGCAGGTGCACTGTCTGCGAACTATCCGTTTGCGACCATCGATCCAAACGTAGGAATCGTTTCGGTTCCGGATGAGAGAATCGTAAAGCTCGGTGAGCTTTATCATACAAAAAAGGTGACACCTGCCACAATCGAATTTGTTGATATTGCAGGACTTGTAAAAGGTGCCAGCAAGGGAGAGGGACTCGGAAACCAGTTCCTTGCCAATATCAGGGAGGTCGATGCGATTGTACATGTAGTGCGCTGTTTCGAGGATACCAATATTATCCACGTCGACGGTTCCATTGATCCGGCGCGCGATATTGAGACAATTAATCTGGAGCTTATTTTCTCCGATATCGAAATTCTTGACCGTAGAATTGCCAAAATTGCCAAGCAGGCAAGAATGGACAAGACACTTGCCAAGGAATTGGAACTTGTTGAGGCAGTCAAGGCACATCTGGAAGATGGAAAGATGGCGAGAACTTTTGAGGTGCCGGATGATGATGACGCACAGATCTGGTTTAAGGGATACAACCTCCTCACGGCAAAGCCTACCATCTATGCAGCAAACGTAGCAGAGGATGATCTGGCAGATGACGGAGCTTCCAATCCGCATGTGGCAAAAGTGCGTGAACTGGCAAAAGAAGAAGGTGCAGAAGTGTTTGTTATCTGTGCACAGATCGAGCAGGAACTTTCCGAACTTTCCGATGAAGAGAAAAAGGAATATCTCGATGACCTCGGCGTTTCATCCAGTGGTCTGGATAAGCTGGTAGCGGCAAGTTACAGTCTGCTGGGGCTGATCAGTTTCCTGACGGCCGGCGAAGATGAGTGCCGTGCATGGACCATCAAAAAAGGAACCAAGGCACCACAGGCAGCCGGAAAGATTCATACGGATTTTGAACGTGGATTTATCAAGGCAGAGGTTGTCAACTATCAGGATCTGCTCGATAACGGAAGCCTTGCGGCAGCCAGAGAAAAAGGAATCGTTGGCATGGAAGGAAAGGATTATGTGGTTAAAGACGGCGATGTGATTCTTTTCAGATTTAATGTCTAGTCAAGAAATATGTGATAGTTATGTGGGAGCATATGACAGAGCAACAGTATCAACATGAGGTTATTGTGCCGGACAAAGGCTTTCCGTTTAAACTTTTTTTATTCGAGGGACACAGCGGAAAATATATCAGGGAGAAACACTGGCACCGGTCGATTGAGATTTTTGCAGTGCAGGAAGGAGAACTTGATTTTATTCTTGACACAACGCATTATCATCTGGGAGAAGGCGAGTTCATCATTGTCAACAGCAACGAGGTGCATGCGATCCATGCGAACAGGCCGAATCACACGATTGTGCTGCAGATTCCGCTGAATCAGTTCGCGTCGTACTTTACGGGCGAGCAGTTTATCTGGTTTTCGCACAGTGAACGGACATACGATGAGCAGGTGGCATGTCTGATCTTTCGGATGTATAAGGTGTATCGGATGCAGACAGATGGCTATGATTTTGAAATTTTAAGTATGTTTTATCAACTATTACATATTCTGGTGAAGAAATACAGGAAGCTGGATGTGCAGGATGAATTGCTCAAAAGCAATCAGCAGCTGAACCGGCTCGGTATGATTACATCCTATCTCAAGGATCATTATATGGAAGATATTTCGCTTGGAAAACTGGCGGGAATATTTGGATATTCGCCGTCTTATCTGTCAAAAATGTTTGCACGCTATGCGGGCATCAATTATAAGGATTATCTGCAAAATATCCGGCTGGAACATGCGGTAAAGGATTTGGAAAATACGGATAAGCAGATCGTGGATATTGCATTTGATCATGGATTTGCCAACAGTAAAGCGTTTACCAATCTGTTTCGCAAGCGGTATGGAATGCTGACGAGTGAATACCGAAAGCAGCTTGTTAAGAAAAAGCAGAGGGAATCATATGCCCATCATCGGGCATTGCTGGAAAAAGACAAAAAAGTGACATTGTAAAGACAAAGAAAGGCATGTCTCCATGGCTACCAAACTGTTATACTCAGAAAAAATGAGTATGAGGAGGTAATCATGGAGATTTTTTCTGTTAATGATGAAAAATTCCGTAAATACGGTAAGGTTTGGAATAACATCGAATGCACAAAACTGATAAAGGGGATGGAGCACACACCGCTTCCGGAGGATGTTATTTATGTGCCATCAGTCGAGGAGCTTGAAGCGGTTCCAGAAGCAAAGACATTCAGCGAGCGTGTCTTTGGCGGACTTCCAATCCAGATTGGTTACTGCAACGGAAACAATCACAAGTTAAACGCGGTAGAATATCATAGAAATTCCGAAATCAACATTGCGGTAACGGATATGATCCTTTTATTGGGATGGCTGCCGGATGTAACGGATGAATTTACTTATGATACAGCAAAAATCGAGGCTTTTAAGGTTCCGGCAGGAACGGTCGTTGAAATGTATGAGACGACACTTCATTATGCACCGTGCAACGCAGCAGACGGTGGATTTAAGTGTGTTGTGATCTTGCCGAAGGGTACAAACACACCGATTGATTTTACCCTTGCAGCAGATGGTGAGGACAAACTTATGACCGCGAAAAACAAGTGGCTGATCGCACATGAGGAGGCTGCCATCAAGGGTGCATTTAATGGATTAAGAGGAGAGAATATATCACTTTAACCGTGCTTGCGGATGCGATTGCTTGTCCTTTGACAGAAAAAAAGCTATAATAAAAGAAAGCTTTTGAGGAGAAGGTAGGAGTGCATGAAAAAGAGAATCGTGTCAGCGCTGCTTATGGCGGGACTGCTTATTGGACTTGCGGGATACAGTTACAACGCACAATATGTGCAGAAGCAGGAAATCAAACATTTTACTGCTTTTTTCAGCGTTACGGGTAAGATGTTGAATACGCAAAATGATATAAAGGAAATGATTGCGGACGAAATTGGGGCAGATTGCGAGGAAAACTGGCTTGTCGGGCAATCCAAGGAAGAGGCACTCAATTCGTACATTGCTTCGGGAGAATATCCAGATTTTATTCTCGGAGAGAAAGTGCTGCTTGATGCGGATGCACTGATTCCGATTGATGAGTATTGGGATGACTATCCGAATATCAGGAATTATCTTTCGGAGGAACAGTGGGAGCGCTTCCGGCAGGAAGACGGACATATTTACTGGATTCCACCGTTTTGTGTGTCTCAGGGAGAGAATGTTGAAGTGACGCATACGGGCGAGGCATTCTGGATACAGACGCGCGTTTTAAAATGGGCCGGATATCCGAAGATTACAACGGTGGATGAATATTTTGATCTGATCGAAGCTTATGTGCAGGCGAATCCTGCCATGCCAGACGGAACCCCAAATATTCCGTTTACCGTATTGTGCGATGACTGGAGATTCTTCTGCCTGGAGAATGTGCCGCAGTTTCTGGCTGGATATCCCAATGACGGAAGTTGTATGGTTGATCCCGGGAATGATCAGGTCATTGATTATAATACGACGGAGACTGCCAGACGGTATTTTCACAAGCTGAATGAAGAATACCACAAGGGTATTTTTGATCCGCAGTCGTTTACCAGTACATACGAAGAATATCTGGATAAATTAGGAACCGGTGCTGTTCTCGGAATGGTTGACCAATGGTGGCAGTTCTATTACAATCTGGCAGAGCCTTATGAGATAAACGGACTGAATGATCTGGGGTGCGATTATGTTCCGCTTCCGATTACAATGGCCAAAGGTACGTCAAACCAGTGGCATACAAGCCGGAATGCAGAGATGGATACATCGAGCGGACTTTCGATTACCACATCCTGTGAAGATGTGCAGGGGGCACTTCAGTTTGTAAATGATCTGCTGGATTCCGATATTACGAAGCTTCGATTCTGGGGAGAAAAAGACCTGGACTATTCGGTGGACGAAAACGGTATGTTCTATATGAATAGTGAACAGGGAAAACGTCACGGAGACAGCGTGCTGAATGAATCTCATTTTTGTCCCTATTCGTATTTTCCACGAGTAGAAGGTCTGCTTGACGACGGAATCAATGCATTTTCGATGGAGTATCAGCCGGTGGAGTTTATGAAAAGCCTAAAGCCCGACATACGGGAGTGTTTTGAAGCGTATGGTGTACAAAATTATGTCGAGCTGCTGGGAACAAATGAAGCGCCCGGCGCATGGTATCCGATGTATTCGTATACACAGTCTTTGTCATCAAAATCCAAAGGCGGCATGATTCGTGATGAAATCGACGCGGTCAAGAGAAGCTGGTTACCGCAGGTGATCATGAGCGATGACTTCGCATCGACATGGGATGCATATATGGCTGCATATCAGGAATGCAATCCACAGGACTATTTCGATATCCTGCAGAGGCATGTGGATCAGATTCTTCAATAATGCGACAATTATGTGATATAAGTGATAGAAATAAAATCCTCATTCATAGTGCGATATTTTTGATCGTACACGGATGGGGATTTTTATTTACGCTGAGCAATGAAAGGACAGGCAGATGGGGAGAAGTAAATGGAAGTGTTGAAATTGTATATTCATGTGAATGGCTGCGAGAAGGTGGAATCTGAATGCGCTACCGTACAGATGATTTCGTTTGACGGAAGGTGCGATGGAGATTATTTCAGAGGAGAGATCCTTCCGGGCGGTGTGGATACGCAGATTTATTATAAGGATCAGCCATCAAAATTATCGGCTCGTTATCTAGTGCAGGGAATAGATCATACGGGGCGCGGATGTCGGATATTTATCGAAAATAACGGAATCATGTATGACGGTGAAACGATTACCAGACCGGTCATCTATACGGACAGTATTGCACTGAAATGGATGGAAACGGCATCTATGTATGGAACCCTTACGGTTGTGGAAGGACAGCCGGTAATCACGATTTATACGGATAAGAATAAAAATAGTGGAAAAGGGGGAAAAGGGAGCGCAACATGAAATTTATCATAGAACAGAGTGCGTATTCCGGGGTTTTGAAGATCGCAGGAAAAGTTGCACATGACATGGAACTTGTGACCGGCACGCTGCCGGAAATCCGTGTTGTCGAAACGATCGATCATGAAGAGGTAAGAAGCAGTGCAGCCCGTGAACCGACGATCATTGTCGCAACGATGGGACATAGTCGGTGGCTGGATGCACAGAAAAGTATCCCGACGGATGTGTTAAAAGGCAAACGGGAGTGCTACGGATGGTTTTTCCCGGATGATGGCTTGCGGGAGAGACTGCTTGTCATTGTCGGAAGCGATAAGCGGGGAACGATATACGGACTGTTTCATTTGTCGGAGATCTTTGGTGTATCCCCGTTTGTGAACTGGTGTCATGTGGTGCCGGTGCATCGGGATGAAATCCGGCTGAGCACGGATATGGCATGTATTGCAAAGGAACCATCGGTGGAATACAGGGGATTCTTTATTAATGATGAGTGGCCTGCTTTCGGTACCTGGAGTGAGTACCATTTCGGGGGACCGAATGCGAAGGCATACGAGCCGATCTTTGAACTGCTTCTTCGCCTGAAAGGAAATTATCTCTGGCCGGCGATGTGGAGTGCACGGTTTGAGGATGACGGTCCGGGACTTCTGAACGCAGAACTTGCGGACGAGTACGGTGTGATCATGGGAATGTCGCATCATGAGCCGTGTCTGCGGCAGGGTGAGGAATACAAATATCTGCGCGGAAAAGACAGTATTTACGGAGATGCGTGGAATTTCAAGACGAACCGGGAAGGAATCATAAGATTCTGGGAAGATGGTCTGAAGCGGAGCGGTAAATTTGAGAATGTGATCACGGTTGGTATGCGTGGAGAAGCGGACACCGCGATCATGGGAAAAGGGGCAACGCTTGCGGACAATATTGAACTGCTCAGGGACGTGCTCAGAACGCAGCGAAAGCTGATCCGGGAGAATGTCAATGAAGATCTGTCGAAAGTTCCGAGAATGATCGCTTTGTACAAGGAGGTGGAGGCTTTCTTCTACGGGGATGAGACGACGCAGGGGTTGATCGGATCCAAGGAGCTTTATGATGTGATCCTCATGCTTTGCGATGACAATTACGGGAACTTAAGAACGCTTCCGACGGAGGAGATGCGTAAGCATCCGGGCGGATACGGTATGTATTATCATTTCGATTATCATGGGTGGCCGACCTCCTATGAGTGGATCAACAGTTCCTATCTTCCGAAAATCTGGGAACAGATGACGCAGGCATATGATTTCGGAGTACAAAAACTCTGGATCGTCAATGTGGGAGACATTGCAACGCAGGAATTTCCGTTATCGTTTTTTATGGATCTGGCTTATGATTTTGAGCGTTGGGGAACGACTGCACCAAATACGACGGATGCCTATACCAGACTGTGGGTAAAGCGGCAATTTGGCAGGCTGTCGGAAGTGCAGCAGGCGCAGATTGCGGATATCCTGACGGATTATACAAGGATGATACACAAGTGCAGACCGGAGGCGTTAAGACCGGAAACCTATCATGCAGCAAATTATCGTGAAGGTTCACGGGTGCTTGCGGAGGTCGGGCGGGTGATGCAGACCGCACAGGATTTGTACGATGAGCTGGAGCGTGTTGCGCCCGAAATACTTCCCGCTTATGTTGCGCTCGTCTGGTATCCGGCGATGGGAACGATGAATGTGCTGAAGCTTCAGCTGTTGTCCGGAATGAATCATTATCTGGCAGAAATCGGTGCACTCAGTGCCAATGATTATGCGAAAGAGGCAAAGGCATGTCTGGATGAAGACCCAAAGATCATAGAGCAGTATCATGGGACAGATGATGCGCGCTGGTATGGAATGGGACTGTCGCAGCATATCGGGTTTACGAATTGGAATGAGGATGAGTGTAAGAACCCGCTTCTGATGCAGGTGTTACCGCTGCAAAAGCCGACGATTATAGCAACGGTGGACGGTACCGTGCAGCATGTGGAAGGCAGTCCGTGGCTGAATCAGAGAATGACGATTTCGGATTTTCTGAATCCGGAATGCAGATGTGCTTCGATCAGCCTGTACAGCAGAAGCGTGCTTCCGACATCGTTTCGGGTGATCGAAAAGCCCGAATGGATCGTACTGTCCGCAATGGATGGAACGCTTGACGGTGAAGAGCACAAGAGACTCACCATTGATGTCACAGTGGACGAGAGTGCGCTTGCGATGGCACTCACCGATGGAAGGACGCAGGGAATGATCCGGCTGGAATTGCCGGCGGGCATCTGCAAGATCAGCGTGCCGGTCGACCGGTCAACGTATGAATATGGAAACAATACGTTTGTGGATACACAGGGATGGATCGCAATCGAGGCGGAACATTACAGCAGATGCAAGGACGGTTTTGATCGGGAAGGACAACCGATGCAATGGAAATGTCTTGCCGGCTACGGAAAGACTTTATCTGCGATGAAAGCATTTCCGACGGATTCCTACGCAGATGCAGAGAATGGGGCACCGTATATCGAATACAGCATCGTGACAAAGCAGGCGGGGGATTATGAAGCGGAATTCTATATGCAGCCGTCGAATCCTGTGACAACAGAGAACCGATTGCAGTATGCAGTGTCCGTGAACGATGTTCAAATGCAGATTTTGGATGCCGTTACGGATGATTTTAAGATTGGAGATCATCAGCCTGTGTGGGCGCGCGGTGTGCTGGATCAGATCCGGTGCCGGAGTGTACCGGTGCAGCTGGAACAGGGAATCAATACGATCAGGGTCTATCCGGTCACGCCGGGCTTTGTTCTTGAGAAGATCGTGATCTATCCCCATGGAAACAAACCGGCAGAAGCCTATCTTGGACCGACAGAAACGTATCGGTGCAGAAGCTGATCATATATCAATACAGTGAGGAGCATGTCAGTCTATTTGCGGAAAGGAAATTTGGCATGGGCTGACCGAAAGAGGAAGGAGAACAATATGGCAGGAGCTTATGAAACAAAACAGTACCGCAATGTATTTGCGGAGTATGGTTATTCGGAAGAAGAAATCGAAAAAAGAGTACAGGAGACATTTGAGACGATTTTTCATGGCAGCGAAGAGGAGCGCTTTTACCATGAAGCCGGGGAGGATATGGGATTTATGGAAGATACCGGCAATCATGATGCGCGGACCGAGGGCATGTCGTATGGCATGATGGTCTGTGTACAGCTGGATAAGAAAGAGGAATTTGACCGTCTGTGGAAGTGGACAAGAACTTATATGTATATGGATGAAGGACCGGGAAAGAATTATTTTGCATGGTCCTGCGCTTTGGACGGCACAAGAAATGCGGACGGACCGGCACCGGACGGGGAAGAGTATTTTGCTATGGCATTGTTCTTTGCATCAAGAAGATGGGGAGACGGAGAGGGCATTTTTAATTACAGCAGGGAGGCAAAAGCGATCCTGCATGAGTGTGTGCATAAGGGAGAACCGGGACATCCGGGCGATCCGATGTGGGAGCCTTCCAACAAACTGATCAAATTTGTCCCGGGACTGGATTTCAGTGATCCATCGTATCATCTGCCGCATTTTTACGAGCTTTTTGCGGAATATGCCGATGAGGAGGATCGTAAGTTCTGGAAAGGCGCTGCCGAAGCAAGCCGGGCCTACCTGCATAAAGCCTGTCATCCGGATACCGGTTTGTCGGCAGAGTATGCGGATTATGACGGAACCCCGCACAGCGCGCATCAGGAGATCTTCGGCCGCCACGACTGGTATTACAGTGATGCCTATCGCACGATCGCAAATATCGCGATGGACCATCTGTGGTTTGACAAGGACCCGTGGCAGGTGCAGATTGCAGAGAAATTCCAGAAATTCTACTGCGAGGATCAGAAGGATCACTGGGACGGCGTCTTTTTGACCGACGGAACCAGACTGGATGAGAAAGCACTGCATCCGGTAGCCATCATTGCAGTCAATGCCGAAAGTGCACTGGCTGCGGACGGAACTTATGCGAAACAATGTGTTGACAAATTCTGGAATACACCTCTTAGAACCGGTGAGAGACGGTATTACGACAATTTTTTGTATATGTTTGCGATGCTTGCTTTATCGGGAAATTACCGGATCTATTAGAAATGATGATTCGAAAATGAGGTATTGGGAAAGGAGGAGAAAATGGGACACAGTGAGGAAATGATCCAAAAGGCGATCGCACAGGAAAACGGCAAGGTACATGTGAATGCACAAAGCATTCCGGAAAAATATCAGCAGAAGAGAGCCGATGAAACCGGAGTGATCGAGCATATCCGCTACCCGTCAAAAGATTATTTTTTAGCTGGAAAAGAAATCACAAAGGAAGCAAATGTTTATCTTCCGTATGGTTACAGCCGGGATAAAAAGTACAACGTGCTCTACCTGATGCACGGAATCGGCGGAGACGAAGCCGAGTGGGGAATGGTTGATGAGGATTCGCTGGTAAAAAGAATGATGGACAATCTGATCTATTACAAAGAAATCGAGCCGTTCATCGTGGTGACACCAAACGGACGCTCCACCGAAAACTGTGCAAGAGAAGGTTCGGATTATAACTCGTTTTATGTGTTTGGCAAAGAATTGCGTTCGGATCTGATCCCGTATATGGAAGCGCACTATTCGACCTATGCGGTGGAAGGAGATTCGAGTGCTTCAAGAATGCACAGAGCGATGGCGGGACTTTCGATGGGAGGGATGCAGACGATTAACATCGGAATCGGAGAATGTATGGATCTGTTCAGTTATTTTGGTGCATTTTCCGCAGCACCGACCAGCAATCTGGCGGAGAAGACGGCAAAAATATTAGAGGATACTCCGTATACCGTTGATTATTTTTACAATATCTGCGGAATGGAGGATGAGATCGCGTACGACAGCGCGGCAGCAGCTGCAAAGAATCTTCCTGATTTATGCGATAAATTAACGGAACCTGATAATTTTATCTGGCAGGAATTAAAAGGCATGCATGATTTTCATATCTGGTATCTCGGCTTTTTCAATTTCGCGCAGATAGCCTTTAAGTAAATTGACGCGCGGTGTTATTTTACCAGTAAATGTAAAATTTCGCCGCGCGTGATTTATTTTATGTACAACGTTAAAACAAGCAGAATAAGGATTGGAAGTGTTTCAGCATGCGGGACAAAAATCACTAAAACATCACAACAAATTACACTCCTTGTTCAAAATCCAAGCCGGCAAACCCGAATTGTTTTACTGCAATTTGTCGGCTGTTCTTCTATAGTTTTTCCCTGTTTTTGTCGGCTTTGATTTTGCTACTATTAAGATGCACGAAAATCTATTTAAGGAGGAAAATAGGAGTGGGAAAAATGTGGAAAATGGGGGCGTGCATTGCACTATCCGCGGCAATGATGCTCACGAGTACAGGAGGTATGCTGCCGTCGGATTGGGGGATTGAGACGGTATATGCGGATGAGACACAGACAACAGCCAAGACGTTCACCGCGAATCAGCTGACAAAGGCTTTTGCAGGTGGCGCTGATGGAACTTCCTGTGAATTAGGGAAAGAAGGTTGGGATGTTGAACTGAAGCATAATGCAGAGCAAGGGTATCCACAGGCGGTATGGAATTTGTCTGAGTCCTTTGATCTTGCAAATGTAGAGTCCGTTGCCTTCAATGTTGAAAGTCAGGAAGGCGATATTTCTTTGAAGCTTGGAATGACAACTGCATCGGGCTGGTATGATGATGTGGAAGCACGCTATGGTCAGAATGGACAGAAACAATATGCGATCGTTCCGGAAAAGACGGAAGGAACGTTTGATAAAGTCGCAATTATGACAACCCAGAATGATGCGTCATTTTGCTTGACCAGTGTGGTTGTAACGTTAAAAGAAGGAAGCGGAGGCCAGATTACTTATGGCGATAACATCATTGATAATGGAGATTTTTCAAAGCAGGATTTCTCATCCTGGAGTGCTTCATTAGGAGGCGCTAAGATTACGGCGGAATCTATTGAAGATGGAGCTGATATTGGTGTTACAACATGTGGTGCTATTACAAGATCCAAAGATCGGTCAAAATCATATGAATGTTTTGCACAGGACATCACGGAAAACGTAAGCGAAGGCCAAGAATATGAGTTTTCTTTTTGGGCAAAATTGTCGGATGATTATAAGGATTCTGAAGATCAAAAATTGAAAGATTCTCAGAAAACTGTTCAATTTCAGCCGTATTATGTGAATGGAAATGATAAGGAGGAGTATGATACAACAGGACTGATTTCCGGTACATCCGCGCAGGTCCTTGAAGTTGGAAAATGGACGAAATTCGAAGGAACATACAAGATTCCATCAGGTGCGAAGAAGGTTGTGATTCGTATTTTGGAACAGGGAGATTGGCAGGAAGCAGGTTCCTGTATCATGGGAAAATACTATGTGGCAAATGTATCCATGAAAAAGATCACAAAACCAAAACCGGAGATCGAAAAGGACATTCATGATTGGAAAGCATCCGTTACAAAAAGTCTTGGAAATGGTTCGATCGCAGGTACTGCCATCATGTTAAGTGAAATTACAGACGATACGTTGATGGAACTTGTCGAGAAACATTTCAATGCGGTGACATTCGGAAACGAGTTAAAGCCGGATGCACTGTTTAACTATCAGCTTGATTCGTCGATTAAAACAGATAAGATCAATTTTAACGGTTCAGAATTGGAAGTGCCGGTTGTTAATGAAAAAGGTGGCAATCTTGACTTTTCCCGCGCAGATGCGATGGCAGATAAGATCCTTGCGTGGAACAATGCCCATCCGGATCAGAAGATCCGTATCCGCGGACATGTGCTGGTATGGCATTCACAGACACAGGAATGGTTCTTCCATGAGAACTATGATATTACAAAGCCATATGTGAATAAAGAGACTATGAACCGCAGACTGGAGTGGTTTATTTCCAGTGTGTTTGATCATTATTTTGGAGAGGCTGCAAACGGAAAGTATGACGGACTCTTCTATGGATGGGATGTTGTGAATGAGGCAGTCATCGGTAACACCTATCGTACCGATAAAGTGAGTGCCGCAGAATCGCTCAGTGAGATCCGGCATGGCAATAACTCAAGCTGGTGGCATGTGTATGAAAGCAACGAGTTTATCATCAATGCTTTCAAGTATGCAAACAAATATGCACCAGCGAATGTAGAACTTTACTACAATGACTTCGGAGAGACGGACAACACCAAGTGTGAGGGTATCGTAAAACTGATCAACGACGTGAAGTCTGCAGAAGGAACCAGACTGGATGCTTTTGGTATGCAGGCACATTACAATGTGGACGGTTTCTCAGCAGCACAGTTTAAGAGTGTAGCGAAGAAGTATGCACAGGCAGCCGGCAAAGTGCAGCTGACTGAGCTGGATTTTAAGGCAAGCAGTACCTACGACGGTACAGCGGCTACAAAGGAAAGCGAATACACCAAGATGGCATACTGCCATAAGAATCTGTATGAGGCGATCAAGGCGTTAAAGGCAGAAGGAGCAAACGTATCCGGCATTACCGTCTGGGGGGTCATTGAGCCGAATTCATGGCTGCATTCCCAGTCGAATCTCGGTGGCGGAGCAAGCGGCTCTGCACAGTGCCCACTGCTTTTTGACGGAAACTATAAGGCAAAGCCTGCTTATTGGGCTTATGTGGATGCAACGAAACTTCAGCCGGCGATTCAGAAGGTTACCATTACAGAGGCGAAGGATGGCAATATTGCAGGAGAAACCTATACGATCGATCAGGGTGCGGTACAGGCAGAATTTATCCCGGTTTGGGATGCAGACGGTCTTACCGTACAGGTAAAAGTAAAAGATACAACCGTAAATGACGCAGATGCCGTTACGGTATATGTAGATCCGGACAATTCGGCATCGGATATCACACCACATAAGGTGACGGTTGCAAGAACAGCTGCTGCTGCGATCGCAGGCGGATATCAGGCAACCGTCAAGGTTTCGATGAAGGGTTTGAAAGTTGCACAGCAGATCAGTCTCGATGTTGTTGTAAACAATGACGGGGAGACAGGAAGCTTTAATGATCTGACCGGAAAGCAGGAGTCAAGCAGCAAGTATTATGCAGTGGCAACCATGAAGCCGGGCATCGAGAAGATCCCGTACGGAACAATTTCGGTTGACGCAGATGCAGATGCCGCATGGGGCAATGCGGTAAACATCCCGCTTACGATCAACAAAGGCTCCGAGGCTTCTGCCAATGCAAAGGTTCTCTGGGATGATGACAATCTCTATGTATATGCAACCGTAAAAGACGCGGTATTGGATAAAACAGGCGCTCAGACGCATGAGCAGGATTCTCTTGAAGTGTTCATCGACGAGGACAACGGCAAGACCGCTTCCTATGGAGAGGACGATAAGCAGTATCGTATCAATTATAACAATGAGCAGTCCTTCAATGGTAAAAAATGTCTGGCAGAGAATGTCAAGTCTGCAACAAAAACAATCGATGGCGGATACGTGGTTGAGGCTGCTTTCAAGTGGACGGATATCAAGCCGGCAAACGGAACCAAGATTGGTCTGGAATTCCAGATCAACGATGCAAAAGGCGGCAAGCGTATCGGTACGTTAAGCTGGTATGATGAGACCGGAATGGGCTGGTCAGGCTCAAACGTATATGGTACGGTCGAATTAACCGGAAAGACCGGCAGCAATGGCGGCAGCTCGTCTGTAAATCCGGGAACTTCGGATACGAAGCAGGATGTGAAACCGGACGGAAAACAGGATGCGACCATTGAGACAAAGCCGGACGAATCAACCGTTGAGACATCCAGAGTGGAAATTACAGTTTCCGGCGATAAGAAGGCCGAGGCATCGGTAACCATAACAAAGGATGCGCAGGGAAATGTGACCAGCGCAAATGCAACGGTATCGGGATCAAAGGGAACACTTACCGCAGATGTGGTAAAGCAGCTTACCGAGGCGGCAGGAACCGAAGATCTTACGATCATCGTGCAGGTTAAGAATGCGAATGGTGATGTGAAATACACGGTTTCCGTTTCCGCAGAGAATGTGAAAAATAATAAATCACTGAAGGCATTTGTTGTCAACCGTAAGACGGGTGAATATGAACTGATCAACAGCAAGACCTATAAGGCTGAGGACGGAAATCTGAATGCAAGTTTTGGGAAGAAGGGCGATTATGTACTTCTGACGACAAAGGAAGCAGCCAGAATTGAAAAAGAAATCCTTAAGACCATCGCTCCGAAGAAAACAAAGGCAACGGTTAAAAAAGGAAAAACAACGGAGTTTAAGCTTGACAGCAAGCTGAATCAGAACAATGTAAAGAAGGTAACCTACAAAACTTCCAAGAAGTCGATTGCTACCGTAAACAAGAACGGTAAGATCAAAGCAAACAGGAAAGGAACGGTAACGATCAAGGCAACCGTGACTTTAAAGAATGGAAAAACAAAAACAGTATCCATGAAGATAGCCGTTCGATAGAAAATATTGACAGGAATACAATTACTATAGTTTGTCGGTAATTATTCCATAAAAAGCCCTCGTGACGCAAGCGGGGGTTTTTTTTATAATCAAATCACAAGAAAAGCATAATCCCAAAAGAAATCAAGCAGTAATAATAAGAAGTGGCCGGAGTGGATCTTTTGAAGAGTGCATGCGCATGAGTGATATAGAAATGTATAAAGAAAAGAAAGCAAAGAAAGCAAAGAAAGTAGGGAGGTAATGATTATGAACGGACCGGCAGCACCAAAGGATCCGGAGAAGAAAAGACCATATTTTTACATTATGAAGGATAAAGAAATCTTCGGAGCAAAACAGGAAGACGGAAGTGCGATTCATTTTGTCTATGAGAGTGACGGAAGACTGATCAACAGCGCACAGATCGTCGGAAATGTTACGGATGAAAACATGCTTCGGTTATTGGAGACGGTGGAGGGATTCGGCAAGCTTGTACACAGTATCGGGGTGTCTGTTGAGACCGACAATCCAAAGGAGGAGATGGAGTTCATCTTCCAGATGTACGGGAAAAAAGATCTCTACGGAGGCGGAACCAATCTGCGATGCAGCCTGACCGGAGACGGAATGGAACGGCGCATTTATCTGTCGGATTATACCTGGACAGAGGATGATTATATACCTGGACAGATCAAGTTCATCATGAGCGCACCGGAAAAGATGGGAAAAGCGAGCGTTCGGTTTTATCTGAACGACGGATATACGGCTCCGGAAGAGGTGGAAGAAGAAGCGGTGGATACGAAATCGGAACTGTACTGCACGATGATCGAGCGTTCTCTCATGAATCTGGGCAACACCTACCGTATCCGCAAAGCGATCGAGAAGGCGAGAGCCGGAAAAGAAGTAACGCTTGCCTATATCGGAGGTTCGATCACGCAGGGGGCGGGAGCAACACCGATCAATACCGAGTGTTATGCCTATAAGTCCTATCAGCTTTTCAAAAGCAGATTTGCGATGAGAGATAACGTTAAATTTGTGAAAGCGGGAGTTGGAGGAACCCCGTCGGAGCTTGGAATGCTCCGCTTTGACAGAGATGTGTTAAGAGACGGCGAGAAGCCGGATATCGTAGTCGTAGAATTTGCGGTCAACGATGAGGGCGACGAGACGAAGGGCGATTGCTACGAAAGCCTTGTGCGCAAGATCTTAAAGCTGGATTGGAATCCGGCGGTCGTTCTGCTTTTTTCCGTATTTGCCAATGACTGGAATCTGCAGGATCGCTTAAGTCCGGTCGGCAGACTGTATGATCTGCCGATGGTCAGTATCAAGGATACCGTGGTGGAGCAGTTTACGAAGAAACCGAACGAGGGAAGGGTTCTGACAAAAAATCAGTTCTTTTACGATATGTTTCATCCGAGCAACATCGGTCATACCATTATGGCAGACTGTTTACAGTATCTGTTTGAGAGCTGTGATTTGAGCGAACATGCAAGACTTGACGCTTTTGAGAGCGGCCTGACCGAGGAGGGAATGCTTGCACAGCAGCTGCAGATGAAGCCGGCAATCGGCAAAAGCTTTGAGCATGTACGGCTTCTGGATAAGAAAGATGTCTATGCCGGGGCCAAAATCGATGCCGGTGGCTTCTGTGCAACGGATGATCAGCTCCAGAGTGTGGAGATGGATGACCGGTTAGAATTGACACCGGAGTTTCCGTACAATTGGATGTACGATGCAATGATGCCGGAGAATGCTGTCTTTACAATCCGCATCCATTGCAAAGCGCTTGTGTTGATCTTTAAGGATTCCGGAGAAGTGGACGTTGGAAAGGCGTATGTCGATGTGGACGGTGAGCGTCGCATGACGGCAGATCCGCATATTAACAACTGGCAGCACTGCAACGCGATGATCGTGTTCAATGAGGATGAAAGCGCCGACCATACGGTACGCATTGAAGTCGCAGAAGAAGACAGAGACAAGAAGTTTACAATTTTAGGATTTGGTTACGTGTTATAAGGAGGAGTAAAATGGTTACAGTTAAGAATCCGATTTTAATGGGATTTTATCCGGACCCTTCCATTTGCAGAAAGGGAGAGGATTATTATATCGTCAATTCAAGTTTTGTGTATGCACCGGGAGTGCCGATCTTTCACAGCAGAGATCTCGCACATTGGGAGCAGATCGGTAATATTTTAGACCGTCCGTCGCAGCTTCCTGTGGCGGGAGCGGATATCTCAGATGGTATTTATGCGCCGACGATCCGCTATCATGATGGTTTGTTTTATATGATCACGACCAATGTGACGCACGGCAACAATTTTATCGTCACAGCGGAGAATCCGGAAGGACCGTGGTCCGAGCCGTATTATCTCGGCGACGATGCCCCGGGCATCGATCCGAGCCTTTTTTTCGACGATGACGGCAAATGTTATTATTGCGGAACCCGTCCGAATCCGGAGGGTGTTCGCTATAACGGGGACTGGGAGATTTGGATTCAGGAACTGGATCTTAAGACCATGAAGCTGGTCGGTGAGAGCATGGCAATCTGGAAAGGTGCGGTAAAGGGATGTATCTGGCCGGAAGGTCCGCATATTTACAAGATCGATGGTTATTATTATCTACTCCACGCAGAAGGCGGAACCGGTCCGGAACATAGTATTACGGTGGCACGCAGTAAGAAGCTGTTCCAGTGGTTTGAAGGCTGTCCGCGCAATCCGATTTTCACACACCGCAATCTCGGTATGGATTATCCGGTCATCTATGCGGGACATGGAGATCTGGTTGATGACGGCAAGGGAAACTGGTATGTTGTAATGCTTGCATCAAGACCTTGCAAAAAGCATAGCAGCATGGGGCGTGAGACTTTCCTTGCCAGGGTAATCTGGGAGAACGGCTGGCCGGTGATCGCTCCGGGAGTCGGACATCTGGAGGACGAATTTACGATCGATATGCCTGAGCATCGCTTTGCGGAAGAAATTACGAATTCCGATGTCATTCATTTCTGGGGAGAACAGCTGGATCAGCGGCTGGTGGCGATCGAGGACTGGACATCCGGAATTTATTCGCTGACCGAACGTGAGGGTGCACTTCGGATGTACCTTCGCAAAGAAAAGATTTCCGAGAGAGCAAACTGTGCATATCTTGGTGTAAGACAGAAAAGTTACCGCTTTGTCGCAGAGACTGGAATGGAATTCTATCCGGAAAATAAGTCGGAGACGGCGGGACTTGTGCTTTACCAGAATAATGAAAATCATCTCCGGTTTGAAGTGGTGCGCGTGGATGGAGAAGTTTGTTTTGTGGTTACCAGCTGTATTCACGGAGATGAGCAGACGCTGGCAACAACACGTCTGGAGAAGAAAGGAAAATTAAAGATCCGCCTGCAGTGCCGCAATCAGTGTGCCCGTGTCTGGATTTCGGAAGGCAAAGGATATGTATCCGTTGCGGAAAATCTGGATCTTCTTGCTTACACGACAGAGGAAGCCGGAGGCTTTGTAGGATGCACAGTCGGTGTATATGCGTCTTCCAACGGCAGTGACAGTACAAATTATGCTGATTTCGAATGGCTGACATGCCAGTCGATGGATTGATAGAAAGTGTTTAAGATGAGGAGATGAAATAATGAGTAAACAGACAAAAGAATATGCAAAGAAACTGGTTGCACAGATGACGGTTGAGGAAAAAATGAGCCAGATGCTCTATGAGTCACCGGCGATCGAGCGACTTAATATTCCGGCATATAACTGGTGGAATGAGGCTTTGCATGGTGTTGCAAGAGCTGGAGTTGCTACGGTATTTCCACAGTCGATCGGACTTGCGGCGACATTTGATCCGGAGCTTGTCGGACAGATCGGGGATGTGGTATCGACGGAAGGCCGCGCAAAATTTAACGAGTTTTCACGGAGAGGAGATCACGGAATCTACAAAGGGTTGACGTTCTGGGCACCGAATGTCAATATTTTCCGCGATCCGAGATGGGGAAGAGGCCATGAGACATATGGCGAGGATCCGTATCTTACGGCGGAACTCGGATGCGCGTACATCAAGGGATTGCAGGGACCGGATCCGGATCATCTGAAATCTGCAGCGTGCGCAAAGCATTTTGCGGTACACAGCGGTCCGGAAGCGATCCGTCATGAATTCAATGCAAAAGCGTCTAAGCATGATATGTATGACACTTATCTGTATGCGTTTAAGCGATGTGTCAAGGATGCCAAGGTTGAGGCCGTCATGGGCGCTTACAATCGCGTGAACGGAGAGCCGGCGTGTGGAAGCAAAACTCTCCTGCAGGATATTTTAAGAGATGAATTTGGTTTTGAAGGTCATGTGGTATCGGACTGCTGGGCGATTCTTGATTTCCACGAGCACCATCATGTGACAGAGAGCGTCGAGGAATCTGCGGCTATGGCAGTAAACAACGGCTGCGACCTGAACTGCGGAAGCGCCTTTTTACATTTGCAGGAAGCTTACGAGAAGGGACTTGTTTCCGAGGAGGCGATCACAAAAGCGGTGGAGCGTCTGATGGAAGTTCGTATTCGTCTGGGTATGATGAAGGATTATCCGTCCCCGTATGAAGACATTACCTATGATAAAGTAGAATGTCCGGAACATGTGAAGTTGTCTGTTGAAGCGGCAAGAAGAAGTCTTGTTCTGTTGAAAAACGAGAATGCGTTCCTGCCGTTGGATAAAAATAAGATACAGACCGTCGCAGTCATCGGTCCGAATGCGAATTCAAGAGATGCGCTGGTCGGAAACTATGTCGGAACCTCTTCCCGTTACATTACTCCACTGGAGGGAATTCAGCAGTATGTGGGGGATGATGTGCGTGTATTATATGCAGAAGGCTGTCATCTGTACAAAGACAAAGTGGAATTTCTGGCAGAGACGAAGGATCGATTCAAGGAAGCGGTCATTGCGGCGGAGCAGGCAGATGTTGTAGTTATGTGCCTTGGTCTTGACGCGACGATCGAAGGCGAGGAAGGCGATGCCGGTAATGAATATGCCAGCGGGGATAAACTGGGACTCAATCTTCCGGGACTTCAGGAAGAACTGCTCGAGACGGTTACGGCTGTCGGAAAGCCGGTTGTGCTCGTGATTTCGGCGGGAAGTGCACTCGATCTCTCATGGGCGGATGCGCATGTTGCTGCGATTATTGACAGTTTTTATCCGGGAGCCCGTGGCGGAAAGGCAGTCGCAGAAGCAATCTTCGGTGATTTTTCACCATCCGGAAAGCTGCCTGTCACCTTTTATCAGGGAACGGAAAATCTTCCGGAGTTTACGGATTATGATATGTCCGATCGCACATATCGTTATACGGACAAGAATGTGCTCTATCCGTTCGGTTACGGACTGCATTATGGAACGATCCGTTACGAGAATGCACAGATTTCCTGTGCGCAGTGCAGTGTGAGAGATGCCGTCGATGTGAGTGTGGATGTCATAAATGAGAGTTCCTACACGATCCATGAGAGTGTTCAGGCGTACATTCAGCATGAGGAAGCGGATGCGTATGAACCGGGATATCAGTTGAAAGGAATACAGACGGTTACATTACAGCCGAAAGAGACGAAGCGTGTGACCATATCTCTTAAGGCACGTGACTTTGCGATTATCACGCAGGAGGGAGAATGCGTTGTAAGACCGGGATCTTACCGCATCGCAATCGGAGGTCAGCAGCCGGATGCAAGAAGTGCAAAACTTACCGGAAGTGACGTGGCTGCGCTGGTGGTTCGCAGAGAGGGTGCGCAGACACCGGTTGAGTATTAGCGTGCAGAAATATCAAGAAACAATTTTAAATATAGTCTCGTATATGTTATAATGAATTTAACTGGTTGTACGAATGAGGAGCAGGTCGAAAAATCTGCTCCTTTATCGCTTTGTTGTGTGTGAATTTAGAGGGGTTGGTATGAATATCATCGAAAAGTTCATCAAGGTATTGGAAAGATATATGGATAATCTTTCTATTAAGAAAAAATTTATACAGTTATACATTTTCTGTGTTTTATTACCGCTGATCATTACGGACAGTGTCGTCTTATATATTGTAGACAGCATGGAATCGCAGCGGCAGTATCATGGGATGGCAAACGTTGCGAATGCAGTCAGCTATAATATCAGTGCACTGGTGGAGAATGCGGGAGAAATCGCTAAAAGTATGTATACAAATAGAAGGATGAATTCTTTTTTGGAAAAACAATATGAGAGTAACTCAGATTATTACGCGGAATATCAGAATTTTTTTCAGGACTCGACATTGGAAAGCGTGCTTGGCATGAATCAGATCGTCTTTACCATGTATACGGATAATCCTACCGTGGTAAAGGGTGGAAAGATTGATAATATGTCCAATCTGAAGGAAACGGCAGCGTATGAAGCGTGGAAGGAACGAGGCGAAAATGAAGGACTTTTTTTTGTATATGAGCGTAAGAGATATGCCAATTCCTATCGTCGTAAGATCATGCTATTGCAGAATCTTGATTTTTTTTCCAAGGATCAGGAAAAGATGCTGCAAATCGAATTTGATTATAACAGTATGATGCGGATGCTGAGACGAATGAAGTTTGACAATGAAGTTCTTATTTGTCAAGGGGATGCGATCGTACTGAGTAACGGACCTTTCAGTGGTGTCGGTAAAAAATTTGACACGATCAGTGTACAGCAGAAGATGGGATACAAACAGACCATTACACTTCACGGAGCTAAACTTGATATTTATGTTTTAAAAGCGGATAATGGAGTGCGGAGTAAGATTGTGCGTTTTCTTCCGATTCTTGGTTTTCTGGTGATCATCAATGTGGTTCTCCCGATGGGATTTGTGCTGCTTCTCAATCATTCGTTTACAAAGAGAATCCGTGGGCTGAGCAAAGTGTTCCAGTCTGTCAACGGTGAGCATCTTGTTCAGATGGCACACGAAGACGGTAGGGATGAGATTGGAAGCATGATCCGGAATTACAATCGGATGGTCAAACGGACCAATGAACTAATCCAGACCGTATACAAGAACAAGATCAAAGAACAGGAAATCCTTGTCGGCAGGAAAAATGCAGAACTATTGGCATTGCAAAGCCAGATCAATCCGCATTTTCTGTTTAATGCCCTGGAAAGTATCCGCATGAGAAGCCTTTTGAAGAAAGAAAACGAGACGGCAGATATGGTCGAAAAACTGGCGATCATGCAAAGACAATATGTGGACTGGGGAAATGATTCGGTAGAGATTGAACAGGAACTTGAATTTGTAAAAGCGTATCTGTCCTTGCAGAAGTATCGTTTTGGTGACCGGCTGAATTACAATCTCGAAATTGATCCGGAATGTGCGCAGATCCGGATACCGAAACTTACAATTGTAACTTTTGTGGAGAACGCCTGTGTACATGGAATCGAAAGTAAGGCATCACCAGGATGGATTTTCGTAAGAGTTTATAAAAGGGAAGAACAATTATGCATCGAGATTGAAGATACGGGAAGCGGAATTGAGGAGCAGAAGTTGTATCAGATGCAGCATGATATGCAGAATGCGGATATTGAGATGCTGAAAAACAAGAAAAGCGTGGGAATGCTCAATGCATGCCTGCGGCTTAAAATGTACACAGAAGATCATGTGTGCTTTGAAATTGAAGGCGAAGAGGGTGTGGGAACATGGATTACGATCTGCATTCCGATGGAGTATTTATGATTTGCCGAAGGCTGTGTTAGTGGACCGGTGTGCAAAAGGGGGAAAGAAATATGTTAAAGGTTTTGCTTGTAGATGATGAGCCTTTTATTATTCAGGGATTAAAAGTGCTGATCGACTGGGAACAGGAAGGCTATATGATTGCAGGGACTGCATCAAATGGAAAAGAGGCATATGATTTTCTGAAAAAAGAGAGTGTAGACCTGATCATTGCAGATATTCAGATGCCAGTCATGACAGGGCTGGATCTGCAGGAAGCGATACGAAAAGAAAATCTATCGAATGCATATTTTGTCATATTAAGCGGATATGCGGATTTCGAGTATGCAAGAAGGGCGCTTCAAAATGAATGTACGGATTATATTTTAAAGCCGGTTGACCGTGATATGCTGCTGAAACTGCTTAACAGGGTATCTGCGATGCGTGATGAAGATGACCGGATGAGGCAGAAGAACAATAAAATGGAAAAGGCATATCTTGCAAGAAATCAGATTGCTTTGATCAAGGGAAAATACGATGATTCCAATCTGCAATATGTCACATCACAGATGAAATGCAAAGAAGGTGTCCGCTACGTTGAAATTCAGATGGCGGGATGTGATGCGGACGAAGATGTGACGGATCAGGAGATGCGCGAATTCCAAAGACAGATGTATGAATGCTGTACTGCATTCCTGAAAGATTATGTGGAGAATTGTGTGTTTGACGCATCGGCAGATGAAAAAATATATGATGTGGGATTGATCTTTTTTCAATATATGGCGGAAGAGGCAGGACTCGATGAAAACGCTTATCTGAACGGGTTGGTGGAATATCTGGGTGAGAATCTGTCGCGCCCGGTTACGATGCTGGTCGGGAAAAAGGTGCAGGATATCAGCCTTATTGCAAGATCATACGGGAATGCCTGTATGCTTCGTTCCTTTCAGGGATTTCGAAGCAAAAAGGACATCTATTTCTACGAGGAAGAAGTGCAGGTGTCCAATGACGGTATGGTTTTGTGCAAGAAGAGTCTTGATGATTTGCTGAAGGTAGTGGAGCAGAACAATCATATGGAAATCCGGGCGGCGGTGGACCGTTTCTATGGAGAAATGAGTCAGAGAGGCCTGCGTGGGGAATCCATGACGCTTAATATTAACTATCTGCTTTTTCAGTTGATCCATCTTGCAAGCGAGCAGGATGATGAGGTCAATCAGGAAGAAATCCTGCGTCTGATTTCGGAGAGCAGCTTTGAAACAGGAACGATGCGCGGCAGTAAGACACATCTGATGCGTTTCGCCTGTGAGTACGGAGACTATCTGTCCCAGCTTCGCAAGAATGTATCCAGAGGTGTTCTCGGAAATGTAGAGAAAGAAATTAAGGAACATTATGCGGATAACCTCACACTCAAGGGGCTTAGCGAGAAATATTATGTCAACAGCGCCTATCTCGGACAACTGTTCCGAAAGAAATACGGTCAGTCGTTTAAGGATTATCTGAATAATTACCGGATGGATCAGGCTGTTGATCTTCTTCTGCATTCCGATAAGAAGATTATTCAGGTGGCGGAAGAGGTTGGATACCATGATCTGGATTATTTTGTCAACCGCTTTATTCAGGTAAAAGGATGCACACCGGCAAAATTCCGGAAGCAGATGCAGCAGTAAAATGGAATAGAAAGAGATGGAAAACAGGGTAAATTATAGTCCGGCAGAATGAACTATAGTTTACCCTGTTTTTGACTATAATTCGTCGGATTGTTTGAAATGGTAAAAAAAGTAAAATAGTTAATATAAAGAAGGAGGTACATTCTATGAAAAGAAAAAGAATGCTAAGTGCCTTGCTTGTAGTAGCGATGGCAGCAACCATGTTCGCCGGTTGCGGAAATAAAGGCGGCAGCAATTCTTCCACACAGGGTGGAAAAGCAGCAAATGATGGAGATATTAAAGAGTTTACAGCTTTCTTTGCTGTTCCGGGATCCGAGATCAACGATGATAACGAAGTTCAGCAGATCATCGCTGAGAAGACCGGCGTAAAGGTAAAAGAGACATGGCTGACAGGCCAGACGGCAGAAGAAGCAATCGGAACGCTGGTAGCCGGTGATGAATATCCGGATTTCATCTGTGGTGGAAATGGTATGCCGCAGTTATATGATGCAGGTGCATTGGTAGCATTAGATGATTACATTGACAAATATCCGAATATCAAGAACTACTTCACCGAACAGGAATGGGATCAGCTTCGTCAGGACGACGGACATATTTACTGGATTCCACAGTTCTCCAATATTAAGGGAGAAGAGAAAACCTGTACGCATAACGATGAGGCATTCTGGATTCAGGCAAGAGTTCTTGAGTGGGCTAATTATCCGGAAATCAAGACGATGGATGATTATTTCAAGCTGATTGAAGATTATAATGCAGCAAATCCTACCATGGAAGATGGAACGGAGAATATTCCATATACCATCCTTTGCGAGGATTGGAGATATTTCTGTCTTGAGAATGCTCCACAGTTCTTAGATGGTTATCCAAATGATGGTTCATGTATGGTTGATCCGGATACATTAAAGGTAATGGATTATAATACATCTGATACTGCTGTAAAGTACTTCAAGAAGTTGAACGAGGAATATCAGAAGGGTATTGTTGATCCTGAGTCATTCACACAGACTTATGATGAGTACATTGCAAAGCTTTCTTCCGGACGTGTACTTGGTATGATCGACCAGTGGTGGGATTTCGCCTACTCAGCAGGTGATGCAATTAAGTCTGCAGGACTGGATGCACAGGGATGCGATTACATTCCGGTACCTGTAACGATTGATGGACGTAAGAACCAGTGGCACAACTCCGGCGGAGTTTTAAATTCCGGTGATGGACTTGCAATCACAAAGGATTGTGATGATGTGGAAGCAGCTTTACAGTTTGTAGATGATCTTCTTTCAGAGGAAATTCACAACCTTCGTTTCTGGGGCGTTGAAGGTGAAGATTATCAGGTTGGCGACGATGGACTTTTCTATAGAACCAAGGAGCAGAGAGCAAAGGCTGCAGAGACGGATTATAAGGCATCTCACGCATGTTCTTATTCCTATTTTCCACAGTATGACGGAACCTGTGATGACGGTCTGAATGCAACAAAGCCGAGTGGACAGGCAAAAGAATTCTTTGACGGATTAAATGATGATGTCAAGAAAGCATTCAAGGCATATGGTGTTGAAACATACGTTGAGATGCTTGGAACAAACGAGGCACCTGGTCCATGGTATCCGATGTGGTCATTCTCAAACAACTTTACAACAGACACAGAGGGTGGAATGGCATGGACCAAGATTGGCGAAGTTAAGCATGAGCAGCTTCCGCAGGTTGTAATGGCAAAAGACTTTGACAGTGCATGGAAAACTTATATGGATGCATACAATGCATGCAATCCGGACGCTTTCCTTAGCGAGTTGCAGGCAGAGCTTGATAAGCGGATGAAAGACGCAGCAAAATACGAATAATACATAGAGAATGAGGTTTTAGATGGGCAGATGTTGTGAAAACTCCATCTGCCCGTTTAAAAAAGGAGTGAGGTCATGTCTATAGAGAGAACAAAATCAAAACAGAAAGTGAAAGAACCGAAGACGAAAATTACCTGGAAAGAGATTAAAAGACAGAAAGTATTATTGTTCTGGGCGGCAATCATGGTAGTGTATGGCGTGGTTTTCTATTACCTCCCACTTGCAGGCTGGACTATGGCGTTTCAAAACTATAAACCGAGACTTGGTATCTTTCATTCGAAATTTGTAGGATTGGATAAATTCCGGACATTATTCTCGGATATGACTTTTATCCGGGTAATCAGAAATACGTTGGCAATGGGTGTTATCAATCTGGTGGTAACATTTATTACAGCAATTGTTTTTGCAATTTTATTAAATGAAATTAAATCCAAAGGCGGTAAAAAAGTCGTTCAGACAATTTCCTATCTTCCGCATTTCCTTTCATGGATCATTGTAACCGGTATCTTACACGATATGTTATCCGGTGGCGGAATTGTGAACGAATTATTACTTAACTTCCATATTATTTCACAGCCGATCAATTTCTTTGCTCATCCGGGTTATTTCTGGCCAATCGTTGCATTTGCCAATGTCTGGAAAGAAACAGGATGGAATGCAATTATTTATTTGGCAGCAATTACTTCGATCGACCCGTCACTTTACGAAGCTGCAGCTATCGACGGTGCAGGCAGATGGGCAAAAATCAAGCATGTTACACTTCCGGGTATTAAACCAACCATTATCATTCTTCTTCTGATGAATGTAGGTAATGTACTGAACGCCGGTTTTGAAGTTCAGTATTTGTTAGGAAACGGTCTGGTTCAGAAAGTATCACAGACAATTGATATTTACGTATTAAAATGGGGAATCAGTCAGGGCGATTTCGCAATCGGAACTGCAGCCGGTATCTTCAAGAGTTTCGTAAGTATTATTCTGATCGTGATTGCAAACCAGATTGCAAAGCGTAATGGTGAAGAACAATTGTTCTAAGGAGGTTATACAATGGCAGCAAAAAAAGCGAAAAAAAAGGTGCAGATTTTTCCGATTGTCAATACGATCATTATGATCCTGTTTGTAATCATTACACTGTATCCTGTGTTAAATACATTAGCAATATCATTAAATGACGGTACGGATTCCCTTCGTGGAGGTATCTATCTGTTACCGAGAAAATTTACATGGAAGAACTACATTACGGTACTTCAGAAAGACAACCTGATCACAGGTGCTTATGTTACGGTTGCAAGAACTGTGATCGGAACAGTTCTTGCGCTGATCTCCAATGCAATCCTAGCATTTATCGTCAGCAGAAAAAGATTTATGTTTAAAAAGCAGCTCTCTTTATTCTGGGTTATCACCATGTATGTAAACGGAGGTCTGATCCCGACATTCCTGTTGTACAAGGGACTGGGACTTACCAACAGCTTCTGGGTATATGTTATCCCTGGAATGGTCAGTGCGTTTAACATGCTGGTTATCCGTACTTATATGAACGGTATCCCGGACAGCTTAGAGGAGTCGGCACAGCTCGACGGTGCTGGGTATACGACGATTTTCCTGAAAATCTATTCACCGCTCTGTAAGCCGGTATATGCAACTGTTGCATTGTTTGTTGCAGTTGGTCAGTGGAATTCATGGTTTGATGCAATGTTATATAACCGTATGAACGGCAAACTGACAACATTACAGTATGAGTTGATGAAACTACTGTCATCCGTAACAAATACGAGCAGTAGTGTCGAGGCAATGAAGAATGCAGCGGGAACGGTTACACCGACATCGGTTCGTGCAGCTGCAACGATTATTACGATTCTGCCGATCATCTGTATTTATCCATTCTTACAGAAGTATTTCGTAACAGGACTTACGCTTGGTGGCGTAAAAGAATAAAACTTAAATCTTCCCTTTTTATAAGCTGTGCCGCAGAAGTGGCACAGCTTATATATTATAATGTGGTAGTGCGCGGAGTCAGGCTTGTTGTAATAAATGCCATCGGGGCATTGCAGGTGCAGCACAGAGGAGATAATGAAGGGCTTCCAGACCGTGCACAGCTAAAGGCGGCAATCTCTGAAATGAAGCAGCGTGCATAAACATAAAATACAGCTAAGACGCATAGAATATTCCAAGAAAGAAAAGCAGGAGTGTTCTGTGCGTTTTTCTGATTTATGTGAAAAAGAAGTAGTCAATGTAAAAGACTGCCGCTGCCTTGGCAGCGTCCGGGATCTGGACATTGACAAGGAATGTGGGAGAATTCTGGCACTGATCGTTCCCGGACCGGGAAAATATCTGGGCTGTTTTTGCAGGGACAGCGAATTTTTTATTCCATGGGCTAAAGTTATCCGGATAGGACCCGATATAATACTCGTAGAGTTTGATGAAAAAGAAATGAAACACCGGATAAAAGGATAAAAATTTGCAGATTGACAGAAAACAGGGAAATTGTGTATTATAGAAATAGTCATATATTTCCGGATTGGGATTGGATGCAGGAGGAGAAATCCTATGAAATGTCCGTATTGCAGCAGTGAAAATACAAGAGTGATTGATTCGCGTCCTGCGGATGACAATAATTCGATTCGCAGAAGAAGACTTTGCGATGATTGCGGAAAGCGTTTTACAACCTATGAAAAGGTGGAAACCATTCCCCTGATCATTATAAAAAAAGATAACAATCGTGAGCAGTACAACCGGACAAAAATCGAAAAAGGCGTATTGCTTGCATGTCACAAGCGGCCAATTTCTGCAGAACAGATCTCAAAGCTTGTGGATGATGTAGAAATCGAGATTTTTAACCGTGAAGAAAAAGAGATACCGAGTGCTTTGATCGGTGAAATTCTCATGGATAAGTTAAAGAATTTGGATCCGGTTGCCTACGTGCGTTTCGCATCGGTATACCGTGAATTCAAAGATGTAAACACATTTATGAATGAGCTGAAAAAAATGCTCGGATGAATTTGTAACCAGAGGTGCTTATGAATATTTCAGGAATGCGCCCGTATGAGGGCTTTTATGAGTACAATTCCATAAAGGCTGTTGCGCTTAGAAGCCAACAGATTGCGGCAGTGCAGAATGCCTCTGGGGATGAGGAACTTTTCGGTGGCAGTCAGCCGCAGGGACAGACACAGACGAAGCGTCCGCAGACGTACAATGCATTTGATTATGCAAAGGAGTACCAGCCGGATGAAACGTATGAACTGAAGGGTGCAGACAGTGATCTGGCAGGTCTGGATATGCAGAAAGCAATTTCCGATATGGAAAAGGATCAGGTGTTGCAGCAGTATCAGTATTTTGTGGGAACGCAGGATACCGGAGTGAAGAAGATCCCGTTGGATACCGGGATTTCTGCTTTGCGTTCCGGAGAGAATTTTTCCCTTTAGTACATAACACACAAAGGAGAGACCTATGTGCGCATTTCTATATCCGGATGAATATCTGGATTCCACTTACAGCATAGATTTTGATCAATTATATAAAGAAGGATACCGGGGAATTATATTTGATATTGATAACACCCTCGTACCACATGGAGCGCCTGCGGATGAGCGGGCGATTTCTTTGTTTACCCATTTAAAGGAACTTGGGTTTCATTGCATGCTCCTGTCGAATAACAAGGAGCCACGGGTGAAAATGTTCAACGATGCAGTGCACGTCAATTATATTTACAAGGCAGGGAAACCCAAACCGGCAGGGTATCGCAAGGCAATGGAGGTACTGGGCACGGACACATCAAATACTATTTTTGTGGGAGATCAGATTTTTACGGATGTGTGTGGGGCAAATTTGGCAGGAATCCGGACAATTCTTGTAAAACCGATCCATCCCAAAGAGGAGATTCAGATTGTGTTAAAGCGTCGGTTAGAAGCGATTGTACTGCTTTTCTATCGTCTGCACTGTAAAATCGTAAAACCAAAGTATCCATCGGCAAGAAAATAAAATCTGCCCGGACCGTAAATATATGGTCCGGGCATTTTTATTAGGCTTTTTGACGGCTTTTCTGCCGGTTCACACATAGGTAGACTGCAAAAAGTGCCACAAAGAATAGAAGCTGGATTCCGATACACATCCAGTAGGTTGAGGCTGAAAATACATCATTTGCATACCATCCGAACATGTTCGTGATCCGCACATACCAGTAGGCAGGCAGAAAACGTCCGATTGCCAGCACGGTATTTCCTAAAAATGCCTGTGGTACAAAAATTCCACACAGGAAACTCATACCAAGTCCGAGAATATTGGCAATCATATTGATCCTATTATAATCCATTGGAAACGCACCCAGGAGCAGGGCGATTGCCGTTGCAATCAAAAGAAAGACGGCACTGTTTAGGATACACAGACAGCCACTTTGCGAGAAAAGCTGTGAGGGTCCATATATGACTGCTGCAATTCCAAGAAATCCAATCCACCATAAAAATACATAGATTAGACAGCCAAGCCCAAGCTGTAGACTGACGCGCGACTGTGGCAGCGCACCGCAGGAGATCCGTGTCTTCATAAGTGGTTTGCAAAATGCCATCAGAACCGGGGAAAGCCCCTCTAAAAGCATCATCAGAATGATATACGGAAAATATTGGAAGAAGTAGTACATACGGGAATTTTTGCTTTTTGTTGTATTGCTAAAGGATACGGATGTTACTTCCGGCACATCATCAAGCGAATTTTGTGTATAGGTGATAGCATCCGAAACCGGAACACCGCTTTTTACATACAGTAAAAGCGCATGCACATAATTGTCAATCTGCTGGTCTACAAAGTAGCCGCTGCAACTGTCTTTGCGTTTGCTTGTTTTTAAAAGACCACGGGTGGTTTGTGAGGTTATTTTTTCTTCAAAACCTGCAGGGATCGTAAGTACATAGTCGATCTGGTAATAGTACATGTTATCCTGCAGAGTATCCCGGTCTGCGGATGGAAGGGATACGATATGGTGAAGCGAAGACAGATAGGCTGTTAATGCCTGGCTTGCTTCGGAGTTATCGTTGTCAAAGATACACAGGTTGACCGCAGATACCTGAAACTGTTTTCCACTTGTTGAGGAGGCGTTTGCACTCATCACGATAAGCAGGACCACAAAAACGATAAAGTAAATAAAGGTATTGGGTAGATGTTTTTTTGCTACACGGGCAAAGGCCTTACAGACTTGCATAAGTTTTCCTCCTTGTGACCAGACAGGAAATGCCAAAAAAGAGTACCGCCATAACAGACAGAGTGAGAAGATTAGTGGCAAAACGCTGCAGGTTGTCATAGTTATTCAGTGTGTAAAAACAATCGGAAATCAGTGCGGCAGGATTGATCCGGTTGATAAACGGAAGGTGCTTTTCCACAACCATGCGCATGGTTCCCATCATCAGTCCACTTAAAAAACAGCAGGGCATCACAATGCCAAACATGAGTGTGGTTTTTCCACCCTCGGATTTCGGCCCGATGCATCCTAAAAGCATGCCAAAGGAGATGCTGCAGGCAGTGCTGATGATAATTGTGAGCAGACTAAGAAGCGGTCGCTGCGCCATATGGATACCCAGTATTTTTACAATAAATAAAAAAGCCAGAATGTTTAAAACCGATTCAAACAGAATACAGGCGGCAAGTTCCCCGGCAATTGCCGTAAATTTTTTCGTGGAAGAAACCGTTTTTCTTGCTGCAAGGGCGGTGAGGTTTGCAGCATTTTCAATGGCAAGCCGGATTCCGCCGAGTGCGGTATACAGGCATGCCATGGCGATCAGGTTGTAAAAATACTGATCGTAGGTATCTGTGTCTGCGCGTGTAAGGGAGACTTCTTTGCGTGGACTTATGGTTTCATATAAAGAAGCGGTCAGAGCCTCTAAATTTTGGGGATGTTCCTGCATGGTTTTTAACAATAGATCCCGGTTGACATAAAACTGTGTCAGTAAAACCTGTAAAATACTCTGATTGATGGAAGAATCCGAAGCATCTGCGTTGACACGGAGTGTTACCGTATCTTTTGCATAAAAAATGCCATCCACCTTTTTTTCTTTGAGAAGCTTTTGAGCCTTTTTATCCTTACAGTAAGTGACTGCAAGCATTGCGTTGTCGTCCTCCGAGGAGAGGGCATCTGCCATGGTACAAAAGGCTTTCGCGTTTATGCTTTCGTCGGATACGAGTGCCACAGGAATCGTGTGGAAGCTCTCGCTTTCCGTGATATTGGAAAAAGCAACTTTAAACAGGCAGCCGAGCACAATCGGAAAAATTAAAATCCAGAACAGATTGGCTTTGTTTCGCATCAGCCGCAAAAGAGAATATTTAAAAACTGATCGCATGATTTACCTCCTAATCCCGTAGCGCTTTACCGGTAATCTCTAAAAAGACATCGTTTAGTGTCGGAAGCTGCGAGTAGACATGATCGATCGAGCGGTCTTTTTCCTGTAAGTAACCGAGAAGCCGCACGAGATTATGTTTGCCACCGTCACACAGTACCGTAAGGATGTGATCCTTATAGTCGGCCTGATATACATGTGGCAGGGTGCGGATGTGGGAGAGGTCTTCTTGGGGCAGATCAAGCAGTTCCACCGTGATAATTTCACTTTTTTTGATGAGTTTGATCAGTTCTTCCTTTGTACCGAGTGCGATATTTTTGCCTTTATCCATGATTGCAATCCGGGTACAGATCTGTTCGACTTCTTCCATGTAGTGGGAGGTGTAGATGACCGTTGCACCGGCGCGGTTTAGTTCCACGATTCCCTCCAGAATTTTATTGCGGCTCTGCGGGTCGACCGCTACAGTAGGCTCATCGAGGATGATGAGTCTGGGTTTGTGGGCGATACCGCAGGCGATGTTTAGACGACGCAGCAGTCCACCAGAGAGTTTTTTGGGATAAAATCCGGTGAAGTCTTCGAGCCCGACAAATGCAATGGCGTCATCTACGCAGCGTTTGCGGGTTTTGGCATCGGTGATATACAGGCTGCAGAAGCAATCAATATTTTCCCTGACGGTCAGTTCATCAAACACTGCTACATTTTGCATCACAACACCGATCTGTCGTTTTACATCATAGTTGTCCGGGCGCATGGGCTGACCAAAAATTTCGATGGTACCCTTGTCGTAGGACAAAAGAGAGAGCAGGCAGTTGATGGTAGTGGTTTTACCGGAGCCGTTTGGTCCTAAAAGTCCGAAGATTTCTCCTTTTTGTATGGTTAAGTTTAAGTGGTCAAGTGCGAGCAGTTCTTTGTAGCGCTTGACCAGATTTTCGATTTTTACAACCGTTTCCATAGGTTTCCTCCCTTGTGTTTTTGTGATTTTAGCATAGCGGATACGCCAGGAAAACGAAAGTGCAGGATGTCAGGAAAAGGAGATGACATTTGTCACAAAGTTCTTTATACTAGATACGATGGAAGAAAAAGAGGAAAAGAAAAATGGAACGTTTGATCGATCAGGGGATCTTATATGTGGCAGGACTACTCCTTCTGGCGGAAACAAAAGGATGGGTACGCCCGGTGCTTGCAGCTTTGCTTGTGCTGATATATGTCGCGGTTTCCAATTATGTGGAAAGTGGCAGAGTCCGGCTGGTGCTTTCTGCCATACTGACGGTAGGCTGCTGTTTTTTGCCGGGGCTTTTGTGTTTTCTGCCGCTGGTCTGTTATGACTGTGTGTGGCTTTTTTTGGAGCATATGCGTTTTTTTTATATCGGTACGGCGGGCATCGTGCTGCTTGCGGTATTTGCACTGGTTCATGGAAAAAACAGTGTGGAGCCGCAACTGGAATGGCTTGTATTTTTGCTTGTACTTGCCGGAGGCGGAGCATACCGTATGCGGCGGCACCTGCACCAGAAAGAGGCCTATATTCATTTAAAGGATAGTTCCACCGAACTGCGTCTTGTGATGCAGAAACGACAGCAGGAACTGATGGAAAAACAGGATTATGAGATTCATCTTGCTACACTGCAGGAGCGAAACCGCATTGCGCGGGAAATCCACGACAATGTGGGACATATGCTTTCCCGTGCAATTTTGCAGATGGGAGCCCTGCAGACGATTCACCAGGAAGAACCGTTGCATGGGCAGCTGCTGCAGATCAATGATACGCTGGGGGAGGCGATGAACAGCATCCGCGAGAGTGTACATGATCTGCACAATGAATCGCTGGATCTAAGACAGGCGCTGCTCGACATCTGCAGGGAGTTTGAAAAAAATTGTGCCATTGATTTGCATTATGATATGACACAGGAGGTGCCGCGGAGTGTCAAATACTGCTTTCTTGCAATCGCAAAGGAAGCTTTTGTCAATGTCGTGCGCCATAGCGATGCCGACAAGGTTACCGTCTTTGTGTGTGAACATCCGGGCTTTTACCAGATGTCGGTTGAAGATAATGGAAGCAGTGCCAGTCTTCCGGACGAAACCGGACAGGGAGAGGGCGGGATTGGGCTTGCCAATATGAAAGACCGTGTGCAGGCACTTGGCGGCACAATTCACTTTTTTGCGGAGAGTGGTTTTCGGATTTTACTTTCTGTGCCGAAACATTAGGAGATTGCGAAAAAAGGAGAAGATATGAAAGTTGTAATTGTAGATGATGACCAGCTTGTTGCATTGTCGTTAAAGACAATCCTCGAAGCGGATGCACGCGTTACCGTGGTGGCAACCGGAACCGATGGAACCGATGCAGCAGCACTCTATCGAAAGGAGCACCCGGATGTTCTTCTGATGGATATCCAGATGAAGCCGGTGAGTGGGCTTGACGCCGCAGAGGAGATTTTACAGAGTGATCCACAGGCAAAAATTCTGTTTCTGACCACCTTTTCGGATGATGCCTATATTATAAAGGCATTGGATCTGGGAGCAAAAGGTTATATTTTAAAGCAGGATTTTGAAGGAATCCTTCCGGCGCTGTTTGCGGTGCAGCAGGGGCAGAGCGTCTTTGGCGGCGAGATTGTAAGTAAACTTCCGGTGCTTATGCAGCCGAAAAATGAATTCGATTATAGTCAGTATGATATCGGAGAAAAGGAACAGGAAATCATTGCTCTGGTAGGAATGGGAAAGAGTAACCGCGAGATCGCAGAGGAATTATTTTTGAGCGAAGGAACTGTACGGAACTATATCAGCACAATATTAGAAAAATTTTCTTTGCGTGACCGTACACAATTAGCGGTTTTTTATTTGACGAAAGTACGTTGAAGCAGTAAGATAATAGAAGTGCAAAACAGGCGATTGCGAAAAATAAAAAGGAGAATTGTGATGAAAGTCGGAATAGGAAATGACCATGCAGCAGTAGAACTGAAGATGCAGATCAAAGAATTTATTGAGAGCATGGGACATGAAGTGGTAAACTACGGAGTTGATACAGCAGAAAGCTGTAATTATCCGGAGATTGGAGAAAAAGTAGGACGTGCGGTGGCTGACAAAGAAGTAGACTGTGCCGTGTTAATTTGCGGAACAGGTGTCGGAATCTCTATTGCAGCCAATAAAGTAAACGGTGTGCGTGCAGCCGTATGTTCAGATGTGACGACGGCACATCTGGTAAAAGAGCACAACGATGCAAATATCATCGCGTTTGGTGCAAGAATTGTCGGAGTGGAGCTGGCAAAGGATATTGTGAAGGCTTATCTGAATGCGGAATTTCTTGGTGGACGTCATGCGACACGCGTGGCTATGTTTGCAGACATCGAAAAACGGAACAAATAAAATACTTGAAAAGTATTCCATTTTATAGTAAAATTGTAAGTCGAGAGACTTTATACTCGTAATTTAAGGAGGAAGATCGAATGATTTCAGCAGGAGATTTCAGAAATGGTGTTACCATCGAACTTGAAGGTAACATTTATCAGATTATCGAATTTCAGCATGTAAAGCCAGGTAAGGGTGCAGCATTCGTTAGAACAAAATTAAAAAATATCGTCAGTGGTGGTGTAGTAGAAAAGACATTCCGTCCGACAGAGAAGTGTCCGACTGCTCATATTGATCGTAAGGACATGCAGTATCTGTATTCTGATGATGATTTCTATCATTTCATGGATGTAGAGACTTATGACCAGATTGATCTGACAAAGGACAGTGTCGGTGATGCACTGAAGTTTGTTAAGGAGAACGAGATGGTTAAGATCTGTTCTCACAAGGGCAATGTATTTGCAGTAGAGCCACCTCTTTTCGTAGAGCTTGAGATTACAGAGACAGAGCCGGGATTCAAGGGAGATACCGCTACAGGTGCTACCAAGCCTGCTACTGTTGAGACAGGTGCAAACGTAAACGTTCCTCTGTTCGTAGAGCAGGGAGACAAGATCAAGATTGATACCAGAACAGGTGAGTATCTGTCCCGTGTATAATCGCACCTTATAATAGAAAAGTCCTGATAAAGAAAACTCCCCAATCTATCAGTAAATCTGATAGATTGGGGAGTTTTGTGTTACAGTGATTTTTTCAAAGTCTGAATCTGTTCCATGGGAAGTCCGGTGATTTCAGAAATTTCGGTATTTGAATATTTACCTGAGGAAAGCATTCGGCGCGCTGTGTCTTCTTTTTCTTCAACAATACCATTTTCGCGTCCTTGCTGAATACCATTGACCAACCCCTCGTGGTATTTTTCATCATAAGCCATCTGCAAAGTCATGTAGTCATGCCTCCATTTCTTATTGCGCTTGGCAGCCTCCACTGCCTCGGAGAGATCCTGCGTGAAAGAATCTTCCGGTTGTCTGCCATCAATAAAATTAAGCAGCCGTTTCAGTTCCGGTCGTACATCATCAAAAATTCCCTTCGTATTTAAAATGATCTTCTGTGTACCATCGTTAAGCGAAAGATCCGGATCTTCCACACAGCGGTTTTCGAAAGTATACACATGTCTGCCAATATGGAATGGATCAAACGTGCAGACAAAAATTACAAAACTCTGTTTCAACTGTGTGTAATCCATACCCTTGTCGAGCAGGTTTAAATCGATTATCCCCTGATAATAGCGGGTGCGTTTCGGAAGATTTTCATGATGACCGTTCTGCATTTCAATGTTGTAAACTGTATTAGAATCGTCCTCAACATACACATCCAGCCGGATGCTCTTCGCATCAAGGGACAGATTGATCGTTTTCTGGTCTTCCGGATAATCAATGCGTGAAATCTTAACATTCAGTATAGTTTCCAGAAACGGCTTGCAGTTTTTTGGATCGCGCATAACAATGCCAAACATAAAATCATCACTGATGGTAAGGTCTTCGAACTTTTTGCTCCTATACATTTTCTTCTCCTTCGTAGTGGTGGAGAGGAAAACGCGTCATATAGCGAATGTTCTTCTATCAGGATTGTAACATGGAAGCCCCCGGCTTTCAATATCTGATCATAAAAACAATAATAAACCTCTCCAATATTTTATTGTTTCATACACATGGGAAAACGGATGAATCATCCGGCTGAATGCAGTGTAAAGTAACAAGACTGCATATTCGAAATGTGTAACAAGAATATAGCATGGAAAAAACACAGATTCAATAGGAAAACAGACCTAAATTTTATTATATTACATTACATGGAAGAGATGAACGTGGACAGAATAGAAACGCCGATTCTGGCGTTTTTCTGTCCGAGGGGGATCAAAAAGTGTGGAATCATCCGGCACGGGAATAAGGAATAAGCAAAAGAATGTCTGCAATCGCAGCAAATACATAGGACAGCAGCATCCCCCACAGATATGCATCAATGCCGTACTGTGGGACGAGAAACAGGATCATGCAGATCCTGATCATGCATGCCAGCAGTGTGACAAATAAAACCTGCCGGGCATTGCCGAGTCCGTGCAGAATACTGTTCAGCAGACTGGTGACATACAGCAGGGGACAAAGCCAGGAGAGCTGGCAGATAAAATTGCCGGCCAGCGTATTGTGAAACAGAACTTCGCCCATCCGGTCACCGAAAACCAGAAACAGAATCGTAAAAACAAAGCCAAGAAGCAGTCCGTACAGGATTGCTTTTTTTATCGTTCGCGCAATCTGTGCGTGGTTGTGTGCACTGTGGGCTTCCGAGACAGCTGGAAGTAAAAGGACGGAAAAGGAATTGGTCAGTACACTGGGAAACAGAATGATGGACATGGTCATACCGGTCAGGATACCAAAAATACTCAGGGCATCCGAAGCACTGTAACCAAATGCCTGAAGTTTTTGCGGGATCAGAAGATTCTCCAGGCTGTTGAAAAGAGCTGTCGTCACCCGGTTGATGGTAAGTGGAACCGCCATGGAAGCAAACAGTTTGCCCATCGTTTTCCACTGACCGGAAAGGGTGTGGTAGGAGTGTCCGGGAAGCCGTTTTTCCAAAGACATGGCAATCAGACTGGTGATAAGACCGGAACATTCCCCGGCCACAAGACCGGCAACCGCGTGGAACGCCGTCAGCTCCATGCCTTTTTCCAGCGTGTACTGATAGATCAGCCATACACTTCCCACGCGTGCAAGCTGTTCCACCAGCTGACAGAACGAAGGAATTCCTGCCCGCTTTTTTCCATAGTAATAACCGTTGATACAGGCGTGGATGCAGCAGGGAAGCATGGAAAAGCTAAGGAGCGAAAGGAGGGGAGCGCAGCGGAGCTCTCCGAGAAAATGCAGGGCGATCCAGTCTGCCTGTGTGTAAAGAAAAATACCGACGATTACAGAGGCTGTGCAGGAGATGACCAGACCGAGCAGCAGATATCCGCGTGCAGTTATTTCTCCCTGCGATGTTCCTGCGTTTTTGCCGCAGGCATCGCCGACAAATTTGGAAATGGATGTCTGGATGGAGGAGGCAGTCAGGGCGAAACACATTGCAAAAACGGGTGCAATCAGCTGATAGATTCCGAGCGCTTCTGCACCAATTGTCTGTGCCAGGAATATCCTATAGAAGAAGCCGATGATACGGCTGGCAATACCGGAAGCCGTCATCAGAAGGGTGCCGGTAATTAGAGGATTTTTTAGCAATCGGGAAATGTTCAATGGGAACTCCAAATGGTAAACTTGATAACTATTGTATGAGGGGATGGTGCAGAATATGAGCTGTAAAATCTATATGGATCATGCGGCCACAACCGAAATGCTTCCGCAGGTGCGCAAGGCTATGGAGCCGTATCTCATGGAAGAATATGGAAACGCCTCCACATCTTACGAAATGGGGCGCCGCACACGGGAGGCATTAGAAGGGGCAAGAGAACAGATTGCCATGCTGATTAAGGCAAAGCCGGAGGAGATTTTTTTTACATCCGGGGGGAGCGAATCGGATAACTGGGTAATCAAAAATGTGGCGGCGGAGAAAAAGGAAAAAGGGAAACATGTGATCACAAGCAAAATCGAACATCATGCGGTGCTGCGCTCATGTGAATATCTGGAGAAACTGGGATATGAACTGACTTATCTGGATGTCGATGCATACGGAGTGATTGATCTGGCACAGTTGCGGGAGGTATTGCGGGAAGATACCACGTTGGTTTCCGTTATGACGGGAAATAACGAGATTGGAACGATCGAACCGCTGGATGCGGTTGCATCCATGCTGCGGGGGACGGGAACATTATTTCACACCGATGCGGTGCAGGCCATCGGGCAGATTCCGCTTTCCATGAACCAGCTTCCGGTGGATTATCTGAGTGCAAGTGCACATAAATTCCACGGTCCGAAAGGGGTTGGCTTTTTGTTTGTGAGAAAAGACCGGGATCTGCCGTCGTATATTCACGGAGGCAGTCAGGAAAACGGCAGACGGGCAGGAACCGAGAATGTGGCAGGAATTGTGGGGATGGCAAAGGCACTTGAAATTGCAGTGGAAGAGATGCAGGTCGTGCGTCCGCGGCTTGTGCGGCTGCGTAATTATTTTGTGGAGCGGGTATTACGGGAGATTCCGCAGGGAAGGTTAAATGGGCATCCGCATAAGCGCCTGCCGGGAAATGTGAATTTCAGTTTTGAGGGGATTGATGCGACATCCCTTCTGGTGCTTCTCGAAGAAGACGGAATCTGTGCTTCCGCAGGATCTGCGTGCAATACCGGACAGACACGGATCTCCCATGTGATAGAAGCCATACACGTACCAAAAAATTATGCACCGGGCAGTGTACGTTTTACCATGGGAAGGGAGACCGACCGCCGGCAGGTTGATGCAGTCATTGCATCTTTAAAGAAAAATATCGGGTTGTTGCGCGGTGAGTGAAATTATAGGATAAAATGTTCGATGGCCGCTGCCACCCCGTCCTTGGTATTCGTTGTGGTGACGTAATCTGCCCGGGTTTTGACGGCATCAGTGGCATTTCCCATTGCCACACCGATACCGGCAGCCTCAATGATGGCAAGATCATTTTCGGTGTCACCGATTGCCATGGTGGCATCCGGATTGACACCGAGAATTTCGGCAAGTTTTCGTAAGCCAACGCCCTTGTTTGCATCTGCACGCGTGAATTCCAGGTTGTTGTATCCGCCGCAGACGGTAGTAATTGACGGATTGGACACGAGAAATTTGCGGACGGTTTCGCGGTCAATGAGTGTTCCATCGGCTGCTGGATAGAAATTCAGAGTCATTTTCTGGACCTTTAACTGATTTTCATGGATAAACTGCAGGATATTGTCCAGCCGTGTGCGTGTGGTGATAATATAGTTTTTGATCGAAGAAGGCACGGTCAGTTTTTGTGCCGTTTCTACGCACTGGACCGGGGTGTAGCCTTTTCCACCGATAAATGCATCCATATGGATATCACGTGTGAGAAGGAAGTTTAAAATCGGGGTGACCAGCTCTTCATCCATGGCATTTTCATACAGGCATTTTCCAGTGGAAATCTCATAGATTCCGCTGCCGTTTGCGGTGATGGCATAGTTGATCCCGGTGCCTTTGATCTGGTTAAACGGGATTCCCTCAAACGGGCGGCCGGTGGAGATTACGACATGGATGCCTTTGTCTGTAATGCTGCGGATTGCCGTAAGATTGCGCTCACTGATGTGGCTGCTGTTGTCAAACAGCGTACCATCGAGATCCAGTGCAACTAATTTTATGTCTTTCATGATAGATTCTCACTTTCTTTTTTTTCTGTGATAAGGTATGATATTGTTACGCATGACGTAGAAATAATCTGCGGTATTATTATAAATAGAACGAAACGAAACTGCAAGTGAGGAATGCAAAATGACAAAGACAGAATTTGCCGGATTTATCAGGGAACATGGTCCGGTTATTTTAGATGGTGCAACGGGAACGAATCTGATGGAGGCAGGTATGCCGATTGGAGTGTGTCCGGAAAGCTGGGTGCTGGAAAATCCGCAGGTACTGCTCGATCTGCAGAGGCGGTATGTAGAAGCCGGCAGCCATATCGTATATGCCTCCACGTTTACCGGAAACCGGATCAAACTGGAAGAATATGGTCTGCAGGAGAGGCTGGAAGAAATCAACACGCAGCTGGTAGCACTTTCCCGGCAGGCGGTGGGAGATCAGGCACTGGTTGCAGGTGACATGACGATGACCGGCCAGCAGCTGTTTCCGATGGGAGAGCTGTTGTTTGAAGAACTGGTGGACGTATACAAGGAACAGGCATCGGTGCTGGCAAAAGCAGGGGTGGATCTGTTTGTGGTAGAAACCATGATGAGTCTGCAGGAATGTCGTGCGGCAGTGATTGCGATCCGGGAAGTCTGCGATCTTCCAATCATGGTGACACTTACCTACAACGAAGACGGACGGACATTATTTGGAACACCTCCGGAGACGGCTGTGGTCGTACTGCAGTCTCTGGGCGTGGATGCGATCGGTGTAAACTGTTCCACCGGTCCGATGGAGATGGTACCTCTGGTGGAAAGGATGGCAGAATATGCGACGATTCCGCTCATCGCAAAGCCAAACGCCGGACTCCCGGAACTCGAGGGAAAGAAAACGGTGTACCGCATGACACCGGAAGAATTTGCCGGGGCAGGTGTGGCACTGGTAAAAGCGGGAGCAGCCATTGTAGGTGGATGCTGCGGTACAACGGAAAAGCATATCAAGGCACTTTCGGATGCAACGCGGGGGATGGAACTTCATAAGCCGCTTGCATCGCATCGCAGGATTCTTGCGTCTGAGCGCAAAAATGTAGAAGTTGGTCTGGATGGCAATTTCCTGGTGGTCGGGGAACGGATCAATCCGACCGGAAAGAAAAAACTGCAGGCTCAGCTGCGCGAAGGAAAACTGGATCTTGTGCGTGAGATGGCAATGGCGCAGGAGGAAAACGGGGCAGCCATCCTTGACATCAATATGGGAATGAACGGCATTGACGAAAAAGAAATGATGAAGCAGGTGATCTATGAAGTTGCGGCGACGGTAGATTGTCCGCTTTGCCTCGATACCAGCCATATTGATGTTATGGAAGAGGCACTGCGTGTCTATCCGGGAAGAGCACTGATCAACTCCGTTTCTCTTGAGACAGAAAAAATCGAGCATATGCTTCCGCTGGCAAAAAAGTACGGGGCTATGTTTGTCCTGCTTCCGCTTTCCGATGAGGGACTGCCAAAGGATGCCAAAGAAAAGCATGAGATTATCGATACCGTATATGACCGTGCTATGGAGCTGGGAATGGCACACGAGGATATTGTCGTGGATGGGCTGGTTGCCACAATCGGAGCCAATCCAGAGGCCGCGAAAGAATGTTATGATACCATCTCTTATTGTAAGGATATCAGGAAGCTTCCAACGATCTGTGGTCTGTCGAATATTTCGTTTGGCCTGCCGGAGCGGAGTTTTGTCAATACGGCATTTCTTACCATGGCCATCTGCCGGGGGCTTACCATGGCGATTGCCAATCCGTCGCAGGAACTTTTGATGAATGCCGCATTTGCTTCGGACATGCTGCTGCATCGCCCGGACAGTGACATCCGCTACATCGAGCGTATGAATAAACTGGCAGAGGAAAAGGCAAAATATGAGACGGTTGTTGTGAAAAAAGAAGGTGCTGCGGGTGGCACGGCATCTGTGGAAGAAAAAGCAGATCCTGTTACGACAGCGGTTTTAAAAGGAAATAAAGGAACCATTATAGATGAAGTGAAAAAGGCAATTGCAGACGGCGCAAAGCCGGAGGAGATCATCAATGACCAGCTGATTGCAGCCATCAATAAAGTCGGGGAATTTTTTGAACAGAAAAAATATTTCCTGCCGCAGCTGATTGCCAGTGCAAATACCATGAAACTTGCCATTGATTATCTCGAGCCGATGCTGGAGAAGAAGAACGACGGACAGGAGATGCCAACGCTTGTCATTGCAACGGTAGAGGGGGATATCCATGATATCGGAAAAAATCTTGTCGTACTGATGCTGAAAAATTATGGCTACAACGTGATTGATATGGGAAAAGATGTGCCGTGTGAAGATATCGTGGATACCGCGATTCGTGAAAATGCTGCGATTATCGGGCTGTCCGCGCTGATGACTACCACGATGATGCGTATGCAGGATGTTGTGGAGCTTTGTAAGGAGAAAGGCTGCAAGAGCAAGGTGATCATTGGAGGAGCCTGCATCACACAGAGTTTTGCAGATGAGATCGGAGCCGATGGGTATTCAAAGGATGCCGCGGAGTGTGTGCGCCTGGTAGAGCGGCTGCTTGCATAGCATGTGTGGGACAATCCTGCATGGAAATTTGTTTGGAATAGTTACAACAAATACAAAAAATACAAAAATTCAAAAAAAGTGTTGACATATCTGTTCTCGTACGATATACTAACGAAGTCGGTTGCGAGAGCAGCCAACACGAAATGGGATCTTAGCTCAGCTGGGAGAGCATCTGCCTTACAAGCAGAGGGTCACAGGTTCGAGCCCTGTAGGTCCCATTCATCAGAAAAACTGATGGAACTAAATATGGCGAGGTGGCTCAACTGGCTAGAGCGTCCGGTTCATACCCGGGAGGTTGAGAGTTCGAGTCTCTCCCTCGCTACTATACAGGCTTGTGGTCACAGATCACAAGTTTTTTTATTTTATAAAAAGAAGAACAGGAGAAAACATATGGAAAATACAAAAAGCAGTACCATCGAAGGAAAGAACGTTGGAAAGAAATGCAGAACACATTATCGCGGCACATTTAATGATGGAACACAGTTTGATTCCTCTTATGACAGAGGAGAGCCATTGGAATTTGTATGTGGTGCAGGAATGATGATTAAAGGATTTGATGCAGCAGTTGCCAACATGGAAGTCGGACAGACGCTGGATGTTCATCTGATGCCGGAGGAAGCCTACGGACTGGCAGATCCGGATGCCATTTTTACGGTGGAACTGGCACAGCTTCCGGGGGCAGAAGAACTGGAAGCAGGGCAGCAGGTGTATTTGCAGAATGCTGCCGGACAGCCATTTCCGGTAAAAGTAGTAGAAAAGGATGAAACAACCATTACATTTGATGCAAATCATGAGATGGCAGGAAAAGAATTGAATTTTACAATTGAACTGTTTTCTGTCGAGGAGTAAATCGTTTGATTTAGAAGAAAAGAAGGGGGTATGGGTGGATGTTAAGACCGAAGATCGGACTAGACTGGGATGATGTAACAGCACCGTTTAACAGTATCGCAATTGCCATGGCAAATGAAAAATATCATATCGATCCGCCACTTCGGCTTGAGGAGATTGATACCTGGGAAAACCGTGGACGTACAGGTATTATCAGGGAATTTTACGAGGACGAAGAACTCTATGCACGCCAGCAGGTTCCGGAGAAAAACAAAAAAGCTGTGTACCGTCTGATGGAAATTGCGGATGTTTATTTTATCACTGCGGTAGCACCGGCATTTATGGGAATCCGTGCAAAACAGATTCTTACAGCATTTCCGGAATTCCCGCCGGAGAATATTATTCTGGGCAATGCCAAGAATTTAGTGCAGTTTGATATCATCCTGGATGATGCCATTCATAATGTGCTTGAAACACCGGCCACGTATCCGGTACTGATGCGCAAGCCGTGGAACTGGAAGATGACAGGACTCCTGTCCGTGAATCAGATGAGTGAATTTGTTTCTCTGGTCAGGCAGATCATCCATGCCTCGCAGACGCGCACGATGGAAATAAAAAATCCATCGGTTCTGGCACTGGTAGGACCGTCCGGTTCCGGAAAAGACGCATTGACCAAAAAATTATGTCAGGAGGATCGCTTTGTCAATCCGAAAACCTACTGCACCAAGAAAAGCAGCAAGCATCATTATCTGACAAAAGAACAGTTTGCACAGCAGGATTTCTTTGAACGCACCATGTACGCCGGGGTGCATTACGGAACAAAAAAGGAAGATATCCAGGCGGTGCTTGACGATGGCAAGTATGCCGTCATGTCCCTGGATATGTGTGGCGCAATTGCCATGAAGCGGCATTTTCCGACCGCAATTATCTATGTGGCAAAAGATAAAGAAGACATGATTGCAGATATTGTGCAGTCGGATTTCCCTGTCGGGGAGAAAACCCTTCGTCTGTTGTCGCTGGATGCGGAGAAACGGAATCGGGAGATCTGCGATTTTGTCATTGATAACCGGGATGAACAGGGGAGTGAGCGCATTCTCCAGCTTCTGAATTTTTGATAAAATGACAAAAAGTACTGTAGAAGTATCGGCTATAAGCAAAACTTATAACCAGCTATAAAAATAAAAGACTAACACTTTTCCTACCTCTGTGGTATGATATAACCAGTTCAAACGAAAACCCCACACTTTACCGGATCAGGTAAATGTGATTTCAAAAATAGCAGAAAAAGGAGAGTATTAAAATGAGCAAAAAACATTACGCAGACAGAAATTTAAAATTTGAAACATTACAGTTACACGTAGGACAGGAGCAGGCAGACCCGGTTACCGATGCAAGAGCCGTTCCGATTTATCTGACTTCTTCTTATGTATTCCACAACTGCCAGCATGCTGCTGACCGTTTCGGATTAAAGGATGCCGGAAATATTTACGGACGTCTGACCAATCCGACAGAGGATATCTTCGAGCAGAGAATTGCAGCACTTGAAGGCGGTGTTGCGGCACTTGCGGTAGGTTCGGGAGCAGCCGCATTAACTTATGCATTTCAGGCAGTTGCGCATGCAGGGGATCACATTGTAGCTGCAAAGAATATCTACGGTGGTACCTACAACCTTCTGGCACATACGCTTCCGGATTATGGCATTGAGGCAACATTTGTAGATCCGTTCAACTATAAAGAGATTGAAGCTGCAATTAAGGATAACACCAAAGCCATCGAGATAGAGACACTTGGAAATCCAAACTCTGAAGTAGTTGATATTGAAAAGATCGCAGGAATTGCACACAAGCATGGAATTCCGCTGATTGTTGACAATACATTCGCGACTCCGTATCTGGTCCGCCCGATTGAGCACGGCGCAGATATTGTGGTACATTCTGCTACAAAGTTCATCGGTGGACACGGAACTACCATTGGTGGTGTGATCATCGACAGCGGAAAATTTGACTGGACACAGAGCAGCAAGTGGCCATGGCTGGTAGAGCCAAACGTATCTTACCATGGGGTAAGCTTTGCAAAGGACTGCGCACCGGCAGCATTTGCTACTTATATCCGTGCAATTTTACTGCGTGACACAGGTGCTACCATTTCTCCGGTACACGCATTTATCTTCCTGCAGGGATTAGAGACGCTTTCCCTTCGCGTAGAGCGTCATGTGGAGAATGCATTAAAGGTTGTTAAATACTTAGAGAACCAGCCACAGGTAGAAAAAGTAAACCATCCATCCATTTCCAAAGACCCGGAGCAGCAGGCACTCTACAAGAAGTATTTCCCGAATGGTGGCGGTTCTATCTTTACATTTGAGATCAAGGGTGGTGCAGAAAAAGCACAGGAATTCATCGATAACCTTGAGCTGTTCTCACTGCTTGCAAACGTAGCAGATGTGAAGTCCCTTGCCATTCATCCGGCAAGCACCACACATTCCGAGTGCAATGAGGCAGAACTTTTAGATCAGGGAATCAAGCCAAACACGATCCGTCTTTCTATCGGTACAGAAAATATCGATGATATCATAGAGGATCTGGATGAGGCATTTAAGGCAATTCAGTAGAAAATTCAGTAAAAACGTCATTTGTGATAAATCCTTCATTTTACAGGAGACCCCATGGAGAATCAGCATGGGGTTTCTTTTTATGCAAAATGTTCTCATTTTAGAACACGTAAATGCATTGAATTTCGTGAATAACGAGTATACAATTAGTGGTAGCTAATAATAAAATTAAGTATAGATAAAGGAGATTTATTATGTTTGGTTTTGGACAACTGATTGAAGTATTAAAGAAAAGCCCAAAGAAAATTGTATTCACAGAAGGAAGCGATCCTCGTATTCTTGAGGCATCTTCCCGTCTGCTTGCAAGCAGCTTTTTACATCCAATCCTTGTAGGCGATCCGGATGAAATTGAAAAGGCAGCAGAGGAGAGCGGATTTAATATCCGTGGGGCAGAGATCATTGATCCAAAGAAATTTGACCGTATGGATGAGATGGTAGATCTGTTCTGTGAATTAAGAAAGAGCAAGGGAGTAACACCGGAGCAGGCAAGAGGCATTCTTTCCCAGGCAAACTATTTTGGCACCATGCTTGTAAAGATGGGCATTGCGGATGCACTGCTTGGCGGAGCTACATACTCTACGGCAGATACCGTTCGTCCGGCACTTCAGCTGATTAAGACAAAACCTGGCAACAGCATCGTGTCTTCCTGCTTTATTCTGGTTCGTCCGTCTGCGACAGGTGAGAACGAGGTTCTTGCAATGTCTGACTGTGCGATCAACATCCATCCGACCGAGGATGAACTCGTAGAGATCGCCGGTGAGTCAGCTGCCTGTGCAAGAATTTTCGGTGTAGATCCGAAGGTTGCATTTTTAAGCTACTCTACACTTGGTTCCGGAAAGGGCGAGGATGTAGATAAGATGCGCAATGCAGCACATAAGGCACGCGAGAAATACCCAGATCTTCCAATCGAGGGAGAATTACAGTTTGATGCAGCGGTATCACCAAGAGTTGCAAGAACAAAGTGCCCGGATTCTTCAGTTGCCGGACATGCAAATACCTTTATTTTCCCGGATATCAATGCCGGAAATATCGGATACAAGATTGCACAGAGACTTGGTAATTTCGAAGCTTACGGTCCGATTTTGTTAGGTCTGAATGCGCCAATCAATGATCTGTCCCGTGGATGTAATGCATCAGAAGTATATTCCATGGCAATCATTACAGCAGCACTTGCATAGTTGAAAACTGATGTGATACTTCGTTCGGGGACTGTTTGATACAGCCCCCGAATTTGTGTTATAATAAAACAGGCTTGAAGCCTGTGAAGGTCATCAGGCTTTGCCTGGTGGCATATTATCATTAGAATTTATAAGGAAGCTGTTTGCAGGGGGAACTGGAATCAGCAACATCATAAAAAGACAGGAGAAGAAAAATGCGTGTAGGAATGGGTTATGATGTACACAAACTGGTGGAGGGACGGCCACTGATTCTCGGAGGTGTGGAGATTCCGCATACACTGGGACTGCTCGGACATTCGGATGCGGATGTGCTTGTGCATGCAATCATGGATGCACTGCTTGGTGCTGCAGCACTCGGGGATATCGGAAAACATTTTCCGGATACCGATCCGCAGTATAAGGGAATTTCCAGCATGAAACTGCTCGAACATGTGCGTCTTTTACTGGAAAAGAATGGTTATGTGGTAGAAAATATTGATGCGACAGTGATTGCACAGAAGCCAAAGCTGCGTCCGTATATTGCGCAGATGGAGGAGAATATTGCAAAGACCCTTGGCATTGCAAAAGAGCAGATCAATATCAAGGCAACGACCGAGGAAGGACTTGGGTTTACCGGAACAGAAGAAGGAATTTCGTCACAGGCAATCTGTATGCTGAACGGATTTTATGAGAGCAGTATGGTTGTCGGGGGCGGGAGTAAATGTGCAGGATGTCCCGGGTGCAGCAGATCATAGATAAGACGTGACTTTTGCCGGAAAATATTGTACACTTAAAATATATAAGAAGAAACAGATGGAAGGACAGACACAATGGAGAATCAATTTCGCTTTTACAATACACTGACAAGAAAGATTGAGACCGTGATACCGCACGAAGATGGCAAAATCAAAATGTATACCTGTGGACCGACCGTTTATCATTTTGCGCATATCGGGAATCTGCGTACCTATATCATGGAGGATATTCTTGTGCGTGGACTTTCCTATGTGGGGTATGATGTAAAGCGCGTCATGAATATCACGGACGTGGGACACCTTTCTTCCGATGCGGATACGGGGGAAGACAAAATGTTAAAAGGTGCTAAGCGTGAGCACAAGACCGTTATGGAAGTGGCAAAATTTTATGCAGATGCATTTTTTGAGGACTGCCGGAAATTAAATATCAAAAAAGCGGATGTGGTAGAACCTGCAACCCATTGCATTCCAGAATTTATTCACATGATCGAGGTACTTCTTAAAAAGGGATATGCTTATCAGGCCGGTGGAAATGTTTATTTTGATACCAGCAGACTGGAGGATTATTTTGTATTTTCTTCCGCAGTCGAAAAGGAACAGTTGCAGGTCGGCGTGCGTGACGATGTGGAGGAAGATGAAAATAAACGGAATAAAAACGATTTTGTTCTCTGGTTTACAAAATCCAAATTCGAGGATCAGGCATTGAAGTGGGACAGCCCGTGGGGTGTTGGATATCCGGGATGGCATATTGAGTGCTCCTGCATCGGAATCAAACATCTGGGTGAGTATATGGATATTCACTGTGGCGGAGTAGATAATATTTTTCCACACCATACAAACGAGATTGCACAGTCCGAAAGCTATCTGGGACACAAATGGTGCCCGTACTGGTTTCATGTAAACCACCTGAATGACCAGACCGGAAAAATGAGTAAGTCCAAGGGCGATTTCCTGACGGTATCTCTATTGGAGAGCAAAGGGTACGATCCTCTGGCATACCGTATGTTCTGTCTGCAGTCTCATTATCGTAAGCCACTCGTATTTTCTTATGACAATCTGGACAACGTAGAGAGTGCATACGAAAAATTAGTAAAAAAGATTGCCACCTTCAAAGATGAGGGAGAGATGGATCAGGAAGCATTTGAAGCATTCCGTAAAAAGTTTGCAGATGCAATCCGTGATGATCTGAATACTTCCATGGCACTGACCATCGTCTACGACGTGGTAAAGGCAGATATCAGTGAAAAGACAAAGCTGGCACTGCTGAATGATTTTGACCAGGTGCTGGCACTGAATCTGACAACCGCAGGTCAGGAGAGACTGGACGCGGGAACGAGCGTGGATGCAGAACTGGAACAGTTCATCAATGAAAAGATTGCGGAGCGTGCCGGGGCAAAGAAAGCGAAAGATTTTGCCCGTGCAGATGCAATCCGCGACGAGCTTCTTGCACGGGGCATCACCATCAAAGATACCCGCGAAGGTGTCGTATGGGAGCGCAATGCATGAGTGAAGGAATTGACGCATACATCAAGAAAAAATTTGAGGTTCCGGATGTCGATATCCGGACCTATTCCCCACTGACACTGGCTTATATCGGGGATGGTGTTTTTGATCTGGTGATCCGGTCGGTTGTTGTTGGCAAGGGAAATACCCGTCCCAACCAGCTGCATCACCGGACGAGTCAGATTGTAAAAGCACATACGCAGGCAGTTATCATACAATATCTTGAACCGATGCTTACAGAGGAAGAAGCGGACATCTATCGCAGAGGACGCAATGCCAAGTCGGCAACCATGGCAAAAAATGCAACGATGGCGGATTACCGTAAGGCAACGGGGCTGGAGGCACTGGTGGGATATCTGTATCTGACGGACCGGTTCGACCGGCTGGTTTCATTGATTAAAGAAGCAGCAGATGGTTTGCATCTGCGTTTATAAGGTAAAAAATTATGGAAGACGAAAAGAAAACATTTACCGGAATGAAAGAAAATCATATTGAAGGACGCAACGCTGTCCTTGAGGCATTTCGTTCTGGCAGGACAATCGATAAATTATATGTTCTGGACGGCTGTCAGGATGGACCGGTCAGATCCATTACCAGAGAGGCAAGAAAGCACGATACAATCGTCAATTATGTGACAAAAGAACGCCTCGATCAGATTTCCGAGACAGGAAAGCACCAGGGTGTGATTGCTGTCAGTGCAGCATATGATTATGCCAGGGTGGAAGATATTCTGGCACTTGCAGAAAAAAAAGGAGAACCACCGTTTATCCTGATTTTAGACGGAATCGAAGATCCACATAATCTGGGGGCAATTATCCGTACCGCCAATCAGGCAGGGGCACATGGTGTAATCATTCCAAAACGCCGTGCCGTAGGACTGACACCGACCGTCGCACGTACATCGGCAGGTGCGGTTAATTATGTACCGGTAGCAAAAGTGACAAATATCTCCAATACCATGAAAGAACTCAAAGACCGCGGTATGTGGTTTGTGTGTGCGGATATGGATGGAACCTTAATGTACGATATGGATCTGACCGGACCGATCGGTCTGGTGATCGGAAATGAGGGAGATGGAGTCAGTCCACTCGTAAAGAAAAACTGTGATATGGTGGCTTCCATTCCAATGAAGGGAGATATTGATTCCTTAAATGCATCGGTGGCTGCAGGAGTTCTCTCGTATGAGATTGTGCGTCAGAGGATGAAGAAGGGATAAGAAAAGAATGAAGTATGATGCTTGTACGGATGAGGAATTGATTGAAAGACTCCGGCAGGGAGAAACAGAGATCACGGACTATATTCTCGAAAAATATAAGCCGCTTGTCCGCAAATATGCCAATGCCATGTATCTGATCGGAGGAGAAACCGATGATCTGATTCAGGAAGGCATGATTGGATTGTTTAAGGCCATCCGGGATTTTTGTCTGGACAAAGACAGCAGTTTTTTCCATTTTGCAGGGTTGTGTATTCACCGTCAGCTGTATTCTGCAATAGAGGCATCCAACAGAAAAAAGCATCAGCCTTTGAATTCCTATTTATCTTTTTTTGAGCAGGGGGCAGAAGGCAGTATTGGGTTTACCAGCAGCCCGGAGCAGCTGGTGATCGAACAGGAAGTGTCCAGGGAGTTGTGGAACCGGGTGAACAGCCGGTTAAGTTCGATGGAAAAACAGGTGTTGCAATTTTATCTGGACGGAAATAACTATATGCAGATCGCAGGGCTGATGAAGAAAAGCCCGAAATCTGTCGACAATGCATTACAGAGAATACGTCAAAAGATCAGGCAGATGAATCATCTGGAGGAAAGAGGGTGAGCGTATGAAGTTTTCAAAAATTGGAAAACATACCATTCGTTGTGTAATATCAGAACAGGAAATTCAGGATCTGGGATACACCATTGAGGAAATTATGAGCAATGGGGAGCGGACGCAGGAATTTATGAACCAGATTTTTGATATGGCAGAACAGAGTTTTGAGACAAAATTTGAACTGGGCATCAAGACAGTGCGTGCTGATTTTATGTCAGACCATACGCTGGCACTTACGTTTTCGGAGCATCCGGGGTCGGATGAAATGATGGAGCATCTGAAAGATATTGTCAATGGACTAATGAATGCAATTCCACAGCAGAAGTGGGCACAGATTAATGAAGCACGGCAAAACGAGGGAAATCCGGATCAGGTTCCTGTTTATGCCACGATTGTGTTTGCGGATTTTGATAGGCTGCTCCGTTATGCAAAAAACATTATGCCACCGGATCTGCCTACGGGTCAGCTTTATAAATACGAGGATCGCTATATGCTGATCCTTACATTTTCCGGTATGGAAGAGGGCAGTTTAAGGAGACTCTCGAATCTGACGGATGAATATGCACAGGATATTCTTGTTGGAGCGGAGCGGAAAGCGTTCATACAGGAACACGGCATCTGTATTTTGAAAAATGATGCCCTGCAGCAACTCCGGCAATTGTAAAAGAACTGTATTTTGTCAGAAAATAAGAATAGACGATTACAAAAACAAGAAATAGAAAAGGAGCATCCATATATGGTGCTCCTTTTTTAATATGATAAGATTTATCCTAATACTTTTCGGATGGACTCTAATACACGGTCTGCCTGAAATGGCTTAACAATGAAATCCTTTGCGCCGGACTGGATTGCCTCAATAACCATGGACTGCTGTCCCATTGCAGAACACATAACGCATGTAGCGTTTGGATCAGCTGCTTTGATCTCCTTGAGTGCCTGAATACCGTCTTTGTTTGGCATCGTGATGTCAAGAGTAACCAGATCTGGTTTCAGCTCGTTATACTTTGCAACGGCCTCTACACCGTCTGCTGCTTCACCAGCGATCTCAAATCCGCCCTTTGTCAGAATGTCCTTGAGCATCATTCGCATGAATGCTGCATCATCAACGATTAATATCTTTGCCATTTATATATCCTCCTGTTTTAAAATCTGTTTTACTATGCTGATAGGGTATAACTGTATCAGCTCGCTATCGATCAGGTCTTCCACGGTCAGTCGAAAAGTGACCTTGACGATATCCGTTCCATTACATAGTTCATCCGGAATCTCGAAAGTCTTGCGATCCTTTGAATTGATAAGCGGAAATCCAATATCTGTCGGCCTGGATAACAGTGACGCCATAGATGTGGCAATGGATCCACACATCTGGTTCATGGCTTCTGCAATTGCTGATAACGTGAGATCATCGAGCTGCAGATTGGAAAGATTACGACCGTCACCGCCCATCATAAGACTTGCAATGACCAGCGCATCCTGAACATCCAGTACCATAAGATTTGTCCCGTCTAAGCCGCTTGTGTATGGAACTTTGACCAGAATATGGTTGTCACTTTCCAGCGTGTTTTCTTTGTCCAGTACTTCTACAAGCGGAGTGGTAATGTTTGTTGAACGGTTGATGATCATACTGAGGGCGGTAGCCGCAGTACCTGTACAGATATTTGCAACTTCACCGATGATATCAGCCTGTTCTTTCGTGATATTCTCCATAGAATTTCCTCCATAGTACCTATTACTACATTTGATTATAGCAAATTTTAGCACATAAAGAAAGAAAATCTTTGCTTTTTTTCACTTTTCATTGGTATCATAACACAGATGTGGTAAAATTGGAATAACAAAAACATGGAATAATCGTAGAAAGGAGAAAAAATGGGAGATATCGAATATCAGGAAGCACTCAAACTTGGAAAAAAAGAATATAAGGCATGTGTTTCGCAGGGGCGCTTTCCCTATCTGCCGGTTCTGGATGATATTTTATCCAGAGAAAATATCCAGACGGAACAGAATATGGGGCTGATGCAGATACCATTGGATTTTGTGGTTGGTACGGCGACGAAAGGAAGAACGTATTCTTTTGCAGCCAATTTTATGCCGATCCTCGATGTGGATACAGAGTTTGCATTCAAATGGACCGCGCTGTCCGATGCACAGGTAAACGAAGGCATCCGGGATCCGATTATTGCTTATGAATATATGAACCGTTATTATGTGGTGGAGGGAAACAAGCGTGTCAGTGTACTGAAGTATTTTAAGGCAGATTCCATTGTCGCCAACGTGACACGTAAGATTCCAAAGTATTCCGAGGATGAGGACGTAAAATTATATTATGAATATATGAAGTTTAATCAGATTTCGGGATTGAACAATATCGAATTTTCCAAAACCGGTATGGCGGATAAACTGCTTGCACTGATGGGATCCACTGCCATATGGGATGCGGATACCCGAATGGAATTTAACAGTCTGGTTAATCATTTCACAAAGGCATATGAGTTCCGCGGAGGGCGCAAACTGCCGATCCGGGTGGGGGATGCGCTGACTGCATTTATCAATGTATACGGTTACCATACGGTTCTTGGCATGTCGGATGATGAGCTGAGTTTAAATATTGTGAAATGCTGGAATGAGTTTGTCATGCTCACAGAGAAACAGAGCGTTGGTCTGGTCATGGATCCGCTGGCGGCAGAAGAGCGTAAGGGAAGAAGCATCTTCAGTTACTTTATGCCATCGTCAGCAAAGAAATTTACCGTGGCATTCCTGTATCCAAAATCACCGGATACATCCGACTGGATTTATGCGCATGACCTTGGGCGCAATTATCTGGAAGAGACGTTCCCGGATCAGATGAAGACCATCTGTGTCAATGATGTGACGGAGGAACGCACGGAGCAGGTGCTGAATGACGTGATCCGTCAGGGGGCAGATATTATATTTGAGGTGGCACCGCAGATGATGAAAGACAGTCTGAAAGTGGCTGTGGATCATCCGGATGTAAAGATTTTAAACTGCAGTCTGAATACTTCGCATAAGTATATCCGCACGTATTATGCCCGGATGTATGAAGCAAAATTCCTTTCGGGAATGATTGCGGGGGCACTGGCAGAAAATGACAGGATTGCATATATTGCAGATTACCCGATATACGGAATGATCGCAAATATTAATGCCTTTGCGCTGGGAGCAAGTTTTACCAATCCACGGGCAAGGATTTATCTTGCATGGTCCACCAGTGAAAATTATGACAGGGAACGGTTCTTAAAGGACAACAATATTCAGGTGGTATCGGATCAGGATATGATTACACCGCGCGATCCGGGCAGGCAGTTTGGGCTGTATGAGTGTTCGGAGGATGGAAGGAAACTGAATCTGGTGATGCCACTCTGGAACTGGGGTGTATTCTATGAAAAAATGATCCAGAGTATTCTTGCGGGATCTTACCAGTCGGAAGAAAATTCTGAGGGCAGGGCACTCAACTACTGGTGGGGAATGTCTGCGGGTGTGATTGACCTGATCTGTTCGAAGAATGTACCGACCGGGGTCAAGCGTCTGGTGGATCACTTAAAGAGTGATATTAAAAAGGGAGATATTGTGCCGTTTTACGGAGAAATCCGTGCACAGGACGGGACACTCAAAAACAAGAAGGATAAAGCCATGAAACCGGAAGCCATCATGGAGATGGACTGGCTGACAGATAATGTCATTGGGGAGATACCGACAATGGGAGAATTACGTGCAGAGGCACGTCCGGTTGTCCAGATAAAAGGTGTAGAGGAAAAAATGAAAAAATGAAGATACTAGTAATAGCAGATGAAGAATCTCAGAAAATCTGGGATTTCTTTCGAAAAGAAGACTATGCGGATATTGACCTGGTAATTTCTTGTGGTGACCTGAAAGCAGATTATCTGTCATTTATCGCAACGATGATTGCAGTTCCGGTATTGTATGTGCATGGAAACCATGATGATAAGTACAAAAGAAAGCCCCCGGAGGGATGTATCTGTATTGAAGATACCGTGTATATGTTTCATGGGATAAGGATTCTCGGACTGGGAGGATCTTACCGTTATAAACCAGGGGTGAACCAGTATACGGAAGTGCAGATGGAACGCCGCATCCGGAGACTTTTCTGGAAAATACGCCGAAAAGGGGGCATTGATATTTTGGTGACACATGCCCCGGCAGGCGGTATGCATGATGGGGAAGATCTTTGCCATAAAGGGTTTGATGCATTTTATCGTGTGATTAACAAATACCATCCGAAATATTTTGTACATGGACATATGCATATGAATTATGGAAGGGATATTCCGCGGGAGGATTTCATCGGAGATACCAAAGTGATCAATGCATATGAGAGATATGTAATTGAAATTTAAAAATTGTCTGATAACCACGCGTTATACTGTCAGGCTTTGCACTGCGGTGCAAATGATTGCATGATTACAGCCCTGACCCATAGGGGCATGTTTTCCGGGCTGTAATCATTGCGGATCACATCAGGGGAAAACGGCAACACGCTGGGAACTGTAATCTGATAAAATAATTAAAAAATTCTTGACAATTTAGAAAATACCATGTATGATGTAGGAGTTGACGCGGTCAACGAGATGCTGATGTGGCTCAGAGGTAGAGCACTTCCTTGGTAAGGAAGGGGTCACGGGTTCAATTCCCGTCATCAGCTCGCTTCATAAAACGGTGGAATCCTTTGGGGTTCTGCCGTTTTGCAATTTTTCAGATATTTTAAAGGAGGTTTTGCAGATGGAATCAATGAAGGATTATGAAAAGGAGCTGGAACGTTCTTTCCGCACGATTAACGAAGGAGATATTGTCAGTGGAGCTGTGGTAGCAGTAACCGATGAAGAAGTGACACTTGACCTGAATTATTATGCACCGGGAATTATCAAAATTGAAAATCTGAGCAATGATCCGGATTTTCATGCGAAGGAAGAATTACAGCCGGGAGACATCATCGAGGCAACGGTTGTGCGTACAGATGACGGACACGGAAACATCGAATTGTCGAAAAAGGAAGCAAACGAAGTGCTTGCCTGGGATAAACTCAGGGAGATGATGGAGCAGCAGACGGTTGTGACTGTCCGGATCAAAGAGAGTGTGCCGAGTGGTGTGGTTGCATTCTTAGAAGGAATCCGTGCATTCATTCCGGCATCCCAGTTGTCCGCAGATTATGTGGAAGACACGGATGCATGGATCGGAAAAGATGTGCGTGTCGTTGTGATTACCGTAGATCCTGAGAAGAATAAACTGGTATTGTCCGGAAAAGTTGTGGCAAGACAGGAGCGCGAGGAAGAAAGAAATCATCGGATTGCCATGCTTGTGCCTGGATCTGTGGTAGAGGGAACCGTAGAATCCATTATGCCATACGGAGCATTCATCAATATCGGGAATGGCATCAGCGGTCTGGTTCATATTTCACAGATCAGCCAGAAGCGGATCTCTTCCGTTCATGAAGTTTTAAAAGAGGGACAGAAAGTAAAGGCGAAGATTTTAAATACCAACGATGGAAAAGTCAGCCTGAGCATGAAAGCGCTGGAAGATATTATGGAAAAGCCGCAGGAGGAAGAAGAGGCAGAGGCAATCGAGTACAGCTCAAATGAAACGGCCGGAACAAGTCTTGGAGATCTTCTTTCCAAATTCAAATTATAATCAGATTTTCTTTAGGCAGTAAAAAACCCGTGAAGATGAACAGCAGAGCGTTCGTCTTTACGGGTTCTTTTTAGAAATTAAGCGTTGGAATTCTGATAATAACCAAGCACCTTTTTGACATAATTTTGTGTTTCCTTAAACGGTGGAATCCCACCGTACTTGTCGACATTTCCACCACCGGCATTGTATGCGGCAAGCGCAAGGGAAACATCTCCGTTGTATTTCTTTAAGTTCTGCGCCATCAGTTTGGCACCACCCATAATATTTTCCTGTGCATCGTATGCATTTGTAACACCAAGTCCTTTTGCGGTGGACGGCATCAGCTGCATGACACCCATGGCACCGGCAGAGCTGGTTGCGGATGGATTGAAATTGGATTCCTGCCTGGCAATGGCTTTGAGCAGGTTGATATCCACACCGTATGTTTCAGAAGCTTCTTTGAAATATTCTTCGAGGTTCTCCGGAGAAGAAACACTGCCGGAGGAGGTGGTACTATTTGTTGCAGAAGAACTGGAAATTGCCGGGGTATCCGTGACCGGAGACGTATCAACCGGTGCATCGGTCTGCGGGGTAAATCCAAGGATCTGCTGTACCGTATCCAGGGAAACGGCACCACTGTTGCTGGCGGCAAGCAGTGCGTCCACTGCCATGGCCTGTACGCTGCGCTCAGCGGAAGCCAGACATTCCTTAAATGTGGTGACGGCTTCATCCGTATTTTTCGGTGTCTGTATATTGGCAGAAGCTGCTTCCTGCAGCCTGGCTGTCTGTGTCTGATCAATATAAGGTAAAACTGTTACACCCATGATTTTCCTCATCTTTCGTTCGCTTAATCTAACATTCGATCATGCATATCATATCATAATCTGTGGAAAAATAAAAGGAAAAGGCGAAAATTGCTTGAATTTGTAATAGAGTTGTTGTAGCATAACATCAGACGAAAAAGTGTAGATAAAGGAGCCAGATTATGGAGAAAAAGCCGTTTGTAACAAAGAGTCAGGTGGAGGAGATCGTCAAAACATACCCGACACCGTTTCATTTATATGATGAAAAAGGCATTCGTGAGAATGCAAAAAAAGTAAAGGAAGCTTTTGCATGGAATCCGGGATTCCGCGAGTATTTTGCAGTGAAAGCAACCCCAAACCCATATATCTTAAAAATTTTACAGGAATATGATATGGGATGTGACTGTTCCTCTTACACAGAACTGATGCTTGCAAAGTCCTGTGGATTTGACGGAAAGCATATTATGTTTTCTTCAAATGATACGCCGGCAGAGGAATTTGCCTATGCGGATGAACTTGGGGCAATCATCAATCTGGATGATTTCACCCATATTGATTTCTTAGAAGAAACGATCGGTCATATTCCGGAGACCATCAGCTGCCGTTACAATCCAGGCGGAGTATTTGAACTGAGCAACGGAATCATGGACAACCCTGGAGATTCCAAATACGGCATGACAAAGGATCAGCTCATCGAAGCGTTTAAGATTTTAAAGGATAAGGGAGCAAAGCATTTCGGTGTCCATGCATTTCTTGCCAGCAATACCGTCACAAACGAATACTATCCGAAGCTTGCAGGAGAACTGTTTGAACTGATCGTGGAATTAAAGGAAAAGACCGGATGTGATATCAGATTCGTAAATCTTTCCGGTGGTGTGGGAATCCCTTATACACCGGACAAGGAGCCGAATGATATCGCTGTCATCGGAGAAGGTGTGCACAAAAAGTTCGATGAGATCTTAGTTCCGGCAGGACTTGGGGATGTATCCATTTATACCGAGATGGGACGTTTCATGCTCGGACCTTACGGATGCCTTGTGACGAAGGCCATCCATGAGAAACATATCTACAAAGAGTATATTGGTGTGGATGCATGTGCAGCAAACCTGATGCGTCCGGCAATTTATGGGGCATATCATCACATTACGGTTCTTGGAAAAGAAAATGCACCATGCGATCACGTGTATGATGTGACAGGAAGTCTTTGCGAGAACTGCGATAAGTTCGCGGTTGACCGGAAACTGCCAGAGATCGACATGGGAGATTATCTTGTGATCCACGATACCGGAGCACATGGATTTTCCATGGGATATAATTACAATGGACGTCTTCGTTCTGCAGAATTACTGCTCAAAGAAGACGGAAGTGTGAAGATGATCCGCCGTGCAGAGACACCGGAAGATTACTTTGCAACATTTGACTGTTTTGATGATATCAGGATCACAAAATAAAAGAGTTAGGATGTACAGATAAAATAACAGAGGACGCAAATCCCGGGGAAAACGGGATGCGTCCTCTGTTGGTTTAAGAAAACGATGTGCCGCAAAAAGAAAGACCTCAGATTTCCGATTGGAAACCTGAGGTCTTTTATATGCCGGCAGTGGGACTTGAACCCACACGATGTTGCCATCAACAGATTTTGAGTCTGCCTCGTCTGCCAATTCCGACATGCCGGCGCGAACAAATATTATATTAACATATGAAAGACGCATTTGCAAGCCTTTTTATGATTTCGGGAATAGGACTTTTGGTTCATTGACAGAAGTTATCATATATGATAACTTTAGAATACATGAGCACGATTTATAAAGGTGTAAGGGGGCGGATATGCAGGAACATAATCACGCCAGACAGGAAATTGCAGCCCAGCTTCGGCAGGTGCGAAAGGAGCAGGGGATGACACAGGAACGGCTCGCAGAAAAAGTCGGTACCAGAAAGTCAAATATTTCCCGTCTGGAGAGCGGGAGATATAATCCGAGTCTGGACTTTCTGGAAAAAGTTGCAGGAGGACTTGGCAGGGAGATTGAGGTAAAAGTCACGTGAGGAGGAAGATGCAAAAAGCATGACGATGAAACTTGGAAATTATAAGGATAACGACGTGGAACTGTGCCGTACCACCAATTCCAGAGTGAGTACACATACGGCGGAGGCACTGCTTGAACAGCACATTCCATTTACAAAGAACAGTAAAAAGATTCCTTTTTTCAAGAGGGAAACCTACCAGGGGGCAGATACCCTCTGGGTGATCACCATCAATCCACGCAGATACGGGCAGGCACGCCGCGTGATCGATGGTATGGATCGTGCATACCGGGAGCGTCTGGTGTTATCCAATTACTAGAATGAAATTATGATAAAAATGTGAAATGCGTTTTAAAAGCAGAATGAGTGTGGTAAAATTCTATTCAGATAAAATCGTATGAAAGCGATGGAAATGGAAGGAATGGAAGGAGCCATACTCATTTTTATGTTAGGGAACATGGAGCAGACAGTCGCACGCAAGCAGACAAAAAGGGAGAAAAACAACGCACAGAAACGGACAGAAGGGTGGAAACAGAAGGGCATATGGCTGTTATGGTATGCCGTGGTTCCGGTGTTTGCTTTTTACCTGATGGAGTGTTATGAACACAATCCGTTTGCGGAAGTGCGTGTGGGAGCACAGCTTTTTAATATTTTTTTGTTTGAGCTGATCGGATGGATGTTATATTTTCTGACCGGAAGAATGTGTTTTGCGTCCAGAGTGCTGTACGGACTTGCTGTGGCGTTTGGAATTACCAATCATTATGTGATGAAATTCCGTTCCACACCGTTTGTTCCGTGGGATCTGTTTTCGGCTGGAACAGCAGCCAGTGTGGCTGGAAACTATGATTTTACACCGGACCGGCGCATGGTGATTGTTACACTTGTTTTTATTGCATTATTTGTGCTGACCCGCCTTTTTAAAAAAGGCCCGCGTTTTTCCTGGAAAATAAGGCTGGGGAGTATCGTACTGGTGGGACTGGTATTGTGTACATTTGTCAATGCCCTGCAGCAGGAATCGTTTCAGACAAAACATTATCTGTATCCGTTTCTGTTCACACCGGCATATATGACAAAAGTAAATGGCATGGCGGTGACCTTTGCCATGGATCTTGCCTATGTGGCAGTGGAGCGTCCGGCAGGATACGATGCGGATGAAGCAAAAGAGACGCTGGCGAAATACGAAACGAAAACAACAGAAACCGACACACAGGATCTGCCCAACATCATTGTCATCATGGATGAGGCATTTTCGGATTTAAAAGTGCTGGGACCGTTAGAAACCAATGAGGATTACATGCCGTTTATGCACCGGATGCAGCAGGGGGAGAAAAACACGGTCACGGGATATGTCCAGACATCTGTGTGTGGGGGAAACACTGCGGATTCGGAATTTGAATTTCTGACAGGCAATACGATGGCATTCCTTCCGAACGGAAGTATTCCGTATCAGCAGTACATCAAGAGCAGGACACCGTCTTTAGCAGGTTATCTGAAATCCTTAGGATATGCGACCTATGCACAGCATCCGTATCAGGCCAGCGGATGGAACCGGGATAAAGTGTATCCTCTGCTTGGATTTGACAATCTGGATTTTATGGAAGATTACAGGGATGTCTCCTATGTGCGCAATTATATCAGCGATGCATCGGATATGGAGCACATTATAGAAACTTATGAGAAAAACAAAGCCTCTGGCAAACCGGCCTTTATTTTCAATGTGACGATGCAGAATCATGGCGGATATACCGATACCTATATGAATCTGACGAATGATATCCAGTCACAATATGCCAGCGAACCGCTCAATCAGTACCTGACACTGATCCACAAGACCGATCAGGCACTCGAAAATCTGATTGATTATTTTTCCAAAGTGGATGACAGGACGATCATCGTATTTTTCGGGGATCATCAGCCGAATGATACAGTGGCTTCTGTCGTGGAAAACGGGGCACAGGTAGAGACACAAAAACGTTATCTCGTACCTTATCTGGTGTGGAGTAATTATGGGATCGAGGGAGCGAAAGATAAAAATACGAGTCTGAATTATCTTGCGGCGCAGGTACTTACCGCAGCAGGAGTGCCGACGAATGCATACCAGAATTACCTCTTAAGTCTGAGCAAAACTTACCCGGTGATCTCAGAAGCGGGGCAGACAAAAGGGATCGGAGCCGATGAAAAACAGCTTCAGACTTACAAGAAGCTTCAGTATTATCAGTTGTTTGAAAAAAACAAGGAAAAGGATGAGTAAGAACATGAAAAAAATGATTTCGCGGATGGTGTCGCACCGGTCATTTCCTTATGTGATGGCATTTCTTATGCCATTTATAATCTGTGTGGTCATCTGTATCGGAAACGGGGTATATCCTTTCGGGGATAACTGTATTCTGCATATTGATATGTATCATCAGTACTGTCCGTTTTTTACAGAGTTTCTTCATAAATTAAGAACCGGCGGAAGTCTGCAGTATTCCTGGAACCTGGGACTGGGATCGGATTTTGTTTCCCTGTATGCCTATTATCTGGCGAGTCCGCTTAATTTTCTGATCGTGCTCTGCCCGAAACATTATGTGATCGAGTTTATGACGATACTGGTGCTGGCAAAGATTGCCCTGTGCGGACTGACTTTTTTCTTATTCTTAAAATATCATTTTCATCTGATTGGAAAAGACTCAAAACTCCATAAAAATCAGGTGATTCCGGCACTTGTATGTTCTACGGCATATGCATTGTCCGGATTTGTGGCAGCCTACAGCTGGGATATCATGTGGATGGACTGCATCCTTCTTTTTCCTCTGATCATGGTGGGACTGGAAAAACTGGTACGGGAGCAGAAACCGGGACTGTATTTTGTGACACTTGCATTGTCAGTGTTTGCAAATTATTACATTTCCATCATGATCTGTATCTTTCTGGTGTTTTATTTTATTCTTCTCTTTTTTACGCAGAAAGGAGGAAAACTGAAAGCATTTTTACGGTTTGCATGGTATTCCCTGCTGGCAGGGTCTGTCTCGATGGTACTGCTATTGCCGGAGATCGCCGTGCTTTCTGCTTCCGGGTCTGCTGAAGACAGCTTTCCGAAAACGCTGGAGTGGTATTTTTCTGTTATTGCGGAGCTGGGGCGTGCGGCAGCCGTCACTACAAGTTATACGGGAAATGATCACTGGCCGAATCTGTATGCCGGGGCATTTACCCTGGTACTGGTATGGCTGTATGTGCTGAACCGCAGAATCTCCTGGAAGGAAAAAGTTCCGCGTATGCTGATGCTTGTCTTTTTCCTTGTGAGCTTTGCGGATAATCAGCTGGATTATATCTGGCATGGTATGCATTTTCCGCAGGCGTTGCCGGGCAGACAGTCGTTCCTTTATATTTTTATGCTTCTGGTCATGGGATTTGCAACGATCCGCAAATGGAAAGGAACCAGGCGCTGGCATATCATTATAGCAGTGCTTGCCGCACTGACACTGATGGTTCTCTCCGGATATTACGGGGATGAACTGGTGACGGAGTACATGGCAGTTGTGATTACCATGCTGTTTATCCTAGTTTATGGAATCCTGCTTCTTTTGCTTAAGATTGCCCCGAAGAAAATGCGGATAGCCCTGCGGGAAGCTGCCTTTTGTGTTGCCATTGCAGAACTGGCAGTCAATATGGCGGTAACCGGGCTTGGCGTTACCAGCCGCGTGGCATATACGGATAAACAGGGGTACTACGAAGATCTGCTGCAACAGGCAAAAGAGGATAACGGAAATGACGGATTTTACCGGGTGGAGGACAGCGGGCGAAAAACCAAAAACGATGACAGCCTGTACGGATACCGTTCTGCGACGGTCTTTTCTTCCCTGATGAATCTGGATGTCAGCCATCTCTTCCAGAGCCTGTATATGGAGGGAGGAAAGAATTTCTACTGTTATAATGGTGCTTCTCCGCTTCCGTCAGCTATGTTTTCTGTGAAATATATGCTTTCTTCCAATCCAGAGGATGAAAGTCCATTGCGGACATTTGTGGGAAGCAGCAATGGAAATTATCTTTATCGGAATAACTACTGCCTGCCACTTGGCTATATGATGAGCGAGAAGGCAATCCGTGGCTGGGAATCTTCCATGCTTGATAGGATCGGTTCCCTGAATTCCCTGGCACAGCAGCTGGGCGCAAAAGGAGACATGCTTTATCCGGCAGCCTGTACACAGTCGCAGGCAGCCGGGGATACGACAATTGATATATCCGAGGATGGATATTATTATGCGGATTATGTGACCTGCAATGCAGATTCCCTGACGGTATCAAGAGATGACGGATGGACGCAGCAGTATGGAAAGACCACACACCGGTATCTGCTGGATCTAGGAGAATGCAAAGCCGGAACAAAGATCCATATTACCAATCTCAATGCAGAAACGATCGAATACCATGTGTATCGCCTGAATTTCAAGGCCATGTGCACTGCGTATGAGACGCTCAGCGAACAGACCATGTCACTCGAAAAAATGACAGATCGCAGGATCGTTGGAAGTATCGATGTCAGACAGGCGGGAAGACTGATTCTGTCGGTACCGGCAGATGAGGGATGGACGTTGTATGTAGATGGGAAAAAGACGAAAATAAAGCCTTTCGCAGATGCACTCATTGGTGTACACTTAAAAGAAGGAACGCACAAAATCGAGCTGCGTTATACCACACCGGGCGTACAGATCGGAGCTGCCATCAGCATAGCTGCGCTTCTGTTATTCCTGTTTAGTATGTGGATAAGATATAAGACAAGGGGGAAACATGGGGAAAAAATGCATCAGTATCGTCGTACCGATGTACAATGAGCAGGAATCTCTGCAGATTTTGTACCGGGAATTAAACCGCGTGACACGGGAAATGGGCGATTATGATTTTGAATATTTATTTGTCAATGACGGATCGAAGGATGCAACACTGCAAAAGATCCGGGAACTTGCAGCAGAAGATGAGCGCGTGCACTATCTTTCTTTTTCCCGCAATTTTGGAAAAGAAGCGGCGCTGCTGGCAGGATTGTCCTATGCAAAGGGGGATTATGTGACGACGATGGATGCGGATCTGCAGGATCCGCCATCGCTCTTGCCACAGATGGCTGCGATGTTAGAAGCCGGAGACTGTGACAATGTGGCAACCCGCCGGGTGAACCGGCAGGGAGAGCCAAAGATCCGTTCGTTTTTTGCACGCATGTTTTATAAAGTTATGCGGAAACTTTCCCACATTGAGATTGCAGACGGGGCAAGGGATTACCGTCTGATGAACCGTGCAATGGTAGATTCCATTCTTTCTGTCAGTGAATATAACCGGTTTTCCAAAGGAATCTTTGCCTGGGTCGGATATGATACCAAGTGGCTGGAATTTCAAAATGTAAAACGTTCTGCGGGAGAAACCAAGTGGAATTTCTGGAAACTTGTGCGCTATTCGTTTGATGGGATTATCAATTTTTCGGATGTTCCGCTGAAGATTTCCTCGTATCTGGGGCTGGTGCTCACCGTGGTTTCTTTTATTGCAATCATCGCGGAAATCGTACGCGCATTGGTATTCGGGGATCCGGTTGCCGGCTGGCCGTCGCTGGTATGTATCGTGACATGCATTGGCGGAATCCAGCTGTTTTGTATGGGAATTATGGGACAGTATATTGCAAAAACCTATATGGAAGTCAAAAGACGTCCGCATTACATCATAAAGGAGAGTAACTGTACCCGGAACAAAAAGAACAACGCACAGAATTGACGCAGATATGCTTTTTCTATATAATGATACAGAAAGACTGCACTGCATTTGGGATGCCGCGCAGTCAGATCATAACAGGTGAGGAAGAATATGCGAAAGATAAAACGCTTTTTGAGTGCCCTGCTTTGTGGGGCAATTCTTATAACAGGAACACTTGCCGGAGTCAGTGTGCGTACAGATGCAGCAGCCAGCAGTTATGCCGTGCAGCTGCGTGCGGCAGGATTTCCGGAGAGTTACATCAGTGCACTTTCCGCACTTCACACAGCATATCCGCAGTGGCAGTTTCAGGCGGTTAAGACCGGGCTTGACTGGAATACCGTGGTCAGCAAAGAGAGTGTAAATGGAGTCAATCTTGTTCCGAAGACCGGAAATGACGCAACCAAATCCACCGCAGACGGTGCATATGACTGGACCACCAATGTGTGGACGGTCTATGACGGATCTTCGTGGGTCGGTGCTGATGCAGACTATATCGCTTATTATTTAGATCCACGGAATTTTCTCAATGAAACCGATATTTTTCAATTTGAAAGTTTAAGTTTCAGCAAGGTGCAGACCAGGCAGGGAGTTTCTTCTATCCTGAAAGGAACCTTTATGGAGAATATGGTTGAGGACAGCGACGGATCTGCGCTGGATTATGCGCAGGCATTTATGGATATCGGTGAGGAAACCGGGGTCAGCCCGTATCATCTTGCATCCAGAGTGCGTCAGGAGCAGGGACTGAAAGGAACCAGTTCACTGATTTCGGGAACTTACAGCGGATATGAGGGATACTATAACTATTTTAATGTGGGAGCAGCAGGCATTACCTCCACACTGGTTATCAAAAACGGACTGGCATATGCAAAAAAAGCGGGATGGAATACCCGTTATGCAGCGCTCGAAGGAGGAGCGAAAATTCTGGCGAAAAACTACATTGGTGTGGGCCAGGATACGTTGTATTTCCAGAAGTTTAATGTAGTAAACAAGAAGAATCTGTACAGCCACCAGTATATGGCAAACCTTGCGGCTGCTTACAATGAGGGCAGAAAACTTGGACAGGGGTATGCGGACAAGCAGCAGGCATTTGTATTCCGTATTCCGGTTTATTCCGGTATGCCGGCATCTGCAGTGACATTTACAGCCAGTGGAAATCCGAATAATTATCTGAAATCGCTCAGCGTAACCGGACAGATACTGACACCGGTATTTCGCGGGGACACGACTTCGTATTCCCTCGTCGTGGACAGCAAAGTTTCCTCCGTTACCATAAGTGCATCACCGGTAGCTGCGAAATCTTCTGTGACGGGAACCGGCACCAAAAAACTTCAGACGGGAACCAATACGTGTAAAGTTACCTGCAAATCGGAGAGCGGAGCATCCAAAACCTATACGCTTACCATTGTAAAGAAAGCTGGTGCAGCGGCAGAGACCGAGAAGACTTCCGTGACTTCGAAAACATATCAGTTGAAAAACAAAATGGTTACGGGGATTGCGCCGGGAACAAAGGCGGCAACATTTTTGAAAAAACTTAAAGTGACCGCGGGAACGGTCAAACTGTTCAGTGCATCCAAAAAGAGTGTTACCGGAATCGTTTCAACCGGCAATGTTCTGCAGGTGTATGACAGCAAAAACAAGAAAATTTCTTCCTATACGCTTGTGATTTATGGAGATGTAAACGGAGATGGAAAGATCAACAAAACAGATCTGAACCGTTTGAACAGGCATCTGAATGGTACCCAAAAGCTTACCGGATGTTATCTTAAGGCCGCAGATACAAACCGCAAAAAAGATGGGGTCAATGTGCTTGATCTGGTATATCTGAACAAACATCTTCAGGGGAAGATCACCATTGGGCAGTAAAAGAAAGGCAGAACATATGAGACAAAAAAGCAAAGCAAAAGGAAAACGGATACTGGGAGTGGTACTGGCACTGGTATTTCTGATCAGTTGTATCATGACACCGGATGTGCATGCACAGGCGGAGAGCATGATCATTGCTTTAAGCGCCAGATCCGTGAAAATAGGAGATACTCTGGCAGTGACAGTGACACTTCCGGCAGGGGTGACGGGAACGGTAAATCTGACATATTCCAAAGATCTTTTTACTTATCAGTCAGCAACAGCGGAAACCAGTGTAAATGCAGGCACGGTTTCTATGACTCTGGGAAGTTACGGTTCCGGAAACAAACGTGCAAGCGGAACTGTTAAATTTAAAGCAGATGCGGCGGGAACTGCAAGTTTTGCCGCATCCGCACCATCTGCGGGCAATCAGGAAGGGGACCGCGTGGATGTGGGAGGTGCAAGTGTATCTGTAGCTGTTGAAAATTCGGCAGCGGCAGCAGATGACAAATCAAAAGACAATACGCTGGCATCCCTGACGATTTCCGAAGGAACCCTTTCTCCGGAATTTCAGTCGAAAGTTACCGAATATCAGGCAAAAGTGGGAGATCAGGTGACATCTCTGGCAGTCAGCGCACAGCCAAATGATGCTAAGGCATCTGTGATCTCGGTCAGTGGGGCAGACAAACTGAAAACCGGTGTAAATAAAGTACAGATCGTCGTGCAGGCGGAAAATGGTGTGAAAAAGACCTATACCATTCAGGTGACCAGAGGAGCTGCGCAGCAGGAATCACAGGATACACAGCAAAAAGGAGAGACACAGGCTCCGGCAGACGGGCAGCAGTATTTTACGATTGACGGAACAAATCTCTATCTGACAGACAGTATTCCGGATCGCTATGTTTTGGATGGCTTTGTCAAAGATACAGTGACTTTGTGGGAAAATCAGTATCCGTGCATGCGCAAAGACGGAATAGACACACCGCTGAGACTTTTGTATCTGGTGGATGAAAACGGACAAAACGGTGCTTTGTATATGCTGGATCTGGATGATCCGGAAGAAATTTATCCGTTTGTATGTATGAACTATAACCAGTATAAGCATACCATAGGGGAAGAGACAGCATCTGCAGAAGCTTCTACCCAGGAAGGGGAAACGGGCCTGTTCCAGAGTACGGAAAGCCAGATGCGGCTGATTCTCTGTGCGTTCGTTGTGGTTGTACTGATTCTTCTGATTATCATAGTGGTTCTGATCGTCAAAAGAAAAAAAGATGATGACGATCCTTATGATGATTTTTATGACGATGATGATGACGATGAGGATTACGATGATCCGGACGATGAAAAACTGTATGAAACGGATGATCCGGATGACACCGGGATATCCAAGCGTTACGGAAAGGAAACATTCCGCAAAAAAGGCGGATTTATGCATAAACTGTTAGAGGGTATGGAGGATGATCTGGACGATAATCTGGAGGATGACCTGGATGATCCGGAAGAAGATACCGATGACAGGGAAAAAGAGCGGGAGGACCATTACCGGGATGCAGATGATGAAGATATCATGCTGCAGAAAGAACTGGCAGAAGAAGTTCGAAGCTCCATGCTCGGAAGAAAGAAGAAAACAACCAAAAAAGATACCGATGACGATATTGAATTTATTGATTTGTAGAATTGTAACAGGAGGTATAAATTTTGATTCCATATACAGATAAGGCGAAAAAAGCTCTGAATTATGCGAACCGCCTTTCCCGTTCGTCCGGCTGCAACTATGTCGGAACCGAACATATTCTGGCGGGGCTGCTCAAGGAAGGAACCGGTGTAGCAGCAGAAGTACTGACAGCCAATAATGTGGAACTGGAAGCGCTGCTTAAGCTGATTGATGAACTGGTTGCGGCAGGTGAGGAGGTGACGGTGGCAGACCGTGACGGATATTCTCCGCGTACCCAGATGGTGCTGGATCGTGCCAGGGAGATGGCAGACCGTTTTGACAGTGAACGGATCGGAACCGAACACCTGCTGCTTGCCATCATAAAAGAGGGGGATTGTGCAGCTTCCCGGCTTTTAAATACAATGGGAGCCAACCCACAGAAACTTTTTGTGGATATTCTTGCTGCGATGGGAGAGGACCCGGCACAGTACCGGGAAGAAATCCAGCGTGGAAGAAATGAGGAGGCAACACTTACCCCTACGCTCGATCAGTATTCCCGCGATCTGACAGCTATGGCGCGGGCCGGACGGTTAGACCCGGTAATTGGTAGGGAAAAGGAAACCGAACGGGTGATCCAGATCCTGTGCCGCAGAGGCAAAAATAATCCGTGTCTGATCGGAGAGCCGGGTGTCGGTAAGACAGCGATCGTTGAAGGAATTGCACAGAGTCTGGTAAACGGAAACGTACCGGATATTGTGGCAGATAAACGTCTGGTATCTCTGGACATGTCCGGACTCGTTGCAAAATCCAAATACCGCGGGGAATTTGAAGACCGTATTAAAAAAGTGATAAATGAAGTGGAAACGGCTGGGAACGTGCTGCTGTTTATTGATGAACTGCACACGATTATTGGCGCAGGTGGAGCAGAAGGTGCACTGGATGCGTCCAATATTTTAAAACCGGCACTTGCACGCGGAGATGTGCAGGTGATCGGTGCAACCACGATCGAAGAGTATCGCAAGTATATTGAAAAAGACGCAGCACTCGAGCGGCGGTTCCAGCCGGTACAGGTGGAGGAACCGACAGAGGAAGAATCCATTGAGATTTTAAAAGGGCTGCGAAAGCTGTATGAAAAGCATCATCATGTGCAGATTACGGATGAGGGAGTGGAAGCATCCGTGCGTTTATCTGCCCGTTATGTCAATGACCGTTTTCTGCCGGATAAGGCGATTGATCTGATGGATGAGGCAGCTGCTAAGGCGCGGCTGGGAATGATGCACGGTTCTGACGATATGATGCAGTTAAACCGCGAGATCCATCAGACGGAACTGGATATGGAACATGCGCTGCAGGAGGGAGATATCGAGAAAGCCCGCACATGGAAAGAGACACGGGAGAACCTGCAGGCATCTAGGGAAAAACTCGAAAAAAAGAACCGCCGCGTATCCAAAAACAAAGTTCCGGTGGTGGGCGAAAATGAGATTGCCGATGTGGTGGCTGGATGGACAAAGATTCCGGTCAGCCGTTTGACAGAAAGCGAGGCATCCCGTCTGCAGAAACTGGAAGAAACGCTGCACAAGCGTGTGATTGGACAGGAAGAAGCGGTATCCGCAGTTTCCAAGGCTGTCCGTCGCGGACGCGTGGGACTCAAAGACCCGAAGCGTCCGATCGGTTCGTTCCTGTTTTTGGGACCTACCGGTGTCGGAAAGACGGAAGTTTCCAAAGCACTGGCAGAAGCTGTATTTGGAAATGAAGACTCCATGATCCGGGTAGATATGTCGGAATATATGGAAAAACACAGTGTATCCAAAATGATTGGTTCCCCGCCAGGATATGTGGGCCATGAAGATGGAGGACAGCTTTCTGAAAAAGTCCGCAGAAATCCGTTTTCTGTGATTTTGTTTGATGAAATTGAAAAAGCCCATCCGGATGTGTTTAACATCTTACTTCAGGTGCTGGATGACGGGCATATTACAGATTCCCAGGGACGCAAAGTAGATTTCAAGAATACCATTATCATCATGACCAGTAATGCGGGCGCACAGTCGATCATCGAGCCGAAGAAGCTTGGCTTTGGTGCAAAAGAAGATGAAAAGCAGGATCACGAGCGGATGAAAGCCAGCGTGATGGAAGAAGTCAAACGTATTTTTAAACCGGAGTTTTTAAACCGTATTGATGAGACAATTGTATTCCGTGCGTTGAACAAAGACGATATGAAAAAAATCATCGGTATTATGGTGCGTGATTTACAGAAACGCTGTAAGGAACAGTTGCAGATCGATCTGGTGGTACGGGAAGCTGCAAAGGAATCTATTGTTGAAAAAGCTTATGACCGCAAATACGGTGCCAGACCTCTGCGCAGAAAACTGCAGGATGAGGTGGAAGACCGTTTGGCAGACGCACTGATCCGTGGAGAAATCCATACCGGGGACCGTGTGATCGTGACGACGAAGAACAAGGAAATCATTGTATCAAAAGATAAAAAGTGATATAATTTAAGAACCAAATAATCAACCACACAGGAGGAAAAATCATGGCTGCAATCAGTGAATTAATTCGTACGGAAGGAAACGGAACCCTTAGTTTCGGCGATTACACTCTGGGAGCGAAAGCAAAGCTTGATAACTACGAATTTCATGGAGATAAATACAAAGTAAAAACGTTCAAGGAGATTACAAAGCTGGAGCGTAACGGACTGTTTGTATATGAATCTGTACCGGGTACAGCTGTCACCAATTTTACAGAGGATGAGAATACTGTCAGCTTTACGGTAGAGGGACCGGAAGATGCACAGATCACATTGGAGCTGGCAGAAGAGACAGAGTACGAGATTGATATCGATGGCAAGTCTGCAGGAACAATGAAGACCAATCTTGGAGGCAAATTAAGCCTGAGCGTAGAATTAGAAGGAGCAGATGCGGTAGCAATCCGCGTAGAAAAGAGATAACATATGGCAAAAGCAAAAACCAGTGCGTTTTTTTGCCAGAATTGCGGATATGAATCATCCAAATGGATGGGCCAGTGTCCGGCATGCAGAGAGTGGAACACGTTCGTAGAGGAACTGGTGGACCGGAAAGCACTCAGTACTTCCGGAAAAATAAAACCAGCGACAGAAGCGAAACCTGTTCCGCTTTCTGCAATAAAGACATCGGATGAGGAGCGGATTTCCACATCCATGCCGGAGCTGGATCGTGTATTGGGCGGGGGAGTTGTAAAAGGCTCCCTCGTTCTGGTTGGAGGAGATCCGGGAATCGGTAAATCAACGCTTTTATTACAAGTCTGCCGGAATCTGTCCGGGCAGAATCTTTCGGTACTGTATGTGTCCGGGGAAGAGTCCCTGCAGCAGATCAAACTGCGTGCAGAGCGGATTGGCACGTTCAGTGATCATCTGGAACTGTTGTGTGAGACCAGTCTGGACACCATACGCACGGTAATTGAACGGAATAAGCCACAGATTGTGGTGATCGACAGTATCCAGACCATGTATAACGAAAACGTTTCCTCGGCGCCTGGCAGCGTGTCACAGGTGCGTGAGTCTACAGGTGTTCTTATGCAGATCGCAAAAGGAATGGATATCTCGATCTTTATTGTCGGGCATGTGACAAAGGAAGGGGTCGTGGCAGGTCCACGTGTACTGGAACATATGGTGGATACGGTTCTTTATTTTGAAGGAGACCGTCATGAAAGCTACCGGATTCTGCGTGGCGTGAAGAACCGTTTTGGCTCCACGAACGAGATCGGTGTTTTTGAGATGCGCACAGAGGGACTGGTTGAGGTGGAGAATCCGTCCGAGTATATGCTCAGCGGAAAACCAAAGGATGCTTCCGGTTCTGTCGTGGCATGTTCCATCGAGGGTACCCGTCCGATTCTTTTGGAGATTCAGGCGCTGATCTGTCACAGCTATTTCAACAATCCGAGGAGAACTGCGACCGGAACGGACTTTAACCGCGTGAATCTGCTGATGGCAGTTTTGGAAAAACGTATTGGAATGCAGTTGTCGGATTGTGATGCTTATGTAAATATCGCGGGCGGAATCCGTATGAATGAACCGGCAATTGATCTGGGAATTGTGCTTGCCATTATGTCAAGCAAACTGGATCTGACGATTGATGAGAAGACCATCTGTTTTGGCGAGGTGGGATTAAGCGGGGAAGTGCGTGGTGTAAGCATGGCAGAACAACGTGTGGCAGAGGCAGCCAAACTTGGTTTTGAAGTATGCATTCTGCCAAAAGTATCCCTTCCTTCTGTAGGGAAGAAGTATGCAATGAAGCTGATCGGGGTGGCAAATGTCAGGGAGGCACTGGATGCAATTCAGGCGTAGGCTATGTGATATGAATTTCTTGTATTGTGTGAAAAATAAAAAGCATGATATAACAATTTTAGAATACAACATAAATTGTCTGAATATAATTTAATTTGTAATTTCTGATTGACAAAATTCGAGCTGGGTGGTATTATAACAAAGCTGACTCGTGCAGAGCAGTTCTGATCGGATAAAGCCAAGTGATATTGAGCTCCGACAGAATAAATTGCCGAGAAAAAGTTGTTGACAAAAAGCGACAGACATGATAAGATATCAGAGCTGCCGCGAAAGAACGACAACAAAGAAAAATAAAAAAGTTGTTGACAACGACTTGAGGATATGATAAAATATACAAGCTGTTGGAAATAACAACAACGAACATTGATAACTGA
>NZ_QTYW01000014.1:0-86596 GCF_003462365.1 Roseburia sp. TF10-5 | reverse complement strand
GAAAAAGAAATTTTTTGCTAATTTATGGTTGACTTTTCATAGCTGGTCTCCTTGACATGATGTAACACCATACTGACTACACACATATTTAAATGCATGTGACAAATAGGCACATGTTCCAACTGTAATTTTTATATTTTTCATCACTATTATTCCATTGCAGTAATTTTCATCATTGTAATTTTATATCCATATACCGATTTCGAACTTGGCTTTACCTGATAAACAATCTGATAATTGGATTGACCATTATTTGATCCCCAATATCCATAATATAAATTTTTCTTTACCCGATATGTATTTCCCGACTTCTTGGTAATCTTAATGCTATGTACAACATAGTCCGTCTCTGTTTCAATGTTTGCAATACTTACAACTGCAGTTCCATTCTTTTTTCGATAAGCATCACTAAGACTATCTTTCTGGAAGGTTGTTGGCAAATTCTTACTGGAAATCGTGATTCCAAAAAGATTTTTCCCAGCCGCTTTCAATTTCTTATTTGAGATTTTATAGATGTTATCTTCACCAAATTCAGCAACCTTAATTTGATTTTTTTCATTCCGATCAATTGACAATGCTGCGGCTTTTGCCATCTCTGTTTTGGTTAATTTTACCTTATTCTTGCCATCCGATAGAAGTTTATACTCATAACTCTCCATTTTGCCCACAAGCTTCTTAATCTGTGCATTGTTTGATTTTGCTTGTATACTTTGTGGATATGTAAATAAGCTGATTATAACCAACATAATTACCATAATTTCACAGATATGTGTTCTTCGTCTTCGCATAATATTCTCCTCTTTTCTCGCTTATTTCTTAGACAAAATATACTTATCACAATTATCTTTATTGTTCAAATACATATTATTTGCCCCTTCCGAAATTGTCAGTTTCTTTCCTTTCTTTTTCAACTTACGTATTTGATTTTTAAATGTTTTCTTCGAAACATTATTTCCCTTGGAATCATAATAGCTTTCCACTGCTTTTTTCATGCTCTGATCGTAAAAGCCTTGACAAGAAAACTTTGTTTTAATTTTTTTGCCCGTGTACACCTGATAGCGTTTTTCATATCCATCCCTATATATTTCAGAATAAACAAAGCCTACTTTATTCCTGTAAAAAGTCACTTTCCATAAAGGATAAGAAGCCATATACTTCACTTTTCCATTTATATATGCATATACAGCCAATTGACCGGTAGCGTTTGAACCACACTCATCATAAATTAACAATTCCTGTTTGCCATCTTTATTTAAGTCCTCTAAACGAAACTTTATTCCCTCATCTGTCGTATATCTATTTGTCCAAAGCAAATTTTGTTCTGAAAGGAATTCACGATATGCTACTTTGACATCGTTCTTTTCCACAGCATATATTTTTTGTATGGCAAATAGCTGATTTACCATTATAATAACAAGCATAAACAACACTACTTTTCGTTTTCGAAATTTTATCCCATTCATTTCCGTTCTCCATTAGTTGGTGCACAATTTCTGCTGTGCACCAACTCGATCATACTTCACAACCTTCATTAACGAGTTCTCATTTTATAAATTTTAGCTTTTGATCCAATTCCGGCTTTCTTTAGCATTTTCTTATATGCCTTATACTTTGACGCCAGAACATACACTCTGACATTTTTATTTATCTTTTTAAATGCATTAGCTCCAATCTTTCCAGATGCCAGCTTCGTTGAATTAATCACAATACTATTAAGAGATGTACAACCATAAAAAGCTTTTGCATCAATTTTTTCCACATTAGAGCCAATTACAATATTTTTTAAAGATGTATTTTTATAAAAGGCTTTCTCTCCGATAGAAGTCACTCTATACACAATTCCATCGATCGCAACTGTGTCTGGTATATATGTTGATTTAAGATCATCATCAAACAGTTCTGAATATTCTACACAATACCCACCCTCCGTCTCTGTGATTGTATAGATTGCCTGATCCGTTTCCAGTTCATCGCCGACCATTAATGTATCATCATCTATTTCATCATCTGCATCATAATCCAGTTCATATTTTTTATCATCAACAACCTGATTCTTATTATCATCTGTTTTCTGAATCTGTTTTGTCCAATGAGCAGTCAATATCATATCATTCGTAACTGACATTCCTGCATATGCCAATATATTATTCGGTGTATACCAACCATCAAAGACGTATCCTTCTCTTGAAATTACAGGTAATGTTGTCAATTTTGCATCATTATATTGCGCATACAACGTGCAGTTCTGTGTTAAGGACAGCGAACTTCCTGGATAATACGATGTGCTCATCGTTGTCGAGGAATTGTAAAGCCAGTACTTAAAGGTTTGTGGCAGACTAACCGGAGACGGATTCTGATCTCCACCATTCGGCTGGAAGGTAACATTTACACTCTTAGCAGGGCGTTCATTTAGCAACTGAATCGTTGATCCCTTGGTTCCAGACTGCTTTGTCTGCGACATTGCACCACCATTAGTTTTATAGGTAACATAAAGAGTCTCTTTCGGTACACTCTTTTCATTGACCTGAATCTCATAGGAAGACTCTTTTGTAATGCCACCTTCTGAATATGTGACTTTAACATTATATTTTCCAGCCTTGATAGTGCTCCCATTAATCTTCCAGCCACTCACCTCTGTCTTTGATCCATCTGTATATGTAGCAACAATCTTTCCAGATGTAACAATTGCATCATTGACACTATATGTTGTTTTACTCGGTTTGGTAGAAATCGTGATTGACTGCAGTTGCTTCTTTACATTGGTGTAATTATCTTTGTAACTATATCCACACGTTGAACATGTGTGAAGCGTATATCCTTTCTCTGTTATTGTTGGTGCAATCGTCTTATTTGTATATTTATGACCTGTTGCTTTAATTGTTCGTGTTTCTGTTTTTCCACAAAGATTACATTTTCTTTGCTCCGTTCCGTTTGATGTACAAGTTGCTTTCTTAGTTGTAATCCACGTTCCATATGAATGTGCAGATTCCTTTTGATAAACTCTAAATTTCAATTTTTTAGAATCTGTATAATTTTCATTCTTGTCATAAACAGATACATATACTGTGTAATCTCCTACGCCAAGGCTTTTGGCTTGGAATGTGTAGTTTGTCGGAATATTTTTTGTCACAACTCGCCCTACTCCATCCTTGTCAATTCCTACTATTAGCTTATTGTAATAAGAGGCTTTAACATTGATCGATATATTCTCATTTATTTCATAAGAAGATTTTGACAACGAAAAGCTATCACACCGAGGAGTTTTTATTGCAAACCACAAAGTATTAGTATCTACATATCCTTGCGAATTTGCTACTGTAACGTATATACTGTAATTTCCAATTCCTAAATCTCTTGATGAAAATACATAATGTGATGTTATTTCTTTTGTCACAACTCGTCCTACACCATCTTTATCAATTCCTACCGTTAAATGGTCATAATTTTGGGCTTCAACATTAACCTCAATATTATCTCCTAAAGAATATTCTATATAGGATGTATTTTTCTTGGACAACCAAAAATTGGTGTATGAGGGTTTAGTTTGTATCTTGAACCATAAAGTATTTGTGTCAACATATCCTTGTGAATTACTCGCCGTCACATATATACTATAACTTCCTGCACCAAGTTCTTTAGCTGAAAATTCATAATGTGAATTTATTTCCTTTGTTACGACTCTACCAACGCCATCTTTATCAATCCCCATCGTTAAGTGGTCATAATTAGAAGCTTCGACATTAACTTCGATCTTATCATTTAGTCCATACTCCGTATAGGATGTATTTTTTCTTGACAACCAAAAATTGGAGTACTTTGGTTTATTTGAACTACTACCACCTTGATAATTATATGCATGATACAATGTCATTGCTCGATTATCATAGTTGAATTTTGGCCATGTATATAAATAAGTTTTTATAGTATTTCTTCCATCACTGTTACAATCAAAAACTTGAACACCATCTGTACTAACACCGACAACAATCATTGAATGCGGTCCACATTTACCACCACTCTTTGCAATACTTCTTTGAACTTGTATATAGTCCCCTGGGCTTGCCTTTTGTAATAACGTTTTAGCAGTACTTTCATTCAAGCTTCCTGGTGTAATCATTCCAACCAATTGTGCATTCGCATTTGATAGTTTATAATTTGCATTTTCAGGATACGCCCCTATATATACTCCAAAAATCTTCAAAAATATCCAATTAGCAAACCCCTTGCATTGACTTCCCATATACATTTGTGCGGATGTGGCTGTATGATTTGCATATTGTCCAATTAAAGAATTTAATTGACTACTAACAGTACTTTGCGTAATCGCAAGTGCTTTTACATTTGGTATTCCTCCAAAAAACATTGTAACTATTAATAAAACTACTACCACACGCTTAAAAAAAATCTTCATCGCCTCATCCCCCTTATTATACATTTTTATCAACTTCCTAATATGAAAATAAGACATGACAACTGATTTACATTCAGCGTAATGTCTTACTTCATGTACATTAGTTGGTAACTGGCTGCCATTTTACAGACCCTATAGTATTGCGTCACAATTTTTCAACTGCTTTGCCTTTTTCAATTCAAATATATTTTATTTTCTATCAATACATTAAATTATTGTACTTCCAATTTTATGTTCACTCATTTTTATTTTACAAAAGACCTAGTTCTTTCCATTTGACTGCTTCTGTATTTCTAGCAGAAATCCAAGCATAATACTCTGTCATTCTTGTATTTTCCTCAATTTGACATGAATTATTAACCAGCATAGTTAATTCTCCACTAAGTTGGTTAACCTGTTTATTATTTTCTTGAATAGCAGAATACAACATATATTGATGTTGCTCTATTTTCTCTAAATGTTTAATTACATCATCTATTTTGTTTATAATTAAATTCATTCGAAGTTCTGATTCGAAAATATTATATGCACCTTCTGCACCTTCTAGTTTGTCACATCTCCCCGATAATAAGTATTCGTAAAATGAACTTACTGCAATAATATTTCTATATTTCGGAAATATGACATCCAACGAATACATTTGTAGTAATGTATCCTGTGTCTCTTCTAATTTTCTACTTAATTTGTTATATTCGTTCTGCAAAGCCTCTGTTTCTTCTTTTATCCAATACTTGACCTTTTCATTTTTCTCACGAATGTGTCGATTATTATTTTCTATCCGCTTATTTTCATCGTCTATTTCATGATTCTCTTTTGAAATATTAATTACGCCGAGCAAAAATGTAAATGCCATACATACAAATAAAATTTGCGGATAATATTTTATATCTTGTTTTGCGAACACCCAAATACAAAGTACAATTGCGAACAAAATTAAACCGCCCATAAAAGCAGCAAATAATATTATCCCATTACCACCTTCCGACTCTGTATGCTTTTTTTCTCTTGATATAATTTAGTATTATTTACATCATGAAACAATTGATTAACTTTTTTCATATAATTTTGTTGAGCAAGTACACTCTTTTCCAATTTAAAAATTTGTTCCAAATATTCAATCAGTACATTTTTCGCCACTTATTTCACCTTTTAGATATTTTGCAAACTGTTTTTTATATTTAATTGTAACATTCTTATCACAGCAATCAATATGTGCCCTTTATTGAGCCCTGTTATTTAGTACTAAAAGACTATTTTATATGTGAAATTCATTGTTCTTTTTCCTACATGTTTCTATTTCTATAATGACAGAATAAATATTTACATTTTTTATCCTGCATATACAATCTCTTCAAACAATTTGTTATTTATTACTGTAACTTTATTATCCGTATAAAACCATCCTTGTTTCCCACTCTTTGTTTTTATTTGATACATAACATGCTTATTTCCGATATAACATTTTAAAATTTTTGCTTTTTCGCCCCTTTTCACTATAAAAGATTTAGATTTTTTATTACATGTTTTATATAACTGAATATCTCTGGCCACAGTAAGATATGGCTTTCTATCTTTTTTATATAAATCTGAATTTTTACTGTATTCCTCTCGATTATAATATTTTTTTACTTTACACATTTTCGATGCCAAAACTAATTTTCCATCCTTGTATTTTAATTTTGCCTCCAATTCAATACTTGCAACTGCATAAGACATACTTGACAATCTTATTTTTATTTTGTTTTTATCAACAGATTGTATGGCTATACTCCCCCAATATCCAAATTTATCTGATAGCTTATTCCCATCAAAAACTTTTGTAAAAGCACCTTGCTCATACTTATAAATTAAAATTGGTCCTACACCATCGTCTCCCCATAAATTTACATACAAAAAATATTTCTTTTGCATTTGAACTAATAAAATCGAATATTGTTCTTTATAATAGATTCCTTTCACATTTAAAATTTTTTTGCCATTTACATATACACTCAAATAATCACACATATCCTCTTCCCATTCTGGGACTTCGTGCTCCTTAAACAATAATTCTTCATTTTTTCCATCATGATCTAAATCAAATTGTTTATACACCTTGTCAACTTTTAATGTTGTCAATTTACTTGCTGCATACACAGAATTATCTGTTAGCAAACTACAAACTATCATAACAAAAGTTAAAATAAAACAAACACTTCTTTTTACCATATAAAACCACCTTTTACCATCCCATCATTTTTATCCATGCAAGATAAGATGAATAATCTGCACTAATTTTACTGTTATACGCAATTATCTCATTCGAACTCTCTAATCGTTTCATAGATTCATTTCCGTTCTCCATTAGTTGGTGCACAATTTCTGCTGTGCACCAACTCGATCATACTTCACAACCTTCATTAACGAGTTCTCATTTTATAAATTTTAGCTTTTGATCCAACTCCTGCTTTCTTCAGCAGCTTCTTATATGCCTTATACTTCGATGCAGGCACATACACTTTGACATTTTTACTTACCTTTTTAAAGGCATTCGCTCCAACCTTTCCGTTGGAAATCTTCGTTGAATTAATCACAATGCTATTGAGTGACGTACATCCGTAGAACGCTTTTGAACTAATCTTCTCCACGCAACTACCAATCACGATTTTTTTCAATGCCGTATTTTTATAAAAAGCCTTCTCTCCGACGGATGTTACTTTGTACACAACTCCGTCAATCGCAACGGTGTCCGGGATATATATTACCGTCACATCATCATCAAACAATTCTGAATATTCGACACAATACTCACCGTTGGTCTTCGTGATTGTATAGATTGCCTGATCCGTTTCCAGTTCATCACCAACCGCCAAGGCATCGTTTTTATCATCGTCCTCATCTACTGACGTTTCCGTCCAGTGGGCAATCAGTACGGTATCGCTGGTAATCGTCATTCCTTCATACGCTAATGTGTTGTTCGGCGTATACCATCCGTCAAAGACGTAGCCCTCTCTTGAAATTACAGGTAAGGTTGTCAATTTTGCATCATTATATTGCGCATATAACGTGCAGTTCTGTGTTAAGGTCAGCGAACTTCCCGGATAATACGATGTGCTCATCGTTGTCGAGGAATTGTAGAGCCAGCACTTAAATGTTTGTGACAGACTAACAGGAGAAGGGGTCTGATCACCACCATTCGGCTGGAAGGTAACATTTACACTCTTAGCCGGGCGTTCATTTAATAACTGAATCGTTGATCCCTTGGTTCCAGACTGCTTTGTCTGCGACATTGAACCACCATTGGTGTTATATGTAACATAAACCGTTTCTTTCGGTGCCTCCTTTACCTGAATCTCATAGGTCGCAGCCCTGGTAATACCACTTTCCGTATAGCTTACCCTAACGCTAACTGTTCCTGCCTTTGCAGTACTGCCGCCAATCTTCCATCCTTTCACCTCTGCCCTTGAGCCATCGGTATATGTAGCAACGACTTTCAATCCTGATGTATCAATTGCATCATTTATGTTGTATGTGGTTTTACCAGGTTTCGCCGAAATTGCAATTGACTGCAGCTGCTTCTTTGCATCTGTGTAATTATCTTTGTAGCTATATCCGCATACTGAGCAGGTGTGAAGCGTATAGCCTTTTGTTGTTGATGTCGGTGCAATTGTCTTATTTGTATATTTATGTCCTGTCGCTTTTATAGTTCGGGTTTCGGTTTTTCTGCATAGGCTGCATATTCTCTGTTCGGCTCCATCTGTAGTACATGTAGCACGCTTAGTAACTGTCCATGATCCGTACATATGAGATTTTTCCTTAACCTGTATCGTATACGAAGCTTCTTTTGTAACTCCACCTTCCGAATATGATATATATACTTTTCTTGTTCCTATTTTGCTGGTATCTCCGCTTGTCACTTTGTAGGAAGTTACATTCTTTGTTTTTCCATCGGTATACTTTGCAATCACCGTCATTCCAGCAGTTGATATAGCCTCTCCTACCACATAAGATATTTTGGTTGGATATTTTGATATATTAATACTCTCTAGTTTCGCACTTTCTTTGCAAACACAAGTCGCTTTCATTGTACCGTGTGGTACACCTGTCAGTGTTACACTTCCGTTATAATTTCCGCTTTGTGTTGCTTTAAATTTAAGATAGTTATGATCCGTTTTATCCTTTGTCCATGTGCCAATTTTAATTCCGTCCGGAGCATATATTTCCTGCGTCGCTTTGTAATCCGTGTTAATGCTCTGATTATAGTATCCTTTCTCATTTGCCACCAGAGTATAGCAATAATAATACTCTTTGCCTTTCTCAACACTATTAATCTCTTTTCCCATCGGGCTGTCAGAAAACCAAGTAGTCAGTATCACCTTATAAGGTTGTGGCATATTGTATGATACTTCAACGGATCCTGTATAATCACCACTGATTTCTACAACTCCACGATACGTTCCCCCCTGTGAAAAGCATTCTGAAATCCAATTGTTATTGTTCCCATATGTAAAAGACCCCGAAGTTCCATCAGGTCGATAAATGGTCTCTTTGACCTTATAGTTTCCAAGAGAGCCATCTAGCAATTTTCCATCTTGCGTCTCAAGCCGATAACATAAATAGACACGATCATTAAAACGCATATTGGAAACGCCATCCCCCATCGGCGAAAGCGAAAACCACACTGACAATCTAGTGTCTGGAAGCTTGTTTTCCTGCTTCTTGCTTATTGAAAAATCGGAAGCTTTTGCATAAGCCCATCGCTTTCCTCCAGCTACCGGATATTGAACTTTCACAAATCCATTTGTATATACTTCTACGATATAACAACTATCTCCGGGGTCAATATAATGATTTGACTCCGCATTCCCCCACTGATCATATGTTGTAATCCGGTGAGATGCTGATACGCTAGTCGGGACATTCCAACTTGAATCAACTGTTCCTGGAAGCACAGCAGCAGACTGCCTATAATTAGGACGTAATACTTTTGTAATAGTCATCGTTTGATAAGTATGATTGCGAACCGATCTGGAATAACAATCTCTACCACTTCCCGAATTTCCTCCGATGGTGCTAATTCGTCCCCCATTATTTGCATATACTATTTCAACATGATCTGCACCATTAGTACCGTAAAAAGCTATATCTCCTTTTCTTGCAGTATTAACAGAAACATTATACCCCCCAGCATTTATTATTGCATTCTGTAAACTTGGACAATATCCATTTCTTGGTATAGCCGAACCTTGCCCCGCCAAATCTGCACAATCGCTTACAAAATCCGCACACCATTGTTCAGAATACCCTAATTGTGCACCAGTCTTTCCAACTTGCGCCATTGCAACGTTTACTATATCATCAGCACCATTACCTTGAATTGAATATCCCTTAGAATAATTATAAGTTTTATTTTGTGTCGCATATACATATTGATTTGGGATATTAACTAATGTTGTAAACAACGTTATGCATAACACGATTCCAATTATTTTCTTTATTCTTTTCATAATAACACCCCTTATCATTATCCGAAAAAGGCACTACAACTGATTTACATTCAGTGTAATGCCTTACTTCATGCACATTAGTTGGTAACTAGCTGTCATTTTACAGACCCTATAGCTTTGCGTCACAATCTTTCAACTGCTTTGCTTTTTCATTTTTGTTTTCATATATCAAATTTTCACAAAGAATCACGGCCACACAGTATAAGTATTTCCATAGTCACTGTAATAGGTTTTTCCGTTATATTTCTTATAACGTTTTACTCTTAAATAGTATATTTTATTTTTATTTAATCCACTCAATTTGACCGTTGTACCTTTAACAGTCTTTGACTTTGTACTTTTCTTGCTAAATTTTTCAGATGTTGAATATTGTAATATGTATCCAGATACGTCATCAGCTTTTTGTAAGCGAACCGTAGCCTTTGTTTTGTTTCTCGTTACAGATTCAATGCCTCCGGCTTCAGGCTTAACACTCATCACAAAATGGTATGGACCATTATAATATCCGCATGCCTTTATGTAATATCTTCCCTTATCTAATTTAATGTAATCTTTATCATATGCATACCCCTTATTATTGTCATAATATGCACGAAAAGAACTAATGCTGTTTCCTTCACTATTTAATATCTCGTAATCTGCTTGACCACTCTCAATATAATTAGTATGTGAAACCACTAAATTACCAGAAAACGGCATATCAAAAACATAAAAGTCCTGTTTGTCCTCGTTTCCGATCATTCCATATATTTTCTGTCCCAGCGAAACACTCTTTGCCTGTGACAAAATATCATTTCTGTCTGTCTGTGATTCGGGGAATGTTTCTGTTACCTTTTTAGAATTCAACTGAAAAGAATACGTTGCAGTTTTATCAACTCTTAACTTAATATAATGGTTTCCCGGACATAAATATAAATTTACTTTTTCATATGCAGCGTTCCTATTTCCGTCATAGTATGCATTCCAATCATCTATTTTGTCATATTCATTATCGTATAATGTAATACTGGCTGAATAATTCTGATATGATTCAAATGTCATCGTAACAACTTCCGCCTGCTGTATATCCAGACGATAATATACTTCCTCCTCTGGTGCAGCACCACTATAAGTTCCGTTCTCACTGATCGACATCGCATTTTGAATTGTATTATCCGAAGACGCTTTCGTTGTCATCGGATAACATCCACTCAATCCCACAACAATTGCCAAAAGTAAAATTATTTTGTTCTTTAATTTCATGTAACCTCTCCTCCTCTACTATTACAAATGAATACTTATTTATATTTTATCAATCACACACATCATTTCAATATGTGCCCTCCATTGTGCCTTTTATTTTTAGTACCTATGCACTAAAAAAGACACATGCCAGTTGACACATGCCTTTTTATCTCCTAACCTTCTATTTCTCTTTCTAGCTGTTCTATCATTTCTTCCCATTTTATTATGGTTTCTTCTATCGAATATACATATTTTGACTGTACCAGATTATCAAAATAACTGGCAAACATTTCACTGATCCCAGGTTCATCAATTGAAATAAAACCAAATGGGAATTCGTCAGATGTTGAGCAGAAAGCAACCTTATTTTGACCAAAGACATCAATTCCAAAAGAACTGTTTATTTTAAATTCTTTCTCATTGACCATATAATACTGCCGTGTATGCGCCAAAAGATTTTTATGGAAATTTTCAAGCATTTCCTTTCGAAGTTCTATTGACTCCACATAAAAATAATGGTCAAACACTCCCGGCAAATGCCCGGTCTTCATAAAATGTCTTATATCTTCCATTCCAAAAATATTGATGTACTGGTTTTCTCTTACCTTCGGCATATCAAAATATGCTGTTGCATATGTTCCAATCTGTGGATCTACAATCAATTGCTTTTTTATTTCATCCGGAATCATAAGTGCCAGACACGGAAATCCCTCATAAGTTATATGCGTTTCATCGTTATCAAGCAATGCACGGTATTTCCGAACACCTTCCCCGGAATACCCCTGATAGCTGAAAAGCGGACGATATGCACTCAGCATACGCCCGACTTCCTGCTTATATGCCTTTGCAATCATTTCATCAGAAATGACAATCATCTGATAATCCTGTTCTGAACACAAAATCACATGTTTATGTGTAATAATGTAATGTTCCCATAAATGTAATTTCTGTTCTTCGCTATTTTCACTAATATAAGCATAACGTATATCATAGGTATTATGTGTTGTAAATGCATATGGCAGCACCTGATGCAGCATCTGAATATTTTCCAACATTCCATCTTTTACATGTTCTGTCTGCTTCAGATTCACAAGCTGATGACAAGTCAATCTTTCTGACTCATTGCCCTCACTTTGCATCAACTGACTTAACACCATTTTACTTGCCCACGAAACATCCATATAAATTTCTGTTTGATCCGGAGCTTGCAGTTCCTGTTCCATGACGCACATAATTGCTTTTAAACAATCCATCTCCGAATCGCATTTCTGCACAATTTGGGCATTAAAACTTTTCAGGCTTAATTCATCCAAACGAATATTCCAGGAATTTTTTACATTTTTTCTAAGCTGGTAAATATCAAGAATAATCTGCTGAATTTCATCCCATGCTTTTACTGTACTGTGTCCCAGCTTTTCAATCTTATAGAGACGAACCAGTTCCTCTTCCTGTTTACTGGATATTTTTATGTACTGGCATATTTCCCTAATATAATCCAAAGACGGAAGTCTCTGTCCTTTTGCTGTCTTCTGCAATGTTGTTCTATCTAAAGATGCTTCTTTTGCAAGCTGATACACATTCGATCCGCTTTTTACAATATACTCTGACAATTTATCACTGAACTCTGACATTCATGCCTCCATTTTTCTTTTGTAACGCTTTTATTTTATCAATATTTATAAGCATTTCAATATGTGCCTTATATTGTGCCTTGCAAATATTTTAGTCCGTATTGGTCTAAAGCACAATAGACCAATACGGTCTCACATATACTATTAACATGGGGGAGGTGACAAATATTTGAAATATAAACGTATTCGCGATTTGCGGGAAGACAAAGACTTAACACAGACAGAAATTGCCAAAATCTTAAATATTACACAGCGAACCTACTCCAGATATGAAAATGATGAACGTCAAATTCCAACAGAAATTCTCTCTTCTCTGGCAGATTTTCATCATACAAGCGTAGATTATCTGATCGGAAGAACTGACCAACGGAAACCTTATCCGCTCCCCCAATCACATAGTTCATAAATTTAAAAAATCCGCATCGGCAAAACCGTCGCGGATTCTCACTTTTAAGTATAAAAACCCCCATCTGCCTTCACAGATGGGGGTTCTCATTGACAAATTTTAAACTAACTCAAGTAATACTTCCAGAGCGCCGTCACCTTTACGCTGACCAATCTTTACGATTCTTGTGTAACCACCGTTACGGTCTGCATACTTTGGTGCGATCTCATCAAATAACTTAGCAACAAGGTCAACTTCCTTTGTGCCCTTCTTGGTTCCGTCATTTGTCTTTACTGTGTAAAGAACTTTAAGCATTTCTCTTCTTGCATGAAGACGGGAAGGCTGATCCTTCTTAATCTTCTTCTCTACTTCGTCATAAACAGTAACTTTCTTACCATCAACAACTTCTTTTACTCTCTTGCCGTCTGCATCTTTACGAGCAACCTTAGCAGTAACAGTAACTTCGTCAAAGTTGTCTTTCTCACGAACAGCAGCAGCGATCAGGCCTTCTGCAACCTTACGGATTTCCTTAGCCTTTGCTTCTGTTGTTACGATCTTGCCATTAGCGATCAGAGCAGTAACCTGACCTCTGATTAAAGCCTTTCTCTGGCTGGATGTTCTGCTTAACTTACGATACTTTGCCATTTTAATTTTCCTCCATTTGTGGGGTATCCTGCCATACTCTTTGGATTTACCGGCAGAACCCATTCTTAATTCTGTGGCATTTCAAACCACAAGCCATAAATGTTCTATGACGTTGTCACACTCATCGGGATTACTGACACCGCCAGTTTTTATTATTCTTCACCCTGATTTAACTGTAAACCTAACTCTTTGAGTTTTGCAAGTACTTCTTCAAGAGACTTGCGGCCAAGGTTACGAACCTTCATCATATCTTCCGGAGTACGGTTGATAAGCTCTGCAACGGTATTGATACCAGCTCTCTTCAGACAGTTGTAAGAACGAACAGATAATTCCAGTTCATCGATATTCATCTCAAGAACTTTCTCCTGTGTATCGTTCTCTTTCTCAACCATGATCTCTGCCTGCTGTGCAGCATCTGACAGATCAATGAAGAGATTTAAGTGCTCACTCAATACTTTCGCAGCAAGGCTGACTGCCTCATCTGGCTCTAAAGTTCCATTGGTATATACATCCAATGTAAGCTTATCATAATCAGTAACCTGACCTACACGAGTATTCTCAATCGTTACATTTACACGATCTACCGGTGTATAGATAGAATCGATTGCGATCACACCAATTGGTGTATCCTCTGTCTTATTCTTATCTGCGCTGACATATCCTCTGCCCTTTGTAATGGTAAGTTCCATATAGAGCTTGCAGTCTGCACCACCGTTTAAATGTGCGATCTCCAATTCAGGATTCATGATTTCGATATCCGAATCGACCTGGATATCTGCAGCTGTAACAACGCCTTCCCCTTCGAATTCAATGTAAGCAACTTTTGGTTCATTTGTAGAACTGTTATTGCGGATAGCGAGGTTCTTGATGTTCATAATAATTTCAGTAACATCTTCCTTAACGCCCGGGATTGAACTGAATTCATGGAGAACTCCGTCAATCTTCACCTGGCTTACAGCAGCTCCCGGTAAAGAAGAAAGCATAATTCTTCTTAAAGAGTTGCCAAGTGTAGTACCATATCCTCTTTCCAAAGGCTCTACAACAAATTTGCCATATGTCTTGTCTTCTGAAATTTCAGCGATCTCAATTTTTGGTTTTTCAAAATCGAACACTACAAAGTCCCTCCTTCTCGGGTTTACGATGCGTTAAACTAATTACTTAGAATATAACTCGACGATAAGCATCTCGTTTACTGGAACGTCGATCTGCTCACGGGATGGTAACTCTTTTACAGTTCCCTGCAGCTTCTCTGCGTCGATATCTAACCATTCTGGAACGATTCTTCCACCAGCAACCTCAACGATGTCTTTCATACGCTGAATGTTCTTCTTGCTTTCCTTAATCTCAACAACATCGCCAGCCTTAACCAGGTAAGAAGGAATGTTTACAACCTTACCGTTTACGGTTACAAACTTGTGGTCAACGATCTGTCTTGCTTCCTTACGGGTTCTTGCGAATCCAAGACGGAATACTACGTTGTCAAGTCTTGACTCAAGGATTGTCATCAGGTTTGGACCTGTTAATCCTCTCATCTTATCTGCTCTCTTATAGTAATTACGGAAAGGCTTCTCTAATACACCATAGATGAATTTAGCCTTCTGCTTTTCTCTTAACTGAAGTCCGTACTCAGATACCTTACGGTTTCCTCTCTGAAGATTTCTCTTTGACTTCTTATCATATCCTAAATAACTTGGCTCTAAACCAAGGGATCTACATCTTTTCAGTACAGGTACTTTATTCACTGCCATCTTAATCGATACCTCCTAATTAAACTCTTCTACGCTTTGGTGGACGGCATCCGTTATGTGGTACTGGAGTAACATCCTTGATGGAAACTACTTCAAGACCGCATGCGGAAAGGGCACGGATAGCAGCCTCACGTCCTGAGCCTGGTCCCTTAACCATAACATCAACTGTCTTCAAACCATGAATTAAAGCTGCCTTCGTAGCAGTTTCTGCTGCCATCTGTGCAGCATATGGAGTAGATTTCTTTGAACCTCTAAATCCAAGACCACCAGCACTAGCCCATGATAAAGCGTTACCTTCAGTATCAGTAATTGTCACGATTGTGTTATTGAAAGATGCCTGAATGTGTGCCTGTCCGCGTTCAACGTTTTTCTTTACGCGCTTTTTTGTTGTTTTCTTTGCAACGTTCTTAGCCATATCTAAACTAACCTACTTTCTCTGATTAAACTTATTTCTTCTTATTTGCTACAGTTCTCTTAGGACCTTTTCTTGTTCTTGCGTTTGTCTTAGTCTTCTGACCACGAACTGGCAGTCCTTTTCTGTGACGGATTCCACGATAGCATCCGATCTCCTGAAGTCTCTTAATATTAAGAGCGATCTCTCTTCTTAAATCACCTTCTACAGTCTGTGTCTCATCGATGACTGCACTGATTCTCTTAACCTCATCGTCAGTAAGATCTCTAACACGTGTGCTAGGATCTACGTTTGCTGCTTCAAGGATACGGTCAGCACTTGCTCTACCGATTCCGTAGATGTAAGTCAGACCGATTTCTACACGTTTTTCTCTTGGTAAATCTACACCTGCAATACGAGCCATGTGTGTTTACACCTCCATAAAATTTTTAAGATTATTTAGTAGTCATAAATACACCTGCAACCGCGTATTTTCCCGAACCCTATCCGTATACAGCTACGGTTGCACGTCCTGAAATGTGTGCATACAAATAGGATTTCCATATTCGCATATTTGTCCCATGCCACTCGGTATTATAGCAAAAAAGACCAGACTATGCCTCTGTTTATTATGAACAGCGCAAATTCACTGCGCTGCAGCCGCACATAATGATTTCATCGCAAATGCGATGCTGCTTTCGCCAGTCTGTTATAAACTGACCATAGCGCACAAATAACAGGGTTCTTCTGTCAAGAAGTAATTAACCCTGTCTCTGTTTGTGCTTCGGATTCTCACAGATAATTCTGATGCTTCCTTTTCTCTTGATGACTTTGCATTTCTCGCAAATAGGCTTAACTGATGATCTTACCTTCACAGCAAATCCTCCTTTCTCTATAAAAGCCCTGTTTCTGCGGTTTTCCGCATTTTTCAGGTACTTTCCAAAAAGTGTCCGAATAATATTATACACAGACACCTTGTGGAAGTCAACATATTTTTTATTTATCTCTCCAGATGATTCTTCCCTTTGTCAGGTCATATGGGGACATTTCAATTGTTACTTTATCTCCCGGCAGGATACGGATAAAATTCATACGAAGTTTTCCGCTGATCGTTGCCAGAATCTGGTGACCATTCTCAAGTTCTACTTTGAAAAAAGCGTTTGGCAGTTTTTCTACTACTACGCCTTCCACTTCAATAACATCTGCTTTTGACATAACTTTCTTTCCTCCTGTATCGACTCTTTTCCATTTTCCTGTTGTTAAAAGAGATTTAAAAATCCGGCTTTCTTTTCCTCTTCTGTCAGAGAAAGGATCTCCGGTTTTCCATCTGTAATAAGTATCGTATTCTCATAGTGAGCGGATAATGACTTATCTTCCGTGACAACGGTCCACTCATCATCCATCCAGAGTACATCTTTGGTTCCCACATTAATCATCGGCTCCACGGCAAGTGTCATCCCCGGTTTCAGCTTAATTCCTCTGCGAAACCGTGACTGTCTGAAATTCGGGATCTCCGGTTCTTCATGCAAATGGCTGCCAATTCCATGTCCACAAAGATCCTCGACCACACCATATCCAAACTGATTTGCATAGTCACCAATTGCTGCGGAAATATCATAAAGATGATTTCCAGCCACTGCTTTTTTCATTCCTTCAATAAAGGACTGTCTGGTCCGTTCGATCAGAAGCTTTGCCTCCTCACTCACTTCTCCGACTGCAACGGTTCTCGCCGCATCTGAATGATAGCCTTCATAAATAACTCCTGCATCCAGACTGACAATATCTCCTTCTTTGATGATCCTTTCGTCTGTCGGAATCCCATGCACCACTTCTTCGTTTACCGAAACACAAATGGACGCCGGATATCCGCAATAATTTTTAAATGAAGGAATACATCCATATCCGCGGATCATCTCTTCCCCCAACCGGTCAATGTCCAAAGTAGACATCCCAGGTTTGATTTCTCTTGCAAGATTCTGATGCACGGCAGCGAGGATTTCCCCCGCGCGGCGCATTTTTTCAATCTCTTCAGCAGATTTGATCGTTACTTTCATCTTATTCACCTAAGATTGCAACAATATCGGCAAACACTTCATCCATTGGCTTGGTTCCGTCAACGGATTTCAGGATTCCCTGTGCCTTGTAATAATCGATCAGTGGCTGTGTCTGTTCATGATATACAGACAGACGCTTCTGTACAGTTTCCGGCTTGTCATCATCCCGAAGTACGGTTTCTGCTCCACAGGCATCACACTTGCCTTCCACCTTTGTCGGATTAAATACGATATGATATGTTGCCCCGCAATTTAAGCAGGCACGTCTTCCACCCATACGTTTTACAATATTCTCATCCGGAACATCAACATCAATTGCATAATCCATCGTCTGGCTGATTTTCTTTAATGCTGCATCTAAAGCTTCGGCCTGTGGAATTGTTCTTGGAAATCCGTCCAGAACAAATCCGTTTTTGCAGTCATCCTGCTGGATACGATCCATAACCAGATCACAGGTCAGTTCATCCGGCACAAGTGCACCCTGATCCATATATGTTTTTGCTTTTTTTCCTAACTCTGTACCATTTTTGATATTTGCACGGAAAATATCACCGGTGGAAATATGAGGAATCTGGTATTTTGCAGCAATCTGCTTTGCCTGTGTTCCTTTTCCTGCCCCCGGAGCCCCTAACATAATAATCTTCATATCATTTCTCCATTTCTGTTATTAAACACGATATATTTTTATATAGAAGAATTGCTCCCCGTATCATAAGGGAAATGGAGATACCGGAATCCAGTATCTCCAAAATATAATTAGTCGTTCAAAAATCCCTTGTAATAGCGAACTCTCATCTGTGACTCAACCTGCTTAATTGTCTCAATAACAACACCGACAATAATGATGATTGATGTACCACCGAAAGAAACATCTGCCTTAAATACACCGTTGAAGAAAATTGGAATAAATGCAACGATGGACAGACCAACTGCTCCGATGAATACAATGTAGTTGAGTATCTGATTTAAATAATCACTGGTAGGCTTTCCAGGACGGATACCCGGAATAAAACCACCGGCTTTCTTCATATTGTTTGCAATCTCCAAAGGATTGAATGTAATCTGTGTATAGAAATATGCAAACGCGATAATTAACAGAATATAAACTACAAGTCCGATACTGTAGATCGGCTCTTCCGGATTGCACCAGTTAGACTGGGACATTCCCTTTAAGATCTTGCTTCCGATACCTGTTCCATTACCTTTTCCAAGAATCGCTGCGATAATCACTGGTGTCTGTAACAGTGACTGTGCAAAGATGACAGGGATTACACCGCCGGTATTGACCTTAAGCGGAATGTGTGTGGACTGACCACCCACCTGTTTTCTTCCCTGCAGTTTCTTGGAATACTGAACTGGGATTCTACGCTCTGCATCCTGAAGTACTACTACGAATACTACCATTGCAACGATGATTGCAATAATGATCAGGCCTGCCACGATTCCCTTTGGAATGGATTTGTTCGCAATGAACTGACTCCAAAGAGTTCCCATATCTTCCGGCATACGTGAAATGATGTTGATAACCAATACAATGGAAATACCATTTCCGATACCTTTCTCTGTGATGCGCTCACCAATCCACATAAGAACTGCAGATCCTGCCGTAAGTCCTGTAATAACCTCAATAACGGCTAAAGGTCCCTGGCCGGTGAGATATCCACCACGGTAAAAACCGATTGTCATTGCTATAGACTGAATCAATGCAAGAACGATGGTCACATAACGGGTAAGTGCAACCATCTTCTTTCTTCCCTCTTCTCCGTCACGCTGAATTTCTTCAAGCTTCGGAATCGCAATGGTAAGCAGCTGAATAATGATGGATGAAGTAATGTACGGTGTAATATTCAGTGCGAATACAGACATATTCAGGAAAGAACCACCTGTAATCGCATTGAAAAATCCAAGTCCGTCTGCAGACTGGCTTGCCCACCACTGTTTAAACACTTCCCCATCAACCCCCGGAGCCGGAAGTTCACTTCCGATCCGGATGATGATCAGCATCAAAAAAGTAAAAAGAATTCGATCTCGAATGTCCTTTACTTTAAATGCATTACGCAGTGTCTTAAACATTAGATCACCTCAGCTTTTCCACCAAGAGCTTCAATCTTCTCCTTGGCACTAGCACTGAAAGCGTTAGCCTGGACTGTAAGCTTCTTAGTAAATTCTCCATTTCCAAGAATCTTTACGCCGTCTCTTGGGTTCTTAACGATACCTGCTTCGATCAGTGTATCTACTGATACTACAGTGTCATTATCGAATTTCTCAAGAGCTGAAAGATTAATTCCGATGATTTCCTTAGAGTTTCTGCACTTGAAACCTCTCTTTGGTAATCTTCTGTATAATGGCATCTGGCCACCTTCGAACCCTGGTCTTGGTGCTCCAGAACGAGCCTTCTGACCCTTATGGCCCTTACCAGCAGTCTTGCCATTTCCTGAACCGTGTCCACGACCTCTTCTGAAGTTATCGCTGTGTACGGAGCCTTCTGCTGCTTTTAAACTAGATAAATCCATTTTGGCACCTCCTTATTTTATTCTATGCTTCTTCTACGTTAACGTATGGTGCAACCTTGCGAAGCGCGCCCTGTGTAGCTGCGTTGTTTGGTAACTCTACAGTCTTGTGTAACTTAGTTAATCCAAGAGCTTCGATTGTCTTCTTGTTCTTCGGAACAGCACCGATTGTTGACTTAATAAGTGTAACTTTTACTTTATCTGCCATGACTTAGTCGCTCCTCCTTAACCTAAGATTTCTTCTACAGATTTACCGCGAAGTCTTGCAACTTCTTCCGGGCTTCTTAACTGAGAAAGTGCCTCGATAGTAGCAAGTACAACGTTCTGCTTATTATTTGATCCTAATGATTTTGTACGGATATTTGTGATACCTGCAAGCTCACATACGGAACGAGCCGGACCACCTGCGATGATACCAGTACCTTCAGGAGACTTCTTTAATAATACGGAAGCACCTGTGTATTTTCCTGTTACATCATGTGTAATAGAGTTATTCTCGTCTAATTTAACACTGATGAGGCTCTTAATTGCATCTTCTTTTCCTTTGCGGATTGCTTCAGGAATTTCAGCAGCCTTTCCAAGACCTGCACCAACATGACCATTCTTGTCACCAACAACAACGAGAGCTGTGAAGCGCATGTTACGTCCACCCTTAACGACCTTTGTTACACGCTTGATGTCAACAACCTGGTCAACTAATTCTAATTGACTCGCATCAATGATTTCACGTTTCATGTTTGTCTCCTCCTAAAACTCTAAACCAGCTTCTCTTGCTGCTTCAGCTAATGCCTTTACCTTGCCTGCGTAAATAAAACCGCCTCGATCGAAGACAACTGTGGTAATACCCTTATCTAATGCTTTCTTTGCAATAACAGTACCAAGTTTTGCTGCTGCATCAACGTTATTAGTCTTCTCAAGCTCTGCCTTTAAATCTTTATCCAGAGTTGAAGCAGAAACAAGTGTATTTCCAACTGTATCATCAATAATCTGAGCATACATATGGTTATTACTTCTGAATACAGCTAAACGAGGACGCTCTGCTGTACCTGCAAGATGATTACGCATTCTGCTATGCTTCTTTTCACGAACTTCTGTTCTTGACTTTTTACTAACCATTTCTTGTCCACTCCTTTAATTATTTCTTACCAGTCTTACCAACTTTACGTCTAATAACTTCATCAGCATACTTGATACCCTTGCCCTTATATGGCTCAGGTCTTCTCTTATCTCTGATTTCAGCTGCGTACTGGCCAACTTTTTCTTTGTCAATACCTTTAACGATAATCTTGTTATCTTCAACAACTGCCTCAAGTCCTTCTGGATCTTCCATCTCAACCGGATGAGAATATCCAAGGTGAAGTGTTAACTTCTTTCCGGACTTCTGTGCTCTATAACCTACACCGTTTACCTCAAGGGTCTTGGTGTAACCATCAGTTACACCAACAACCATGTTGTTTATCAGTGTTCTTGTTAATCCGTGTAAGGATTTCATTTTCTTTAAATCGTTTGGTCTTGTAACTACGACTTCAGAGCCCTCAACCTTAATATCCATCTCTGATGGAAGAGTTCTCTCCAAAGTACCCTTTGGACCTTTTACAGTCACATGATTATTTTCTGCGATCTCAACTGTTACTCCAGCTGGAATTGCGATTGGCATTCTTCCTATACGTGACATGCCCGTACCTCCTGTATTTATTGGATGTTAATAGTTTCTATCTGGTTTTGACTACCATACAAATGCTAATACTTCGCCACCAACCTGAAGCTTTCTTGCTTCCTTGTCGGTAACGATTCCCTGGTTCGTAGAAAGGATTGCGATTCCTAATCCACCAAGTACACTCGGGATTTCATCCTTGCCAGCGTATACACGTAAACCTGGCTTGGAAATTCTCTTAATTCCTGTAATGATCTTCTCATTCTTATCAGCGCCATACTTCAATGTGACACGGATTGTCTTGAAGTTACCATCCTCGATGATGTCATACTTCTCGATGAAACCTTCATCAACAAGGATGCCAGCGATAGCAACTTTGATCTTAGAAGCTGGAATATCTACTGTATCATGTTTTGCAGTATTTGCATTACGGATTCTTGTAAGCATATCTGCAATTGGATCACTTGTCATCATCATGACATTTTTCCTCCTTTTGGACTACAACTTTTCTCTTAAAGGTTTACCAGGATGCCTTCTTAACGCCTGGAATCTGACCTTTATATGCTAACTCACGGAAACATACTCTACAGATTCCGTATTTTCTTAAAACTGAATGTGGACGTCCACAAATTCTGCAACGTGTATATTCTCTGGTAGAGAATTTTGGTTTACGCTGCTGTTTAATTTTCATACTTGTCTTAGCCATTAAAAATTCCCTCCTGATTATTTAGCAAATGGCATGTTAAACAGAGTTAATAACTCACGTGCCTCTTCATCTGTCTTTGCAGTTGTAACGAAGATGATATCCATACCACGAACCTTATCTACCTTATCGTACTCGATCTCTGGGAAGATAATCTGCTCTTTGATACCAAGTGCGTAGTTTCCACGTCCGTCAAATGCGTTTGGATTAACACCACGGAAGTCACGTACACGAGGTAATGCTAAGTTGATCAGACGATCAGCGAACTCATACATCTTCTCGCCACGTAAGGTAACCTTACATCCGATTGGCATGTTCTCTCTGATCTTGAAGTTTGCGATCGCATTCTTAGCCTTTGTTGTAACAGCCTTCTGACCGGTAATAGCCTCCATGTCCTTTACAGCTGCCTCAAGAAGCTTTGCGTTCTCCTTAGCCTCACCAACACCCATGTTAACTACGATCTTGTCAAGCTTTGGAACCTCCATTGTATTCTTGTATCCGAACTTTTTGATCATTGCGTCTTTGATCTCATTTTCGTACTGCTCTTTAAGTCTACTCAATGTTTTGTCCTCCTCTCTTCAATTAATCGATAACATCGCCTGTTGATTTCGCATAACGTACTTTCTTGTCTCCGTCCATCTTGAAACCTACACGGGTAGCTTTTCCTTTGTGAAGGAACATTACGTTAGATGCATCAATAGGTCCTTCCTGATGAAGGATTCCGCCCTGCTGGTTTGCCATGCTTGGCTTTGCATGCTTGGTAACCATGTTAACGCCTTCAACGAGGAGTGTGTTGTCTTTTTTATTTACGGCAATAACCTTGCCCTCTTTGTCTTTATCTCTGCCAGCGATAACTTTTACCATATCGCCTTTTTTGATCTTCATACTTGCCATCTTCGTTCCTCCTATAATACTTCTGGAGCCAGAGAAACAATTTTCATGAACTGTTTCTCACGAAGCTCACGAGCTACTGGTCCAAAGATACGAGTTCCTCTCGGAGTTTTGTCGTCCTTGATAATAACTGCTGCGTTCTCATCAAACTTAATATAGGAACCATCTTTACGACGGGCACCCTTTACTGAACGAACAACTACGGCTTTTACAACATCGCCCTTTTTAACAACACCGCCTGGTGTTGCATCTTTAACAGTAGCAACGATCACATCGCCGATGTTCGCATATCTTCTGGTAGATCCACCCATTACGCGGATAACAAGTAACTCTTTTGCGCCAGTATTGTCCGCAACTTTGAGTCTGCTTTCCTGCTGTACCATGCTTGTAGCCTCCTTTTATTATTTTGCTCTTTCCATGATTTCTACAAGTCTCCATCTCTTATCTTTAGATAATGGTCTTGTTTCCATAACTCTGACGGTATCGCCGATCTTAGCATCGTTGTTCTCGTCATGAGCCTTTAACTTATAAGTCTTTTTAACGATCTTGTTGTACAGTGGATGTCTCTCGTTGTTCTTTACAGCTACAACGATTGTCTTATCCATCTTATCGCTTACAACAACACCTACACGTGTTTTTCTAAGATTTCTTTCTTCCACGACCGAAGTCTCCTTTCTGAGAATTGGATTTATTCAGCAACGCTAGCTTTCTCGGTGATAACAGTCTGAATTCTAGCAATATTCTTGCGAACTTCTTTAATTCTGGCTGTATTATCTAACTGATTGGTTGCATTCTGGAATCTCAAATTGAAAAGTTCCTTTTTTGCATCAACTAACTGTGACTGTAAATCTGCAACAGTAAGTGACTTTAATTCTTCTAAATATGCACTAGTTTTCATTTGACTCACCGCCTTCTAAATCTGCACGTGAAACTACTTTACATTTGCAAGGTAATTTATGTGTAGCAAGACGTAAAGCTTCTTTCGCTACGTCTTCCGGAACACCGGAGATTTCAAATAATACTCTACCTGGTTTAACTACAGCTACCCAATACTCAAGGGCGCCCTTTCCTTTACCCATTCGAACACCCATAGGCTTATGAGTTACAGGCTTCTCTGGGAAGATCTTGATCCAGACTTTACCACCACGCTTGATATATCTTGTCATAGCAACACGGGCTGCCTCGATCTGATTTGCCTTAATCCAGCAAGGCTCTAATGATACGATACCATACTCACCGTATGTGATCTTGTTTCCTCTGGTTGCTTTACCAGCCATGGAACCACGGAACTGTTTACGATGTTTTACTCTCTTTGGCATTAACATAATTACTGAGCTCCTCCTTCCTTATTAGCCTTTGTAGGAAGCACTTCGCCACGGTAGATCCAAACCTTAACACCTACTTTACCGTAAGTGGTATCTGCCTCTGCGAATCCATAATCGATATCTGCACGAAGTGTCTGAAGCGGTATAGTTCCTTCAGAGTAGAACTCTGTACGGGCCATATCAGCTCCACCAAGACGTCCTGAGCAGGAAGTCTTAATTCCCTTTGCACCGGTCTTCATTGCACGGCCCATGCAGGACTTCATTGCTCTACGGAAAGAAACACGGTTCTCAAGCTGTAAAGCGATGTTCTCAGCTACTAACTGAGCGTCACGATCTGGTCTCTTTACTTCTTTGATATCTACAACTAACTTCTTATCTGTAAGTTTCTGAACTTCTGCCTTGATCTTTTCGATCTCAGCGCCGCCCTTACCAATTACAACACCTGGCTTAGCTGTGTAAATGATAACCTTCACACGATCTGATGCTCTTTCGATCTCAATCTTAGAAACACCAGCTGCGTATAATTTTTTCTTCAGAAATGTTCTGATATTGTAATCTTCTACTAAGTAATCAGCGAAATCTCCATCTGCATACCATTTAGAATCCCAATCTTTGATAACGCCGACTCTTAATCCATGAGGATTAACCTTCTGTCCCATGATTGCCTCCTATCTTTCATCGAGCACGATTGTAATGTGGCTCATTCTCTTTTCGATTCTATAAGCTCTACCCTGTGCACGAGGATGAATTCTCTTCATTGTTGGTCCCTTATTTGCGTAGCACTCTGCTACATAAAGGTTTTCTGCCTTCATTCCGTTATTGTTCTCAGCGTTAGCGATTGCTGACTTTAATAACTTCTCTACAACGCTTGAAGCGTATCTTGGGTTGTAGGATACGATTGCAAGTGCAGTCGCAACATCCTTACCACGAATTGCATCTAATACGAAGCAAGCCTTCTGTACTGACACTCTAGCATAAGATAACTTAGCTGAAGGTCTTGTGTCCTTTACTTCGTTTCTCTCTCTCTTGATCTGGGATCTATGTCCTTTTGCCATGGATGAAACCTCCTTCCACTAAATATTATTTTATCTCACGCCTGATTTCTTTTCGTCTTTTCCATGTCCTCTGTAAGTTCTTGTTGCAACGAACTCACCGAGCTTATGTCCAACCATGTCCTCTGTAACATATACCGGAACATGCTTTCTTCCGTCATGAACAGCGATTGTGTGTCCAACGAAAGATGGGAAAATAGTAGAACGACGGGACCAGGTCTTAATTACGGACTTGTCTCCGGAAGCGTTCATAGCATCTACTTTTTTGAGTAAGCTCTCATCAGCAAATGGTCCTTTTTTAAGTGAACGTGCCATTTCATAAACCTCCTAATTATTTGATAGCTCTACCGTCTCTTCTTCTTACGATAAGCTTGTTAGACTGCTTGTTCTTCTTTCTGGTCTTTAAACCAAGTGCAGGCTTGCCCCATGGAGTACATGGTCCTGGACGACCTACTGGAGCCTTACCTTCACCACCACCGTGTGGATGGTCATTAGGGTTCATAACAGAACCACGAACTGTTGGGCGGATACCCATGTGACGCTTACGTCCAGCCTTACCAATATTTACGAGGTTGTGGTCACCGTTTCCGATAACACCGATTGTTGCTCTACACTGAATTGGAACCATTCTCATCTCGCCTGAAGGAAGACGAAGTGTTGCATACTTTCCTTCCTTAGCCATCAGCTGTGCGCTGAGTCCGGCAGAACGTACTAACTGTCCACCCTTACCTGGCAGTAACTCGATGTTGTGGATCTGTGTACCAACCGGAATATTCTCAAGTGGTAAACAGTTTCCAACTCTTACCTCTGCTTCTGGTCCGTTCATAACCTTCATGCCGTCGGTTAATCCTGCAGGAGCAAGGATATATGCTTTCTCACCATCTGCATAGCAGATCAGTGCGATATTTGCTGTTCTGTTCGGATCGTATTCAACACCGATTACGGTTGCCGGAATACCATCTTTTCTTCTCTTAAAGTCGATGATTCTGTATTTTCTTCTGTTTCCACCACCCTGGTGTCTAACTGTGATTTTACCCTGATTGTTACGACCAGCGTTCTTCTTTAAAGAAGTTGTAAGGGATTTCTCAGGAGTTGTCTTAGTGATCTCAGAGAAATCAGAACCAGTCATATTTCTTCTGGAAGGTGTATATGGGTTATATGTCTTAATTCCCATTGTTTTTCTCCTTTCGATGTTTTCATTATCGTGTCATCTCTGACACATATCTTGTAATGCATCGTAGATGCATTGCCTACGCACTTGCTTGCGAAGCAACTCTTATGCAAGTGCTCCTTTTGGAATTATAATCCAGCGAAGATCTCGATATCCTTGCTGTCCTCTGTTAACTGAACGATTGCTTTCTTTGTCTTAGCAGTCTTTCCTGTTACCATTCCACGTCTTCTGTTCTTGCCTTCACAATTCATTGTATTGACCTTGGCAACCTTTGTTCCCTCGAACATTCTCTCTACGGCTTCCTTGATCATAGTTTTGTTTGCATCCGGATGAACAAGAAATGTATATTTCTTCTCAGCCATTGCATTCATACTCTTCTCAGTTACTACTGGTTTGAGGATTACATCATAATACTGTACGTTTGCCATTATGCATACACCTCCTCGATTGTTGCAAGAGCAGCCTTTGTAACAACTACCTTGTCATACTTTAATGCATCAAATACATTCAGCTCGTTTGTCTGAGCAGTCTTAACAGTTGGAATATTTGCTGCAGATGCGATCACGTTTGTGTCCATGTCGTTTAATACAACAAGTGCCTTCTCAACTTTCAGATTGTTCATAACCTGTACGAACTTCTTTGTCTTAATTTCATCTAATTTCAGCTCATCAACAACTACAAACTTGTTCTCTGCTACCTTAGAAGTCAGAACAGACTTTAATGCAGCTCTCTTCTCTTTCTTGTTGAGCTTGAATGAGTAATCTCTTGGTACCGGAGCGAATACAACTCCGCCGCCTGTCCACTGTGGAGAACGTGTAGATCCCTGTCTTGCATGACCGGTTCCCTTCTGTCTCCATGGTTTTCTTCCGCCACCGCGAACTTCAGAACGTGTCTTAGCCTTCTGTGTTCCCTGACGATTATTTGCAAGCTGCTGAAGCACAGCCATATGAACTAAATGCTCATTAATTTCTACGCCGAAAATGGAATCGTTTAATTCGATAGAATCAACTTCTTTACCTTCCATATTATAAACAGCTACTTTAGCCATCGTAAAGTTCCTCCTTTCTTACTTTGCACTATTTACCAGACTTTGTGGTCTCTTTTACTGTGATGAGAGCTTTCTTTGCTCCTGGGACAGCACCCTTGATCAGCAGTAAGTTGTTCTCTGCGTCAACTCTTACAACTTCAAGATTCTGAGTTGTAACTTTTACGCTACCCATGTGTCCAGGCATTCCTTTTCCCTTGAATACACGGCTCGGAGAAGAACATGCACCGTTAGAACCCTGATGACGATGGAACTTAGAACCATGAGCCATCGGTCCTCTGTGCTGACCTAATCTCTTAATAGCACCCTGGAAACCTTTACCTTTTGAAATAGCAGTAACATCAACCTTGTCACCTTCTGCGAAGATGTCAGCTTTGATTTCATCTGCTAACTTATACTCGTCTGCATTCTCAAACTTGAACTCGCGAACGAATCTCTTACCAGATACACCAGCTTTAGCGAAGTGACCCATCTGAGCCTTGTTTACGCCATGTCTGTTGCGAATTTCTTTCTTTCCGTTGGCATCTTTGTTAACAGTCTTTTCTTTCTTGTCAACAAATCCAACCTGAACTGCACTGTATCCATCGTTGTCTACTGTCTTAATCTGAGTAACAACACAAGGACCAGCCTGTAATACAGTAACCGGCACTAATACGCCGTCTGCATTGAAGATCTGTGTCATTCCGACTTTTGTTGCTAAAATCGCTTTCTTCATTGTTTAACCTCCTGTTTTCTACAGCGGAACGCCTCTTGCCCACCTGCTGATCTGCAGTGGAGTAGCGGAACCGTTCATCCTAGAGCAGCCATATCTATATGAAATAACTAATCAGGACTTACGAAATAATTTGTCGAAACAGTTATTATTTCTGTTTCATTTTAATATCGATGTAAACACCTGCTGGCATCTCAAGACGTGATAAAGCATCAACAGTCTTCTGAGTTGGTGTAACGATATCAATCAGTCTCTTATGAGTTCTCTGCTCGAACTGTTCACGGGAATCTTTGTACTTGTGAGTAGCTCTAAGAATTGTAACTACTTCCTTCTTAGTAGGAAGAGGTACCGGTCCGCTCACCTGTGATCCGTTCTTCTTTACAGTCTCGATGATTTTCTTTGCTGATGAATCAACTAATTCGTGATCATAAGCCTTGAGAGTGATTCTCATTACTTGACTTGCCATAAAAAAAGTCGCCTCCTTTTCGCACTTTGTAAATAGTACGACAAGCGGTGACTGTACACTTCTCCGTGTGTGTCCTGCGGTACACCTCTGATGTATCGCCCCATCGTCAGGCGATTCGCATTTTTTCACACGTTGTTTCTATCTTTGATAGACCATATTGTTTGTACAGTGACTTGTCGTCAGTTTCCTAACTTGACATTCGCTCCACGGAAAACCTGCCACATAGGCAGCAACCTCACGTTTCACAGCTATCATGCCACAGCAATTGATATTATACATGGTCTTATTCAAAAAAGCAAGAACTTTTTTTATTTTTTCTTTTACGTTTTTTCGCCCCAAAATTTAATGATTGATTATTTTTTCTATTTTTCATATAATGTTACTGTTTTATACAGATGAAAATCAGGAGGATATGATATATGTGGTTAGCAGATCAATGGAATGACTATGAAGTGATCGATTGTTCAAAAGGTGAAAAGCTCGAACGCTGGGGAGATTATCTTCTCGTCCGCCCAGATCCCCAGGTAATCTGGGATACTCCGAAAAAGGAAAAAGGATGGCGCAAAATGAACGGCCACTACCACCGCAGTTCCAAAGGAGGCGGAGAATGGGAATTTTTCCAGCTTCCAAAAGAATGGACCATTCAATATTCCCTGCCTATTAATAAGAAGTTAACGTTTCATTTAAAACCTTTCAGTTTTAAACATACCGGATTATTTCCGGAACAGGCTGCCAACTGGAACTGGTTTTCCCAGCTCATTGCAGACGCCGTTTCCAAAGGACGCCAGGTTAAGGTTCTTAATCTTTTCGCCTATACCGGTGGGGCAACACTTGCGGCCGCTGCGGCAGGTGCAAGCGTAACCCATGTAGATGCATCCAAAGGCATGGTCACCTGGGCAAAAGAAAATGCAATTTCTTCCGGTCTGAAAGATGCCCCGATCCGGTGGCTGGTCGATGACTGTGTCAAATTTGTAGAGAGGGAAATCCGTCGTGGGAACCATTATGATGCCATTATCATGGACCCGCCGTCTTACGGTCGCGGACCAAAAGGGGAAATCTGGAAAATAGAAGAGAGCGTTTATCCGCTCATCCAGCTCTGCAGCCAGATTTTAACGGACAATCCGCTCTTCTTCCTGATTAACTCATATACCACCGGTCTGCAGCCGGCAGTTCTTTCCTATATGATAAGTACGGTTCTTGACACCGCCAATGGTACAGTCACCGCCAGCGAGATCGGTCTTCCGGTTTCCTCCAGCGGACTGGTTCTTCCATGTGGTGCCAGCGGACGCTACGAAGCTACCGGGATTTAACCAGTCCCTTTTCTTTCCACTTTCCGCTTTTCCAGCGAAGGTACATGCCAATGGCGCGGACGCATTCATCACCAGCCATACCGATGTATGCGCCCACGGCCAGAAGCCCCAGACGGATTCCAAATAGATACGTTCCCCCAACCGAACACAAAATCATAAAGCAGGCTCCCATCACTACCGGGAATACGGCATCCCCACTTGTCTTTAATGCCTGTCCGTACACCAGATTGGTTACACGGCCGATCTCAAGTACGATGTCAATTGCCAGAAGTTTACCAACAAGCGACACCATCTGCGGATCTTTCGAAAACAACTGCATAATCCAGCCGGAACAAAGCGTAAACACCGTCTCCAGAATAACTGCAACAATCACTCCGATCACCGCTGCTTTTTTCGTTCCACGGTCACACGCATCATACTCTTTCGCACCGATATGCCACCCAGTCATAATTGCATTTGCCTGTGCAAGCGCCGCACCTACACAATAGGAAAAATTTGTGATCTGCATTGTGTAGGAACGTGCTGTCACATTAAGTCCCTGCGCATCCATCTGATTCAGGAAACGGATCACCAGCGTCATGGAAACGTTATAAATCGCGGTCTCACATGCGGACGGAAGCCCGATACGGATGATCTGTCCCATCACTTCCCGGTTGCTCTCCCTTTCCGGATGCTGTTTTGCTTTCACCAAAACAGCACCAAGCAGTACAACAATCACCAGATTGATAATACGCGAGACCACCGTGGCGGTGGCAACACCCGCTACCCCTTTGTGCAGTACAAACAGGAAAAATGCATTCAGGCAAAAATTAATAACATTACCGATAATTGATGCATACAACGGTTCTTTCGAAAAACCAAATGCCCGAAGATAACTCGAGCAGATTGGAATCAAAGCATTTAAAATACAAAATCCACCCACAATCTGCAGATAGGTTCTCGCCGGCTGCATCAATGCATCTGCCACGCCAACACCAGCAAGTATTGTTCCTGCCCCAAATGCCAGGATCAGGGATAGGATTATTCCAAGCACTGCATTAAAAGCCAGTCCGAGCTGTCTTGCCTGATATGCCACCCCCGGTCTGCCTGCCCCGATATTCTGTGTCATGACGGCCACCATTCCTGAGGAAATCACAGAAAACATGATGATAAAAATCCCTATATATGTATTCGCAGTTCCCACTGCCCCTACTGCCTGATCATTTACAGATGAAAGCATCAGGGTATCAACCATTCCCGAAAGCATATACAAAAGCGTTTCCAGGCAAATAGGAATAAAAAGCTGCGTTAAATTTTTTCTCCTCTGTTCCATTTATGGTATCTCCTTTCTTTCGTATTCATTTTATGCCCTTTTTTCAAAAAATGCTTGCATTTTATCGCCTTATAATTGCATTATTTCTACTTTTCCATTATAATTTAGGAAACCGACAGAAGGAGGGACTTCATGTATCCGGAACTCAAGGAAAACCGTCCGCACGGCACAGACAATTACCCCTATACACAATATCACATACATAATATTTTCCATGCTTTTCAGATTCCCGTACACTGGCACGATGAGCTTGAAGTTATTTACACGAAAAAAGGACCTTTAAACCTCCTGATTGACGGGAAAGAATATACTGCTGAGGACGGTTCGGTCTATTTTGTTGCTCCGGGGCAGCTTCATCTGATGGGATCGGCAGCCGGGGATGTCGACTACTACACCCTCCTGTTTCCTCTCGAATTTATTTCATTTCAGTCGGATGATTCTTTGGAACGGGAACTTTTCTTTCCCCTGCGGAACCACACCCTCTCCTTTCCCTGTAAACTTCCAGAGGATCACAACACAGCAGCAAAGGCATCCGTTCTGCTTGATCAGATCATCAACGCCAACTCTGACCGTATTGCTGCGAACCAAAAAAACGGATACCAAAACCAGCTTGGCACCCGCATTCTTCTCCTGAAACTTGTGCTTCTTATGGCAGAACAGGATCTGTTTTATCCCAGCCATACCAAAAGCACCAGCAGTCTCCAGAAAGAGTTGTTATCTTATATTCAGCAAAATTACTGTTTTCGTATTTCCCTGCACGATCTCGCCGGACATTTCCATATGTCTGAAAAATATATCTCCCGGTATTTCCGGGAACATTTCCAGCTTACGCTCTCGCAGTATATCACGTACCTGCGGTTATCCCACGCAAAGCATCTGCTGGAAACCACAAGTCTCTCCATCACAGAGACAGCACTGCAGAGCGGCTTTCCAAATGTAAGCTATTTTATCCGGACATTTAAGAACACCTTTCATGTCCCGCCTCTGCAATACCGCAATTCAATCCGCTAGAGGATACGCTTCTTTCGCAGAAGAAGCAGGATAATCACACAAATGATCACCATAATTCCGATGATAATAGCAAATCCGTGCGCAGTATTGGCAAACGGGACCCAGTGCTCGTTGACATTCATACCGTAAATTCCGGAAATAACCGTAGGAATCGCCATAACCAGCGTGATGACTGTCAGCGATTTCATGATGGAATTCATCCGATTGTCGATGACCGATGACAACAATTCTCTGGTACCATTTATGATGTCACGGTAAATGCTTGTCATCTCAATTGCCTGCTGGTTCTCTACGATTACATCCCCGAGCAGTTCCTTATCCTCCGGATACTGCTCCAGCCGCTTGTATCTTGTCAGGCGGTCAAGCACTACTCCGTTGGCACGAAGGGATGTCGCAAAGTAGACCAGTGTCGATTCCAGTTCATGCAGCGCAATCAGATCCACTTCCTCCGTATCATCCCCGACACGTTCCTCGATCTCCGTACGCATCTTGTCGATGATACGAAGATCACTCTGATAAAGCACTGCAATCCGGTACAGGATCTGATAGACAAAACGAAGCTTTTTTTTCGTGCTGAATTCCCGGACACGGTTATTCAAAAACGCCTGAAGAACCGGTGTATCCTCCGTACAGACTGTAACGATCTCACCCGATGTAATCAGAATACCAAGCGGTATGGTCGTATACGATTCTTTTTCATGACGGATCTCGATCGACGGGATATCGACCAGAATGAGAGTATAACCATCCTGTAGTTCGATACGGGAACTCTCCTCTTCATCGAGTGCGGCCAGCACATCTTCAACATCCATATCCAGAGCATCCGCGACCATCTGTCCCTCCGCGACACTGGGGTTTACCATCTGCACCCATACGCCATCCTGAATTGTCGGTTCTTCATGAATCTTTCGGTCATCTGTTCTGTAGTATTTAACCACCGGATTCCCCTCCTTTCGTATCGTCTGTACGGAATTATTTACTGTAATGTATTATAGCACTCTGTATAACTTTCCTACCAGACTTTTATTGCGAATCATGGAAAGATTATTCAAAAACAGCACATCATTCACGTTCTTGTCCTGTGCAAGTTTACTGATACTTCCTGTCCAATAACGGTAATCCACGACATACACCGTCTGATAATGATCAACCAGAAATGGAATAAATGCATTTCCGAACGATTCTTTTACAACAATGCAGGAACTTCCATCCGACAGATCCTTGTTCTCAATTTCCGTGTATGGATTATCACTTGCAATAAACGTACTGTATTTCAGTCCCGCATTGTAATTCGAAACATCATAAATTACCGGCCAGTCATATTTTTTGCCATCCGATGCCGTCACATGGCATATGCTCTCAGCATTTGGGTAATATGCTGTCACAGTATCCGGATTTGCTTTCAGTTTTGCATCTGAAGTATCATTATAAAAAGATCCCAGAAAACCGTCAAAATCCTGTTTCTTACTATATGCATCCAATGATTCCGGCGTAATCCCTTTTGCTTTACAGAATTCCGTATATGCGTAATAAGCACCAAGTGTCGTCCAATGATGATCCGTCCGAAAATATTCATACTCCGTCCGATGCTGCATAAGCACGTCATATACGTCCACGTTTTTTACATGTTTGTCCATTTTTGCCTGGATCTTCTGCATTGCGTCATGCTGATCGGAAGACGAGATTTTGTCTTTCAAATTATCCGGAAATGTAATTCCCGAACTGAGGGGAATGACAAGATCATACACATCCGATTTTCCGGCCAGAGTATCCGCTACCTTATTTACACTTTTTGCATAATTGTCTGCTACTTTGTCCAGATATGTGTATAACTCATATGCTGTATCATCCACTGTCACAACACTTTTGTAATCTTTCATTTTTCCATCCGAAGTGATGGACGGATATTTTGTTTCCTCTTCCGCTTCCTGCGTGACATCCTGTGTGGAATCCTGTGTGCTTTTCTGTGTTGTGGTCTCTGTTTCTGTCTTATCTATTTTCTCTTCCTGCCTGTTCCCGCAACCCGAAAACACCGTTACGGCAAGTATGGCAGCAAAGATTATTTTACTTACTCTCTTATAAACCATTTATCTTACCTCTTTTCCATTTTAAATTCTTCCGACCAGTTTATACAGATTCCGGTCTGAAATAAAATTTGTAATATTATAGAGAACAAGTACATCTGTAATCTGATGTTCTTTCATATATTCCTCTACATTTCCATTATAATACCGTAAGTCAATCATAGTAATCTGTCTATAGTTTTCTGTTGCAAACGGCACAAAGGTGTTTGCAAACGAATCCTTAATGACGAGCAGATTGCGATCCTGATGTCTGGCATGGTCTGATACAATCTGTACCGTTCCGTAATTATCTCCAAAAAAGTATTTATATTTATCCTTTTGACTCAGCTGCGCTGTATCGTAACAGCTGTCCGTCTGTTTCTTTTCGTCAATTGTCAGACTGCAGTCACTTCCGTATGTCTCCTGCTTCGTATCTCCATATGTCCAGATACTGTCATATGCCGAATCCGCATCCAGTATTTTGGAATACAGGCTTCCACGGAATTTTTGGGTTGCAACCTGTTTTTTCAGATCAGCCAGCGGCGTGCTCTCCATCCCGGTACTGTCACACCATGTTTCATAGGCAAGGTAAGCGCCCTCACTCGTCCAGTGATGATCCGTTTTGTAATAAATATAATCATCCTTATGCGAAAGAAGGTCTTTCCTCACATCTGTCACACGACAGTCCGTCATCTGTTTTTCAATCTGGTCAATATACTTTGCCTGATCAAACAGCCGTGCATGTGCCGGAAGTTTATCCTCCATTACCAGCCCGGATGACGGAACAAGCAGAAAAGATAACCGCTCCTTTTCTACATTTTCAGAAACTTTTGCAAAAAAATCCTGCACCGCTTTTACATTGCGGGCAATCTGTTTTTCATCCACATCTTCCGGTGTGATTTTTTCAAAATCATAGCCGTCTTTTCCCACATAAGCCCCTCCGATATCCGTGTCTTTGCAGGCTTTCTGGATTCCGGTTTTTACCGTGATCCATCCATCACGGAAACAGATCTGATCCCTGAGATAATTTTCAAGACCATCCTGAAATTTTCCACTCAATATATTGTCAACCGTCAGTCTGGGCGGTTCTGCCAGATATCTGTTTTCATTTGGTGAGAACTCACGATCTTTCATCAGCAGGCTTCCACCGGATACCAGCGCAAGAAACGCAACAAAAATGACGATCATTGTCACTCTGATTTTTTTCAATGATCTATGCCTCCTAAAAACGGAAATATAAAAACGGATTGTAACTGTCCCCTACCAGAAACGCAAAGGACACCAGCAAAAACACAACCATGAGAACCGGCTTTGCTATAGTCCATCCCTTCGACGTTGCAATCGTATCGTATACAGTAGCATCTTTTCCAAGCTTTAATCTGCGCATCCAGACACGGTAATCAATAGATGCCGCGATCAATGCCACCAGAAGTACCGCATTGCTTCCAAGGAAATATAAGAAATCAGAATCCGCAACTGCCACATGTCCGATTCCAAACATTGTCTTTAAATATTCTCCCAGCTGGTGAATATCCGTCTGTGCAAAAATTGTCCATCCAATAACCACGAGAAACATGCTGTAGATATGCCCGATCCAATTTGGAAGTTTATCCAGCCATTTAAGCAGGAACAACTTTTCAATCATGAGAAGCACACCATAATACACACCCCAGAGTACAAAATTCCAGTTTGCCCCGTGCCACAGACCGGTCAGCATCCATACAACCATAATATTAAACAGCTGCCGTACCAGACCCTTACGGTTTCCCCCAAGCGGAATGTATACATACTCGCGGAACCAGGAACTCAGGGAAATATGCCATCGTCTCCAGAATTCCGTAATTGTCTTTGACATATACGGGAAATTGAAGTTTTCCAGAAAATAAAATCCAAACATTCTGCCCAGTCCGATCGCCATATCCGAATATCCCGAAAAATCAAAATAAATCTGAAAACTGTATGCAATTGCACCAAGCCATGCCGTAGCCACCGACATGTGATTCAACTGTGAAATGGAATCCCACAGACTTCCGATCTGATTTGCCAGAAGCACTTTCTTTGCCAGGCCCACGGAAAAACGAAATGCTCCTTCGGAAAAATCTTCCAGCGTGACTTTTCTGTGCATGAGTTCTTTTTCCACCGTTTTATACTGCACAATCGGTCCTGCGATCAGCTGCGGAAACAGGGTTACATAGGTTGCAAATGTAAGAATGTTTTTCTGTGCTGCAACCTCCCCGCGATAAACATCAATCGTATAAGACATTGTCTGAAAGGTATAAAAAGAAATTCCAATCGGAAGTGCTATATGCAGCAGCGACAACCCTGCCCCTGTAATGGAATTGATACTCCCGATAACAAAATCCGTGTACTTAAAAAACCCGAGGATGGCAAGGTTTCCGCACAGATCAACGATCAGTGCGGCTTTTGCTTTCCCCGGACAGTTTTTGTTTTTAAAGTGCTCGATCAACCGCCCATTCGCATAATCAAATACAATCGAAAACAGCATGATTAATACATAGACCGGCTCTCCCCACGCATAAAAGACCAGACTGAAAACCAATAAAACAAGGTTTCTAAGCCTTGCCGGGCAGAGATAGTACAGCAATAATACGATCGGTAAAAATGCAAGTAAAAATACAAAACTACTAAAAACCATTTTATTTAAACGCCTTTTCTATAATTTCTTTTGCCTGGTCCGAATCCCCGGACACACACAGAACCACATACTGATTTTTCTGCTCCAGCACCGCATTTCCAATCCGTTTTGTCTCTTCCGGCACATAATCCTGGAAAGAATCCGCCTGATCATCAAGATATTTCTGGACATCTTCCATGGTTTCTTTTGCCTGATTTGAATCTTTTGCGGTAAAAACACCTACCTCTTCTGCCGTAGAACCGCTTCCGGCATACATAACAGAATCAACATCTTCCGGTAAATCTACAAGCATTGAAATTTCATCCGCTGTCAGTTCCTTTAATGTATCATCATATTTAATCTCTGTTGCAAGCGATTTTGCAAGAGCCTGCGCATCAATTGTCTTTGCTTCCCCACCGCATCCTGCAAGTAAAAGTACTCCTGCTGTCAGTACTGCCAACAGTCCTGTCTTTTTCATCATCATATTTTCCGATCCTTTCTTTTTATACACCCTGATATTTCTCACTCTGTACACGAATTAGTTCTTCATCATCAAAATAATTGATTTTCATCGCCTGTTTTACTTCAGAAAGTGTCTGTGCTGCAACTTCACGCGCTGCATCACTTCCTTTTTTCAGAATTTCATATACTGCCGGAATGTCTTTCTCAAATTCTGCCCTTCGCGCACGAATCGGAGCCAGCTCTTCCTGAATGACGTTGTTCAGGAATTTTTTGATTTTTACATCTCCAAGACCGCCTCTGGTATAGTGTTCCTTTAATTCATCCAGATTATGATATTCCGGAAGATATTCTTCAAAATGTTCCGGTTTGCTGAAAGCATCCAGATAGGTAAATACACAGTTTCCTTCCAGATGTCCCGGATCAGATATCTGAATATGTGTCGGATCCGTGTACATACTCATAATCTTTTTTTTGACATCACTTTCCGTATCTGAAAGATAAATACAGTTCCCCAGGGATTTGCTCATCTTCTGTTTTCCATCAATTCCCGGCAGACGCATACATGCCTCATTCTCCGGAAGCAGCACATCCGGCTCCACCAGCACCTCATCATAAATGGAATTGAATTTACGGACAATCTCCCTTGTCTGCTCAATCATTGGAAGCTGATCTTCTCCCGCTGGTACAACCGTTGCCTTAAAAGCAGTAATATCTGCTGCCTGACTGATCGGATATGTAAAAAATCCGACCGGAATACTGGTCTCAAAATTGCGCATTTTAATTTCTGACTTAACAGTCGGATTCCGCTGCAGCCTGGAAACAGTTACCAGATTGGCATAGAAAAACGTAAGCTCTGTCAATTCGGAAATCTGTGACTGGACAAACAATGTGGATTTCGCTGGATCCAGCCCTGCAGATAAATAATCCAGTGCCACCTCTATGATATTCTGACGCACCTTCTCCGGATTATCAAAATTGTCGGTCAGTGCCTGTGCATCCGCAATCATAATAAAAATCTTATCAAACTCTCCCGAATTCTGTAATTCCACTCTTCTTCGCAGAGATCCTACATAGTGTCCCACATGCAGTCTTCCTGTCGGGCGATCCCCGGTTAATATAATTTTTGCCATCTCTATGCCTCCTGATTTTTCTCAGTTACTATATATTTTCGTGTTATTTTTCTAATTTAATTTATACACTGTCAACTGTAGCAAATCCACGTTGCAATGTCAACGGATGTTGTGTTAAAATAAGAATGAATTAAGATATTAAACTTCGTCAATTTAAGGAGGTTTGTTTTTATGAACGAGAAAATATATAAAGCAATGGGATCATCAGCCGTATCAAGCCTCGTGATCGGAATCTGTGTACTTGCCACAGGAATCGCCGCAGGGGTTCTTCTTATTATAAACGGGTCCCGCTTACTAAAGCATAAATCAAAAATTTTATTATAATACTTCAAATCCGGAGAATTTTTTCATTCTCCGGGTTTTTTACTCTTTATTGTCAACCCGTTCGCTCATCATCGTTGACATTTCATTTTTTCCATGCTAAAGTGAATGCATATTGTTAATAATTACACACAAGGAAGGTATTTAGCAAATGCATACAACAAAAGAAAACGATCCGGTTCTCTCCCGCGAGGAGGCTCTTTCTATTTTAAACACTCCGGACGATCAGCTGGATGATCTGATCGCCCGTGCTGAAAAACTCCGGAGAAAATATAAAGGAAATCACGTCAGCATCCATATTCTGACCAATGCCCGCAGCGGCAACTGTTCCCAGGACTGCGCATACTGTGCACAATCCTGCCGTTCCACCGCAGATATTGAAAAATACAAATGGGTTTCCGATGAGAAACTGTACAAGGATAACGATTTTGTCAATGAACACCATTTAAGCCGCCACTGTATCGGCTTAAGCGGAATGAAATTTACAGATGAGGAAATTGAAGAACTTGCCGAACGCATCCGTGCCATGAAGAAAACCGGCACACATCTGTGCTGTTCCATTGGATTTTTAACGGAAAAACAGGCACGCATGCTCTACGATGCCGGTCTTGACCGTATCAACCACAACTTAAACAGCAGCCGCGCCTATTACAGCCATATCTGCTCCACCCACACCTTTGACCAGCGTGTTGAAAATATTCATATGCTGCAGAAGATTGGATTTGAAATCTGCAGTGGCGGAATCATCGGTATGGGCGAGAGCAAAGAAGATGTGGTAGATATGCTGATGGAACTGCGTGAGATCCAGCCGGAAGCACTGCCGATCAATTTTCTGCTTCCGATCAAGGGAACTCCGTTAGGCGATAAAGATATTTCCGGTCTGACCACAGAATACTGCATGAAAGTCCTCTGCCTTGCAAGACTGATGGTTCCACAGTCAGATATCCGCTGTGCCGCCGGCCGTGAGGTATATTTCAAAGGAGAAGAAAAAAAGCTTTTAAGTGTCGTCGATTCCATTTTCGCCTCCGGTTATCTGACCGCCGGTGGACAGGGCATCCAGGATACCATCAAAACCATCGAGGATGCCGGCTTTACTTATGAGATTGAATCTGCATAAAGCTTTTAATCATGCGGAATATCATGAAAACGCCCCGCAAGTTCTTCTGTCCGCACGACATTGATAAAAGCATGGGGATCAATCTGACGGATAAGCGGAAGCAGCTCCCTTTTTGCCTCGGAATTAATGACGGAATAAATCAGGGTCTTTTGCTTTTCCTCATAACACCCGATTCCCTGGAATAACGTTGCATCATGGTTGGTCCGTTCCCGGATGGCACGATAGATTTCATTGGATTTATCAGAAATAATAAACATCGTTTCCTTCTGGTAACGCTTGTACAATGCCTGAATGATCTGCGTGCTGCAGAACTGGTAAATAATCGAGTACAACGCAATCGACCAGCCGAACAGGGCACCTGCAACTACAAGCATGAGCACATTTCCTGCCAGAATATAATTCCATGCATCAATGCCCTTCTGCTGTGATAAAAAGATGCTGATAAAGTCGGTGCCACCCGTGGTGGTGCCGACATTTAAACACAGACTGATGGCAAATCCATTGATCAGTCCACCAAACACACTGATCAGCAGCACATCCTTTGTAAACACATACGCCGGAAGCATATCTGTAAAAATACTCGTCAGTACAATAACAATAATAGAATACAGAGTAAATTTTTTCCCGATAAATTTATATGCAATGTAAGTAGGAACCAGATTCAGTCCGATGTTAAACACCGAAAACGGTATACTGACATGGATAAAATCTAACCCGATCTGCTGTAGTAAAAGTGACAATCCGGAAAATCCTCCCGGAAACAGGCCTGCCGTTTTGGCAAAACAGCGCAGATTCCACGCATACAAAAGTGAAGCAAAAAACACAATAAACAGGCGGAATACCTGATAAAATTTCGGGTGTTTATATTCAAGTGACTGAAACATCCTTTTCTCCCTCTTTCTCATTTTTTTGCATTGTAACATATTCCGACAAAAAAAGACAGACCTTTACGGCCTGCCTACCATCTGCCCCATTGGGTAATATTTTTCATCTCCAGTTGCCCACTGAATTCCAAGTTCTGCCTTTCCATTCCCATCAAATCCATAGAATATATAACCAGTAATCATTTCCACATGATAGATCCCCTTATATCTTCCGTTTTTCTGTCCGGTTTCAAACATCACATCCCCCGGATTCAATTTCATATTTTGTATATTTGCCTGACTCAGACCTCCGCTGACAAGTTTCTTATGCTGTGCACACCATTTTCCCATATCCGCTGCAACCGGTGCATAATATGCCATTCCAAAATTTACACCATTCTTATGATAAGATTTCCACACCAGAGAACTGCAGTCGTAAAATTTTTCCTGCATACGCTTTGGCTGGCTGGTTTTATCAATTGTTACATTAGACAAATCCAGAACCATATCCGTTGGACTATCATCACTGTCGTACCAATCATCATTATCATAGGAATCAATATTATGACCATCTTCTGCTTTCACTTCTGCCACCGGTACGCAGATACAGGCACCTGCCATAAGCACTGCTGCAAGCAGACAATAAAACCTTTTTTCATAAAACCATGCTCCTCTTTTGCATGTATTCTTCAATAAAATTATCATACCACTACAGAGGTAATAAAATCAACTATCCAATTTTATCCTTCCATCATTTCCAGATACTGCCCCTTATCAATATGCATCATGGAAATCCGGTTTTTAAACCGACGGAATCCATATACACAGTCCACATTCCGGATCAGAGACTGCAAACGCTCATCCGGCACACAGACAATCAGCTGCAGATCCATCTTTCTGGCATATTTCAGACAGACTGCGCTTCGCTCCTGATCCATTTTGGAAAACGCCTCATCCAGCAGTACCAGCTTGATTTTGGAATCCCGCTTACTCTGCTGCATATACAGCATGGCAAATCCAGCAAGCAGTGCTACATACTTTGGATTTTGTCCCTCACCACCGGAATCCCTGCCCGCCATATCATCGACAAAGTTTTCCCGGATCACATTTCCATGTTCATCGGTTACCTGTTCAAACATGCTGAATGACAGATAATTTCTGTAGTCTGCGTACTGTTCCATTTCTTTGCGCTTCTGTGCACGCAAATGCTCATCCTCGTCTTTTGGTGGCATAAACTTGTCAGTCAGAAGTTTGATCTTCTGCTCATATTTCTGATAAAATGCATCTTCTCCGAAACTGATCTGACCGTCAATTCCGGCATTGTCCAGATTCTTGCTGTCGAGTTCCTCTGCCATAAGCATATCAAAGAACTGTCCGTTTTCATTTTTGGCCGGTTCAATTTTAATCTGGTACGTGCTGTCTGAGAAATTGGTTTCCCGCAACAGGCGGTTGATCTCATATGCGTGCCGTTTGGCTGCTTTGATATCTCCGTGAATTGTTGCAATGACATTCTCCCGGAGACTCTTATAGATGGATGCACACTTTTTTTCAAATTCTTCTTCGTATGCCGGCTCAAAATCCGTCCTGTACCGTTCAAGCATTTTTTCATATGCTTCATTGGATTTCTCAGCTCCGCTGAATTCACTGGCCGGATATGCAAGAATATATTTATTTCGCGCCATCTGCAGACGTTCTGCCTGTTCCTGCTCCTTATCTGCCAGATCTGCAATCTCTGCCTTCTTCCTGTTAATCACGGACTGCCCGGATTGCTTTTTTAACAATTCCCACACTTCCTGTTCGAGTTCTTCATTGGCAATATATCCCTGCAGCTTTTCCTCCAGCTGCTGTCTTCTAGACTCATTTTCTCCGGAAAGCTGCCCATACCGGCTGGTTAGCTTTGCCAGCTCTGTCTGCACTTCATCGATCTCAGTCTGGATGTCCCGCACCTGCTTCTTTAAAGCCTTTTCCTTCTCTTCGAGTTCTTTGTATGCCCCCTCCCGCAAAAAGCGGATCACTTCTTCGAGTTCTTTCTTGGTTTTATTTACCTTTGCAAGCTCAGCACCCGCCTTGGAGAGTTTCACGTAATGAGATGGCTCATCTTTCAGACACTCAAATTCTCTTGCAGCTTTTAATCTGCGCAGCAGATGATCCAATTCCGTCTCCTGTCTGCTTAAATCTTCCACATCGTTTTCATATTCTGTAAGCCGCGCCTTGGAAACACGGCGTCCAATACACGCTCTGGTCGTATAGTCTTTTTTCTTAAGATGCCGGAAAATAAAATTGCTGTACGAATAACAATCCGGTGTCACACCATCCCTTACCTGCTCCAGTTCCTCCACAGACCTGCATTTCATAATATGTCCCAGATACCGTTTCAGGCATACATCCACATAAGCATCCTCTGTCTTTACTGCATCATATAAAGATCCTTCCAAACAATCCGGCTCACTGTCCGCAATCGCCTTGGAATTAATTAAATCCACATTTTCATATTGCTTCATGTTGCGAAACAGGACTGCTGCCTCATGTGCATATTGTGGTTCCGTGATCAGGGAACGTTTTAACCTTCCCATGCGTCCCTCAATGGCATTTTTCCATTCTTCCTCCTGCACATCAAACAGATCAGCAAAAATCTGCACCCTGACAGTCGTTCCATAGCGGTCACTCAGCTGTTGGGATAATGCCGTTCTTGCAGACCTCAGATTCTCCTCATATGGTTTGCGGTTATGTTTCATGTCATCCACCAGCCGCTTTTTTTCTTTTAATTCTTTTCCGATCTCGCGCCTCTGCTCACTGTAATCCTCCACTTCATTTTCGATATTCTGCTTGGCAGATTCAATTTTTAAATGCAGGTTCTGGCACAATTCCTCCGTTACGTTTCCACTGCCAAGTTCTGCAATCAAATTTAGAACCGGATTACTGATATAATCGGTGATCACATCATCTTCTTCCCAGTTTTTCATTCCAAGAAGGATCTTGTTCCACTGTCTCGTATTATCCGCAAGCATCTGGCTGCGTGCATCCAGTTCCTCATACTGCTGCTGTTTTCCACCCAAATCACTGGACTTAAGATCTGCACTGACCTGAATCAGTTCCTGTTCGGTTTCCCCACGCACAACAGAACATTCTTTTATCTTTCCATGCAGCTGCTCCTGTTTCTCTGCAATGATCTTTTTATCCTCTTCCGCGGTCTGAATTCTTGCCCGCAAATCTTCAATTCCAATGCAGCGGATCATTGCCTCTGCCCGGATCTTATCGGACTGCAGACGCACAAGTTCCTGCCCGGATGTCTGAATATCTGTCAGTATCTCGATTCGTTTTCTCAGATCTTCTATTTTATCTTTGATCTGCCGGTAAGAATCCAATTGTTCACTAATCGTGGCAATGGTATTGGAAGTGTTCTTTGGAAACATATAATCACGAATAAACTGTCCCGTTCCATTGGTCATTTTCAGGGCAATTGCACTTTTTTCCATCGTGATAAAACGGTTCTGATCAATATACCCGAGAATCACATCATACAGAGTTCCCAGGTATGCCTCTTTGGAACCATAAATGCGGTTGACTTCTCCCTTTCCGCGGTTGTCATCGGATTTTGTTCTGGCACTGACCAGCTTTTTGATCTCCTGATTGGAATAGCAGACGCCCTGTTCCGTCAGATATTCAGACTCCGGCATTTTCCCGGAGTGACTGAAATACACAAATTTTTTAATCTCAGAATCTGATTTTCTTACTTCAAACGCAATTCCAATACAGGTTATCATATGGGTTCCGGTATCTTCAATTTCCAGAGCAATTACGGAACAGAAATCACAGTCTTTACGATTGGCAGATCCGTCTTTTTGTTCTCCGCGCAGATAACTTAACACACTTCTGCGATTTTTTGCATCATCCGCTGCTTTATTCAGAAAACTCGGTGAGAAACTTCCATACAAAATGACCTGGATGGCATCCATCACTGTCGATTTTCCAGATCCGCTTTTTCCACTGAACAAATTCACATATTCATGAAACTCCAGTACCTTATGATCAATGCCTCCCCAGTTGTTAAGGCACATCCTTGTAAAAACTTTTTTTGCCTGACTCAATTTATTCACTCCTCATTTCGTCTTGTGTTTCCCACTGATCCTGCGTCTTTTCCGAATACTCTGCTTCCTTTTGTTCTTCCGTTTCCCCGGTTTCTCCTTTGAACATTTCAACCAGCTCATTGATATCTGCCGCTGAACAGAAAATATTAATGGTACTGTAAATATAAATCGGGGAATCGTCTTCGAGATTTCCAATGGCACTTGGCAGTTCGATCATCTGGTGTGTTTTCATCAGAATCAATGCCTCCTGCCACTCCTGAGCGGTCAGTCTGCGCGTAATCAGGTTTGTTTCCTTTCCATATCTTCGGATCTCCGCAAGACTGGTTGTCGTGGCATGTAGTCCTTCTCCCATAATTTTATCCCGATAAATCAATTTCATAAGGATCACCAGTTTCGTTGTTAAAAGTGTCATACGCTCCGTCAGCACGCCATCTCCTGTAATCCGGAAAATATGTTCCTGCGGATCATGAACCAGTTCACAGTCAAGCACCTGCAGATAATCTGCAATAAATTCCCGATTTCTCGCACATACCTGATAGTGAGGATTATCCTTCTGGATCAGAGTAACCGGATCACACTTTGTCTGCAAAATACAGGTCTGGCGAAACAGATCCTGTATGGTTTTTCTAATATTTTCCGCCTCACTCTGCGAGATATTTTCCATGTATTCTAACATTTATTTTTTCTCTCCTTTTTTTGCGTCAATCACCAGTTTTGAAAAAACAAATCCATATTCTCCTTTTAATTCTCCATCAATATGCACCGTTTCCTCCTGTTTCGTATCATCCGTTTCCTCCTGCCACAAAAACAGCAGTTTTTCCAGATCTTCTACAGACTGAATCGTCTGTTCATCCGTGACAAATCTGCCATCCACGATATTTTTCTGCCTGAATTCCTGCAACTGTTTTTTCGTATAAAGCGGCTTTGGTACAAAATCGGTCATCTGCGTCTCCTCGTTGTGCTTTTCCATCGCAATCGGGTGAAATCCTGCATCCTCCGCATTTTTCCGGTTGTAAAAACTTCTATCGGTTATATTCTTAAACTGTGTTCCCACTCTGATCCGGTCACGCATTTGTTCTAACACCTGTGGGCTGTTTGCATGATGATCCAACAAATTAATTAACTTTACAATATGATCTTCATCCGAAGAGCCTTCCTGCAGAATATAATGGATTCGTGCCAGTGCACGCTTGGCAAAGACAGTTTTCTGTTCGATCAGCTTGTTATATTTTTTTTCGATCAGATCAAATTCCCGCTCCACCTGATACACAAGCTGACTGGCACTTTCACAATATTCCAGACGATACTGGTTTCTTTTGCTGGTAACAGTTCCCTCCACAAGTCCGGTACGCTCTTTTACAAGCTGTTCCCTTTTTTGGTCATTTTCGCGAAGAATCTGGCTGACCAGTTCTTTAACTGCTTCCTTATAACGGTAAAAGCTGTCTGTTGTCGTAAGAATTGCATATTTTTTACTGTCACTGTTGTTAATTTCCTCTACCAGAACTTTCTGAATTCCAATAAAATTTTTTTTCTGCGACAATTCCTCAAAATAGGAACGCATTCCATCCTGCATATTGGAAAGAAGCTGCCCCAGCCGTCTGGACGTCTGGAGTGCGTTTTTTAAAATATCATTATTTTTTTCTGTATCCGAATGATACGTAAACAAAGCACTGTAAATCGAAAGGATACTTTCCCTCTCCCGGCTGTCATCTTCTGTCTGAAGCTTCTGAAACAATTCCGTAAACAGCTGGCTGTATTCCGGGAAAGAAATAATATACGTATTTAACTTTTCATCAAAATCGCTTTTTAACCATCCCCATCGAATCAAGGTATTCAATATGCCAGACGGCGAATCTTCCGGAAATAAGGTATCCGGCTCGTCCTCTTCTTCTATTTCCTCATCCTCCCAGATAATCCTTGCCTTTGCAATTGTATCTGCAATAATCACATGGCATTCCTCTATCGTCAATCCAAGTGCTGTATACACTTCATTATTTTTCTCATAAATTGCCACAAGAAACTGCATATATGCATCACGGTTTTTCGTGCGAAATAATTTATAAAATTCCTTTGGAATTTTCTTTTTTAAAATCATGAATGAATTTCCTCTTTATTTTCTACAACAGCCGTTCCTGTTCTATCGTCAGACCTGACTTAAGTATTGCTTCCTTTAATGGTTCCGAAACCAGATCACAAATCGTCTTCAAAAACCGAACTTCCTTTGGAGAGAAAAAACCATGACAAAATATATAAAGAGTATCTTTTCTATAAGACATGTCCTCATAGTTTGCTTTATTTTCAATTGTCATGATTCTTTTGCAACCTGACAGGGCATACGCCCTTGCATGTTCCATTGTCTGTGTATTTATAATCGTTCCATAAATCTGTGATGAAGAATCAATTACTTTTTCATCATTTATAATATACTGCAGTGTGCCTTTCCACTCAAGCGTCTGCGCATAAGAATGAATATTATGCGCATCCAGCAGTTCATCATCACTCATTTCCTCTATATAAAATGGGGATTTTGCTTTTAAAACAGACAGTATTCTATCCTCATAATTTTTTTGGAAACATTTGGAATTGTGAAGGACACGCGCACTGAACACCCGTTTCCAGATGTGTTCCTTTTGATGTGCAACTGCATCTATACATACAAAAAAAGTTTCATCTTCCAGTTCTTTCTGCTCTTTGCCTCTGTTCAACAGATCCAATAAATCATCATAGTAGGAGCACAACCATGCACAATCCTGTCCTTTTCTCCGCCATTTTTCCACACGGGCAATGAGACGAAGCTGCCTTTCCCTTGGATCTTCGATTTGTTCCCTTTCACACAATTCCGGAATAATCGCAACATCATAATCAATTTTCTTAATACTTGTTTTTACATCTTTCCAATTTGGCTTAAACTTCCCCATCTTTCCCGCATTTGTCTCATTTTCAAGAATATTTGCCTGATCCAAAAGCTGTTTTCTTCCACCCACGATTTCCATAACATCCGCATCGATATACGGATGTTTCCATCCACTGAGCATCCCCGCCCTGTAATGATCGGTATTGGTTTTATCAATGATCCAACGGGCTAAAGTTTTATGTTCCTGCTCTTTTTTTCTGCCCACGTGGTCTCTCCTTTATTCCTATGATTTCATCCACAGGAAGTGCCGCGTAAAAAGCTGATGCATATCTGCCAAAAACGTAGACATAACACTTCCTGAACCTTTTACCTCTTCTTCCGTTGCTTCCTGCTGTAATGCTGCGATTGCTGTTTCCATTTTTTCATTTCCCTGTAATCCCTCATCGGTCGGGAGCGTATGATTATCTTTCATTTCCTCATCTTCATGTATTTAGTATAACGAAAAATTTTCCGAATTGCACCTATTATTTAAACATTTCGCATGAATCATCACCGACAAAAAGAGAACAGTGCCCCGATTTATCATCTGACACTGTTCTCTTTCTTTTGGTTTTATCCCTGTTCTCCGGATTCCGGTACATCTGTACTTACCGGTTTTGTACTATTCTGCGGCTCCACTTTTGCCATCGTAACCTTTGTTCCGTCATCCTTTACTACAAAATTCACGGAATCAAGTCCCGATACATTCACATTGCGGTTGACCTTCGCATCGTAAGACTCGGCATTGATAATATCTGCCAGATCAATTCCGGTTGCTTCTTTCATGCTTTCAAAGACTTTTGCCATGACCACCGGCACATTTCCGGCAATCTGATCCACACCATTGCTGCCGCCTTCGCCACCTCCAATGATTGTGATCTTGTCAATCTGACCGAGCGGTTCTGCAACTTTTCCGGCAATATCCGGAAGTACCTTGATCATCATTTCCGCTACTGCAGCCTTATTATACTTCGCATATGCTTCTGCCTTCTTTTCCATGGCTTCTGCTTCCGCAATACCTTTTGCCTGAATCGCAGATGCCTCTGCCTCACCGACTGCCCGGATACCGGCTGCTTCCTGCTCTCTTGCAAAACGCATGGCTTCTGCCTGTGCCTTCTGTGCTTCCGCTTCCCGCTGTGCCTCAAACTGCTTTGCCTCTGCGTCCTTCTGACGCTGATAAAGTTCTGCTTCCGCGCGCTGCTGGGCTGCATATTTTTCTGCCTCGGCTTTCTTCTTTACTTCTGCCTCCAGCGACTGCTCCGTAACGGCAACCTGCTTCTGCTTTAACTCAATTTCACGCTCCTGCTTTGCAATATCTGCATTTGCCGTGGTAACTTCGATGGTCTTACGTTGTTCCTCTTTCTGGATTTCGTAAGCGGCATCTGCCATCGCCTTCTTTGTATCGGCTTCCATCTGAAGTTCTGATTTTTTGATTGCCAGTTCATTCTGTTTCTTCGCAATCTCTGTCTGCGCTTCCACTGCCGCATCATTGGATTCTTTATCCGCTGCTGCCTGTGCAACTTTAATATCTCTTTCACTCTCGGCCTTTGCGATAGCTGCCGATTTCTTAATCTTTACAATATTGTCGATACCGAGATTTTCAATGACATCATTTCCATCAACGAAATTCTGCACATTGAAACTGATGATATCCAGTCCCATCGCTGCCAGATCCGGCTCTGCATTTTCTTTGACAAGGTTGGCAAATTTCTGACGGTCGGAAACCATCTCCTCCAGCCGCATCTTACCAACAATCTCACGCACATTGCCTTCAAGCACTTCACGTGCCACACTTGCTATGTACTCTGTATTTTTATTCAGAAAGTTCTCTGCTGCCAGACGCAGTTTCTCCGGATCATTACTGATCTTGACATTGACCGTGGCATCCACATTGATATTGATGTAATCCGCTGTCGGTACGGCGTTACTCGTCTTGACATCAATCGGAATCAGACGCAGATTCAGTTTATCCAGACGCTCAAAAAACGGAATCCTTATACTTGCCTTTCCAATGACAACTTTTGATTTCTTTTTCACACCGGAAATAATGTATGCCATATCCGGTGGTGCTTTCACATATCCCAGCAATAACAGCAATACAACGATGACCACAATAACTGCCGGGACAAGATACGGTATCAGATTTTCCATAAAAATCCCCTTTCTGTTAACTACTCCTGCTACCTTTTTATTGTAATATACTTTTTAAAAATTGTCATATTATTTTCTTATGATGTTTTCCTTAACTTAACCTTAAAACATAGACACTTGAAATTCTTTCCTGTTAAATCCATGAAAAATATTATAAAATAATTTGGAAAAGTTTGTAACGAAACCATCTTTTCGCCGTCTAATCTGTGTAAAAAGGAGGTGACCGGTTCTGAATTATGAAAAATTGTACAATTCCTATTACCTGCAGGTTTACTCTTACGTGATGACAATCGTCAGAAATCAGTCCCTGGCGGAAGAAATCACACAAAATACGTTTTATAAAGCGCTGACTGCCCGACACGGCTATGAAGGGAAATCCCGTGAATTCACATGGCTGTGCAGCATAGCCAAAAACCTTGCAGTTGATGAATGCCGCAAAAACCAAAAATATGCCTGTTTCGATGCATCTGCAGCGGAAACATCCGATGATATTGCAAACCATATTGCGGATCAGGACTCTGCGCTGCAGATTCATCTCGTACTTCATGAACTTAAAGAACCTTATAAAGAAGTCTTTCAGCTAAGAGTTTTCGGAGAATTATCCTTTTCACAAATTGGAATAATCTTCGGGAAAACAGAAAACTGGGCGAGAGTTACTTATCACAGGGCAAGATTAAAAATTAAAGAAAGGATGGACCACTATGAATCATAATCCAAACGAATGTGACATTGTGCAGGATCTCCTGCCATTATATTACGACCATGCATGCAGTCCTGCCAGCTGTGAACTGGTCAGACAGCATCTTGCTGACTGCGCTGACTGCGAAAAAATTTACGAAGATTTAGCCAATCATACCATTGACAACGTAATTGAAACCGAATCCTGCGAAATTCTGGAACGACATGCCAAAAAAGAACGGAACCTGGCATACAAAGCCGGTATAGTCATTGCCGCCCTGCTGCTTGTTCCGATCCTTATTACCTTTATTGTATCCATGGCCGGCGGCAGCGGACTCGGCGTATTCTCTGTCGTAACCGCTTCCATGATGCTTGTCGCAGCACTCACTATTGTTCCGCTTATTTCTTCCCAGAAACGGCTGATGAAATGTATTTTATGTGGTGTCGGTGCCCTGCTGCTGATTTTATTTTTTGTAAATGCCATGAATGGCGGAGGAGAATTTTTCTTCTGGTCCGTTCCGACTGTATTCGGACTTTCCGTTGTATTTTTCCCTCTGGTGATACGCGAAATGACATTACCGCCTGTATTATCCGATAAAAAAGCCCTTATTATCATGATCTGGGATACGCTTTGGCTCTACCTGACCATATTTACCATATCTTACCGTTCCGGATCAGGCAGTCTGAAAACCGGATGCATTGTGGCAACAGTTCTGATGATTGGTGTATGGCTCTTTTTCCTCATAATTCGCTATCTCCCGGTCAATGGTTTTATCAAAGGCGGTCTGTGTACACTTCTTTGCAGTATATGGATTACCTTCTCCAATGATGTTTGCAGTTATCTTCTGTATGATACCAGACAGCTTACCATCCGCCATGCGAATTTTTCCACCTGGACGACAGATCTCAACGTAAATGCCAACGTGTATGTCATCCTTCTTGTCGCCGGAATTCTCATCAGTGCTTTACTGATCGGAATCGGGATTGTAAAAAAGAAAAAATAATTCCAACAAAGTCCATCGGATGACCAGGCTGCGTTTGCCCGACCTGTAGACGGCAATATCGCAGCCTCTATTCCGAAAAGCTTCCATTGATTCTTATTGTATTTTCCATCCGGCGCTCTGCATCTGAAGATTTGTCATATGCCGGTAGATTCCGTTGGTGCTCATTAACTCCTCCGGTGTTCCTTTTTCCGCGACTTTTCCCTCTTTTAATACCACAATATGATCGGCATTTGCAATCGTTCGCATTCGATGGGCAATAATCAGCACCGTTTTATCTTTGACCAGATGGGATAATGCCTGCTGGATTTTTGTTTCATTTTCAACGTCAAGCGATGCCGTTGCTTCATCCAGTAAAATAATCGGTGCATCTTTTAAAAGTGCCCTGGCTATGGAAATTCTCTGTCTCTCTCCACCGGAAGAAGTCATTAAAACCAGAAACGAAACCGGAATTACCCAGAAACTGGCAAGTGCAAGACTCCAGTCAAAAAGCGCAAACAGACTGATGCCTATGATAAATGTTGCTATAACAGAACCTATCAGTTCCGGAATCCAATGACTTGAAGCCGTTTCCTTTCTTGCACAGTCAGACATAATATTTGTAGTCAGATCACTCAGATCCTTTTTCCCGAAATAAGAAAGCGGAAGTTTTCTTAATTTTTCCGCTATAGCAGTTCTTCGGACACCGCTCTCTTTATAGGTGGAAAGAAAGGTGGCATTATATTGTATATGCTGTGTTACCGCAACCGCCAAAAGTACAACAATGCTTCCTGTCACATAAATTATAATTCTGCTGCTATCTAATTTATTCTCCAGAAGATCGCGGATCAGCAGGTAAAAAATTCCTGCCGGAAACATCAGTACAATATCGGAAAGACACTCATGCACATATGTGTATGGGTGTTTTTTACTTTACTAAACTTTATATTCTAAATTTTCTCTAGCACCTTTTTGTACCACAATTTCTATTTTCACAATCCTTTTCACATATTTCCAAACAGAAAAAGGGCTTTCCGATTTCTCGGAAAGCCCCATAAAATCCAATTTCTCTAGATCTATCAAAGATTACTCGATGACAGTAGCAACACGTCCTGATCCTACAGTACGTCCACCCTCACGATATTTGAATACCGTTTTACTGGGTATTTGATATGGTCATAAGTATTGAAACTTGCATAAATGCGTTTGTTTTGGATAGTGTATTTTCATTTGCAAGAGTTCTTGGCACCGGAATGGCACCGTTTCACTTTCACTCTACAATTTACCTCTTAATTTATGTAAAAGAAGTCCCACCTGTTCTTCTGTAACTACTGCATTTTTCTCCTCGTTATATATTCTTGTTCCTTCATTCATTAGAGCCCTATTATCAAGAATTAATTGCCTACATTTATTACGATGGTAAGAATTATCAACCAAATCTCTTAACGTATCTTCTCTGTCCCTGACAACCAAATCCGGAAACGCTACACGTCCCATATTCCCCTCATGAAACGCACCATCGTTACTTTTCAAAAATAGACATTCAAAATGTTCTGCATATATTGCTGATACAATTTCTCCTTTATGTTCCTCATGAGGATGATCAGCTAACCCTGTTTGAAATCTGCCATCACAATCGACTAATTGTTTCTCTAACAGTTTCTTATCCTCTGAATTTATATCACTATGCTCAATAACAATAATTTTCCCCTCATTTTTCAATGTATTGTATTTTTCCGCAATAATCTTAAAATACTCATTCTTACCGAATTTTAATATTTCTTTTTCTACAACATCAGCCACTACTATCTTGAAATACTTTCCAATTAGTGCATCATCTATTTTTGCAAGAATTACATCCACCCAAATATCTGTATCACAAATTGGATAATTTGACAATTCTTCGCCCTTATAAATCAATATTCAGCCCATCTATAACTTTTAATAAGTCAAAAGCCTTTTCTTTCGATATTCTCTTTTTATCCAGATTAAAAGTAATGTCATCATAAAAAGAGTCTGGAATATATATATCATTTGTGGCATTTATTAGTTGTAAATTTCCATTAACAGATTTTGTTTTTTTCTCCAACAATCTCCGTTTTTCTTCGGTATTCATTGCAATCGCATATCTATTTTGCAAATTTTTCTTAAATTGAGGGTACAATTGTATAATTCTTGCAAGCATGGCTGAATAACCAACATTAAAATAATTCTGCATACAAATTATTTCTTCATGCTTTATATATTGCACAGAAATATTATGATCTGAAATATATCTCTTAACTAAAGAATCTGGCATTAGAATAATACTAGCGAAGGCACTTGCTTTATATTCAATAGGATCCTGCTTTTCTGCTTCCGTATAACTAATGCCGTTTCCTTCTCCCGTGTGAATATGATAACACTCATGCCAACATGACAAATATTGTCTTCCCAGATTTTGCCTGCTATTTATATAAATACAATTATATGGATTTTTATATATTGTAAAGCCACTCAAAGAAGTATTATCTCCCACTGCCGGAAACCTTATAAGTAAAAAACCCAATTGCTCTATCGTTTTGAAAGTATCTTTTATCACTTCATCTTTACTAATAAAAGATTCTCTATACTCAAGAGCAATTGGGTGCACTTCTTCATACAGCTCTGTTTTTTCCTGTTCTGTTAACCTTTTCAAAAAACACCGCCTTATCAGTTTATTCCGATTTTTCTTTGCATAATAATCTCATTAAATAACATATTTGCTAATTCAAATGTTCCTTGAACATTAGCATCATTTCCATCCGATCTAAAATTCGCTGCTGCCACATCATCATTAATTTCAGACAATAACTCATCCGTTGCTAATCCTAATATCTGACCACATGCCTTGTAAATCTTTGGAGAAAAACTGCAAGTTCCTTCTTCAATTTTAAGTAAAATATCTAAAGGGATGTCATACTTTGAAGCAAATCCTGATGCATCAATTCCTTCGCTTATTCTCTTATCCTTTACTTTTTTACTTAACTCATAACTAGTATACAAAGGACGACTATTATTTGACTTTTTTACAAACTCGTAAATATCTGCCATATCTATTCCTCCATTTCTAATACTATATGCACTAGGTCTATTCATATTATAACACTTTTTGTCGTATTTCAATAGATTTTTCACAAAAATTTTTATTATATATCTATATTTTATATATCGAGCTTTATCATGGATTGTCATTACCCAATCACATGCTATTCATAATACACCACATGCCCCAACACACCGCTACAGCATATCCAACAGCCAATACCACATCCAGCACCTTCTTCCCAAACTCCTTACATTTATTTCGTCTGCCATAGCAATTGCCCTTTCTTTTTGACTTAATATCTGCTGCCACAATGTCCTATTCTTCAATTTAGCGACCTCTTCCTCGAATTGTCTTATTCGTCTGATTTGCCAATTGCTGTTCTTGTTCTCTCTGCTTAACTGTCTCTCTGTATACCTCAAGTCGCTCTCTAATCGATTGTTTCTCTCCTGAAGCAGTTCCATCTCGAAGTTCTGCATCTGTATCTGTTCTTTCCTTTCCTTTCCATTCCTTTCTCTGCTCTTGGAATAGCTTCTGGCTCTGTAGTAATTGTTTCAATAGATTGTCTCTCTCCAACGTTACTGTCTGCACAGCCTTCTTTATATAGTTCTTCATCTTGTGTTGAACCGCTTCCTGTACTATGGGGAATAGTCTTTCATCATCCGGCATCCCATATAATCCATCCACAAATTCTTTTATCTCTTTCGAAAGAAACTCCGGTATTTCCACCACTCTTACAGATTTTTTCGTTTTGGGTTCAGTAATCACATCCTGTCTATCGGTTCTATAGTATGTCTTTGTAATATTAATCTGATTATTAATCAAATCCTCATCACCTTTGTTAAAGCTAACAGTTCCCAATTCGACAAATAAAACAAATAAAAGGCTGATAATATTTTGCTCCAGAGAATATTCTCTGGAACATTGTACTTTATCATATAAGAATACAATTATTATTCAAACCATTTGATTTACATTTCTCTTTTAGCTTCTACCTTTGTTGCATATTTCCACGTCTTTCCACAATCTTTTGAATAGATACTTTCCCAACTAAATGTATCCTTCTCAATATTTTTGAAATTCCATTGCCATATAGTTGTATCGTTCGCATCTTTATTAATCCCTGTTTGTATAATATCATTCTCCAATTCTTCAGCGATCAACCTATCAACACTCCATTTGGAAACATACACTATATTCCACTTTTCGGGGTTATCTATCATTGGAACTCGTATTGTTGTTCCATAATCTCCGTATAAAGTATCTTCCTCTGTCCATTCTCCTCTTTTGGGACAAATAAAAACATCTTGAATTCCATACCCATCCATGACATACGAAAAAAGCCACTCACCTTCTTTTGTATCTTCAACCTTACCCTCTTCGTCATATGTAGTCATTGTAAACGACCATTTTCCAACAAATCTACTATACAATGATAAATCTGTGTTATTATTCGCATTATTACTTCCTAATGCTTCTAAAAATTCATTTTTCATTAGCGTACACTCTCCTCACGATAAACATGTTGCTTATTTTTCATTTGTAATAATTGAATAAACAACCAAATCCCTATATTCCCCTGTGTTTTTATCAATTCTTCTTTTCCTTAAAACTCCATCCTTAATAAAACCTACCTTTTCAAGCAGATTAAGCGAAGGTTTATTACCTATATTACATTTTGCCTCAATGAGATACAGTCTATCTTTTGACAAATATTCTGAAATCATCTTTTTTACAGCTTCAGTGCCATAACCTTTACCATGCCACTTTTCACCAATAACATAACCAATTTCACCAATCCTTAATTCTTGATATGGTATATCAAAAGATATATATCCTATGCATGCACCACTTTCTTTTTCAACAATTACCCATGCATTCGTATTTTTCACCATAGCATTTACAAAAGAATTCATCTGATCCATATTCATTGGATATCCCATTATAAAATCACCCAAATGCTCATCTGTCCCCCATCCCTCGAAGCATGTTGAAGCATCTTCATTCACAAAATGGCGGATGTATAATCGCTCTGTTTCTATTTTCATCATAGAACTCCTTTTCCATCTACATTATGACTTGGCACCACTACATCAATTAATCCTACTATAACATACTTATAAACTGTAAAAAAGGGTTCCCGAGAAATCTCGGAAACCCTTGAATTTACTAGATATTTACACTATCAACAAATGATTACTCGATGACAGTAGCAACACGTCCTGATCCTACAGTACGTCCACCCTCACGGATAGCGAATGTAAGACCCTGCTCCATAGCTACTGGATGAATCAGCTCGATTGTCATCTCTACGTTATCACCAGGCATGCACATCTCTGTTCCTGCTGGAAGCTCGCAAACACCTGTTACGTCAGTTGTTCTGAAGTAGAACTGTGGACGATAGTTGTTGAAGAATGGAGTATGACGTCCACCTTCATCCTTTGTTAAAACGTAAACCTGAGCTGTGAACTTGTGATGGCAAGTTACAGTACCTGGCTTAGCAAGAACCTGTCCACGAACGATCTGGTCACGGTTTACACCACGAAGTAATGCACCGATGTTATCACCAGCCATAGCCTCGTCTAACTGCTTACGGAACATCTCGATACCAGTTACAACTGTCTTAAGAACATCTTCCTTAACACCAAGGATTTCAAGTTCGTCGTTCAGATGTAATGTACCACGCTCTACTCTACCAGTTGCAACAGTACCACGACCTGTGATTGTGAATACGTCCTCTACTGGCATAAGGAATGGCTTATCTGTATCACGCTCTGGATCTGGGATATAAGAATCAACAGTATCCATAAGCTCCATGATCTTGTCTCCCCACTCTCCGTTAGGATCTTCAAGAGCCTTTAAAGCAGAACCCTTGATGATTGGGCAATCATTGAAACCATACTCTTCAAGCTGCTCGGTAACTTCCATCTCTACTAACTCGATAAGTTCTGGATCGTCTACCATATCGCACTTGTTTAAGAAAACGATGATGTAAGGTACACCTACCTGACGAGAAAGGAGGATGTGCTCCTTTGTCTGAGCCATAACACCATCAGTAGCAGCAACAACGAGGATAGCACCATCCATCTGAGCTGCACCAGTGATCATGTTCTTTACGTAGTCAGCATGTCCAGGACAGTCAACGTGTGCGTAATGTCTCTTCTCTGTCTCATACTCAACGTGAGCTGTAGAAATTGTGATACCACGCTCTCTCTCTTCTGGAGCCTTATCAATGTTCTCGAAATCTGTTGCTTCGTTACCAGCAACACGAGCTGCTAATACCTTTGTAATAGCTGCTGTTAAAGTTGTTTTACCATGATCTACGTGACCGATGGTACCAATATTACAATGTGGTTTTGTTCTTTCAAATTTAGCCTTTGCCATTTTGAAATGTCCTCCTTCATTTTATGCCCGGTTTTGGGCTTGTTTTTATGGTTTTAGGTTGTCAAACCGACTAACTCGATTATAGCGAATAATCAGCTATATTTCAAGCTTTTTCTATTATTTTGCCTTATTAGACAGAAGCTTCTCCTGTACGTTCTTTGGAACTGGCTCATACTTCTCGAAGAACATAGAGTAGTTACCACGACCCTGTGTCTTAGAACGTAAGTCTGTTGAGTATCCGAACATCTCAGCAAGTGGTACATAAGCGTGTACAATCTTACCGCCGCCCAGATCATCCATACCTTCGATACGTCCACGACGGGAGTTAACGTCACCGATAACATCTCCCATGTACTCTTCCGGCATAGTAATCTCAACTTTCATGATAGGCTCAAGTAATACTGGAGCTGCCTTAGCCATAGCTTCCTTGAAACACATAGATCCGGCAATATGGAATGCCATCTCGGAAGAATCGACTTCATGGTAAGATCCGTCATATACGGTAGCATGGATACCTACAACAGGGAATCCGCCAAGGGAACCAGCCTTTGTAGCTTCCTCAATACCTTCACCGATTGCTGGGATGTATTCCTTCGGAATAGCACCACCGACAACCTCGGAATCGAACTTGAACAGTTCTTCTCCGTTGGCATCCATCGGCTCGAAACGTACCTTACAATGTCCGTACTGTCCACGACCACCGGACTGCTTAGCGTACTTGTATTCCTGATCAACAGCCTTTGTAAATGTCTCTTTGTATGCTACCTGAGGAGCACCTACGTTTGCTTCTACCTTGAACTCACGAAGCAGACGGTCAACGATGATCTCCAGATGTAACTCACCCATTCCGGCAATGATTGTCTGACCAGTTTCCTGATCTGTATGTGCACGGAATGTAGGATCTTCTTCAGCAAGTTTTGCTAATGCTTCACCTAACTTGCCCTGTCCAGCTTTTGTTTTAGGCTCAATTGCGAGCTCGATAACTGGCTCTGGGAATTCCATAGACTCGAGGATAACCGGATGCTGCTCATCACAGATGGTATCACCGGTAGTAGTGAACTTAAATCCAACTGCTGCTGCGATATCACCGGAGTAAACAATGTCTAACTCCTGTCTCTTGTTTGCATGCATCTGAAGAATACGTCCAACACGTTCCTTCTTATCCTTTGTTGCATTTAACACGTAAGAACCAGACTTACATGTTCCGGAATAAACACGGAAGTAAGCAAGTTTTCCTACGAATGGATCTGCCATAATCTTGAATGCAAGAGCTGCGAAAGGCTCATCATCAGATGAATGTCTCTCGATCTCGTTGCCATCCAGATCAACACCCTTGATTGCAGGGATGTCTGTTGGAGCTGGCATATATTCGATAATAGCATCCAGTAACTTCTGAACACCCTTGTTTCTGTATGCAGAACCACAGCAAACAGGCACTGCCGTACACTCACATGTTCCTTTACGAAGAACCTTCTTCATATCATCAACGGATGGCTCTTCGCCCTCAAGGTACTGCATCATTAAATCGTCATCTAACTCACAGATCTTCTCAATGAGTTCTGTACGATACTCTGCTGCCTGATCAGCCATCTCTCCAAGATCATCTGTAACAGTGATGTTATCACCCTTCTCATCGTTGTAGATATATGCTTTCATCTCGAACAGATCAATGATTCCCTTGAAATCATCTTCTTTACCGATTGGTAACTGAAGAACGATTGCGTTCTTTCCTAATCTCTCACGGATCTGATCTACAGCTCCGTAAAAGTTCGCACCTAAGATATCCATCTTATTGATGAATGCCATACGAGGTACATTGTAGGTATCAGCCTGACGCCATACGTTCTCTGACTGAGGCTCAACACCACCCTTTGCACAGAAGACACCAACGGCGCCGTCCAATACACGGAGTGAACGCTCAACCTCTACTGTAAAGTCTACGTGTCCAGGAGTATCGATGATGTTGATACGATGCTCAAGAGCGCCCTTTTTCGGCTTTGTGAACTCTTCTTCTGTCCAGTGACATGTTGTAGCGGCTGAAGTAATTGTGATACCTCTTTCCTGCTCCTGCTCCATCCAGTCCATGGTAGCAGTACCTTCATGAGTATCACCGATTTTATAGTTAACACCAGTATAATACAGAATACGCTCTGTTAATGTTGTCTTACCAGCATCGATATGAGCCATAATTCCGATATTTCTGGTTCTCTCAAGTGGATATTCTCTTCCAGCCAAGGTTTTTTCCTCCTATTAGATTTCCAATTAGAATCTGTAATGTGCGAAGGCCTTGTTTGCCTCTGCCATCTTGTGCATATCTTCTTTTCTCTTAACTGCTGCACCAGTATTGTTTGCAGCATCCATGATCTCGTTTGCCAGTCTCTCTTCCTGAGTCTTCTCACCTCTAGCACGTGAGAAAGTTGTTAACCAACGAAGAGCTAATGCCTGACGACGATCCGGACGAACCTCGATAGGTACCTGATAGGTAGCTCCACCGATACGTCTTGCCTTAACTTCAAGAGCTGGCATAACGTTGTTCATAGCCTCCTCGAATACCTCGATTGCTGGCTTTCCTGTCTTCTCTTCTACTTTAGCAAAAGCGCCGTATACGATCTTCTGTGCAACACCTTTCTTACCATCTAACATAATGTTGTTGATAAGCTTGGTAACCACTTTGTTGTTGTATAACGGATCTGCTAATACGTCTCTTTTCTGAGTATGTCCTTTACGTGGCACGTTACTTCCCTCCTTAATCATTTTTAATTAATTCAACGGTACTCACATGTGTCTCTCTAATGTGTTCGTGCGGGCTATATAATGAGTAGGTTATATCCGGTAGCGGATACAACAATAATCCCAACACTAAACCTATTTAGCTCTGTTTGTGACCCATTGTCTGCCAAATAATCTGTTTATTATTTAGCTGCCTTTGGTTTCTTAGCGCCGTACTTAGAACGGGCCTGCTTTCTGTTCGCAACACCAGCGGTATCTAATGTACCACGGATGATATGGTAACGTGTACCAGGTAAATCCTTAACACGACCACCACGGATCAGAACAACACTATGCTCCTGTAAGTTGTGTCCTTCACCTGGGATATAAGATGTTACTTCGATTCCGTTGGAAAGACGAACTCTGGCGATCTTACGAAGAGCTGAGTTAGGCTTCTTAGGAGTTGCTGTCTTAACAGCAGTACAAACACCTCTCTTCTGTGGAGAAGAAGTATTGATTGGCTTCTTCTGCAGAGAGTTAAAGCTTCTCTGAAGTGCAGGTGCTGTAGACTTCTTTACAGTAGTCTGACGTCCTTTTCTTACTAACTGGTTAAATGTTGGCATTATTTTCACCTCCTGTATTATTCTTCAAGCATGCATCATACTACAATGCACGCTAAAATATTATATAAATTTCTGTTGTGCTTGTCAACCCACTTTTGAAAAATACATGAAAAAGAGGGAGATTTGCTCTCCCTCTTTTGTATCTTCACAGATTCTATTATCTGTGCTGTAATTTATTCTTCCGATGAATCCTCATCAGTTCCGGAAACGGCTGACAGATCTGTTCCATCCGGAACGGTTACTGTCGGGATCATTTCCTCTTCTTCATCCATAGTGAAATCTTCCAGATCGTCAAATGAGAACTCTTCTTCTTCGTTCACATCACTGTCCAGTTTGATATTGCGGTATCTCTTCATACCGGTACCTGCCGGAATCAGCTTACCGATGATAACGTTCTCTTTCATACCGATCAACGGATCAATCTTGCCCTTGATTGCTGCTTCCGTAAGGACCTTCGTGGTCTCCTGGAAGGATGCAGCTGACAGGAATGAATTTGTTGCAAGGGATGCTTTTGTGATACCAAGTAATACCTGGGAACCAACTGCCTGTTCCTTGCCTTCTTCCTCAAGCTTTTCGTTCAGTTCAAGGAAATCAAGAGAATCTACCATGCTGCCCGGAAGAAGATCGGAATCTCCATTCTCTTCTACGCGGATCTTCTGTAACATCTGTCGAACGATAACCTCAATATGCTTATCGTTGATTTCTACACCCTGCAGACGATATACACGCTGTACTTCACGAAGCATGTAATCCTGTACGGCACGCACACCTTTGATTTTTAAGATATCATGTGGATTTACAGAACCTTCGGTCAGTTCATCACCGGCTTCAAGTACGGCACCATCCATGATCTTAATACGTGATCCATAAGGAATCAGGTAAGTCTTTGTATCCCCGGATTCCGGATCTGTAACGATGACTTCACGCTTCTTCTTGGTATCCTTAATGGTAGCAACGCCGCCGAACTCTGTAATAATTGCAAGTCCCTTTGGCTTACGTGCCTCGAAAATTTCCTCTACACGAGGAAGACCCTGTGTAATATCGTTACCGGCTACACCACCGGTATGGAATGTTCTCATGGTAAGCTGTGTACCAGGCTCACCGATGGACTGTGCGGCGATAATACCAATTGCTTCACCAACCTGTACCGCCTGACCGGTTGCCATGTTGGCACCGTAACATTTCGCACAGACTCCCATGTGGGAACGGCAGGTAAGAATAGTACGGATCTTCACACTAGTGATCGGATTTCCGTTCTCATCAACACCCTTATTCACAACATCCGCTGCACGGCGAGGTGTAATCATATGGTTTGCTTTAACAATAACGTTTCCGTCTTTGTCACAGATTGTCTCACAGGAGAAACGTCCGGTAATACGTTCTTCCAGACTTTCGATTTCCTCCTTGCCTTCCATAAATGCCTTAACGATCATTCCCGGAATCTCACGGTTTGTTCCTGCACAACAGTCAGACTCACGAACGATCATATGCTGGGATACATCAACCAGACGTCTGGTCAGGTATCCGGAATCGGCCGTACGAAGTGCGGTATCGGACAGACCTTTACGTGCTCCATGCGCTGACATGAAGTACTCCAGTACGTCCAGACCTTCACGGAAGTTCGACTTGATTGGCAGCTCGATGGTTCTACCGGTTGTATCGGCCATCAATCCACGCATACCGGCCAGCTGCTTGATCTGTTTATCAGAACCACGGGCTCCGGAATCGGCCATCATGAAGATGTTGTTGTACTTGTCAAGTCCGGTAAGAAGTGCTGTTGTCAGCTCATCATCCGTCTCTTTCCAGGTCTCTACAACTTCCTTATAACGCTCTTCTTCTGTGATAAGACCACGCTTATACTGACGTGTGATCCGGTCTACCGTATTCTGTGCCTGCTCGATCATCTGTGGCTTCTGTGGTGGCACTGTCATATCGGAAATTGATACGGTCATGGCAGCTCTTGTGGAATATCCATAACCCATTGCCTTGACATCATCCAGTACTTCGGCAGTCTTTGTCGCACCATGAATATTAATAACCTTCTCCAGAATCTGTTTGATCTGTTTCTTTCCAACATGGAAATCAATTTCCAGCTTCAAAGCATTCTCCGGGGTACTGCGGTCTACAAATCCCAGATCCTGAGGAATAATCTCATTGAAAATCAGAAGACCAAGTGTTGTCTTGATAAATCCGGATACTTCTGTTCCGTCAGCCATAGTTGCCTTACGGTATACATAAATATTCTGATGAAGTGTAATCTCTCCATTCTCATACGCAAGCAATGCCTGATTCATGCTTCCGTAATGATATCCGAACAGATCCATCGGCTTACATAATACCCGACGGTTATTGTCTGTTGTATCTTCAAACCAGATCAGATCATACAATCCGATCTCACTCTTTCCTGTCTTCGGGTCCGGTGTGGTTGCTTTCTTTAATTCCTCAATATCGTTATACACTTTATCGGAAACAGCAACTGCATCTTTTTTATCCTTGTAATCTGCCAGTTTGTGCATAGTCAGATAGTATACTCCGAGGACCATATCCTGGGAAGGAACGGCTACCGGACCACCATCAGACGGCTTCAGCAGGTTGTTTGGTGATAACAGCATAAAACGGCATTCTGCCTGAGCTTCTACGGACAGAGGAAGATGCACAGCCATCTGGTCACCGTCGAAATCGGCGTTGAACGCGGTACATACCAGCGGATGAAGCTTAATTGCCTTACCTTCTACAAGGATTGGCTCGAACGCCTGAATACCAAGTCTGTGCAGTGTAGGGGCACGGTTTAACATAACCGGATGCTCTTTGATTACTTCTTCAAGCACATCCCATACCTCCGGCTGAAGTCTTTCTACCATTTTCTTGGCACTCTTGATATTATGAGCAATCCCTTTAGCTGCCAGTTCTTTCATAACAAACGGCTTAAACAGCTCGATTGCCATCTCTTTTGGCAGACCACACTGATAGATCTTAAGTTTTGGCTCTACACAGATAACGGAACGTCCGGAGTAGTCAACTCGCTTTCCTAACAGGTTCTGACGGAAACGTCCGCCCTTACCCTTTAACATATCAGACAGAGACTTCAGTGCTCTGTTTCCAGGACCGGTAACCGGACGTCCACGACGGCCATTATCGATCAGGGCATCAACCGCTTCCTGTAACATACGTTTCTCATTGCGCACGATAATATCCGGTGCACCGAGATCAAGCAGTCTTCTCAGACGGTTGTTGCGGTTAATAATTCTACGATACAGATCATTCAGATCAGATGTTGCAAAACGACCACCATCCAGCTGAACCATCGGACGTAAATCCGGCGGAATAACCGGGATAACCGTCATGATCATCCACTCCGGCTTATTTCCGGACTCACGGAATGCTTCTACAACTTCCAGACGCTTGATAATACGTGCACGCTTCTGTCCCGTTGCATTCTCTAACTCTGCTTTCAGCTCTGCAGAATCTTTTTCCAGATCAATCGCAGCAAGCAGTTCATGGATGGCTTCTGCTCCCATGCCCACACGGAATGCACTTCCGTACTGCTCTCTTGCTTCCTGATATTCTGCCTCAGAAAGTACCTGCTTGTATGCAAGAGAAGTATCTCCTGCATCAAGCACAATATAAGAAGCGAAATAAAGCACACGCTCAAGTACACGCGGAGATAAATCAAGGATCAGACCCATACGGGATGGAATTCCCTTGAAATACCAGATATGGGAAACCGGAGCTGCCAGCTCAATATGTCCCATACGCTCTCTACGAACACTGGATTTTGTAATTTCTACACCACAGCGGTCGCAGACAACACCTTTATAACGAATCTTTTTATATTTACCACAATGACATTCCCAGTCTTTCTGCGGTCCAAAAATTTTCTCACAGAAAAGACCATCCTTCTCAGGCTTTAAGGTTCTGTAATTGATTGTCTCCGGCTTTTTTACTTCGCCATGAGACCACTCACGGATCTTCTCAGGTGATGCTAATCCAATCTGGATCGCATCAAACTGCATTGCCTGATTCATGTCCTTTTTATTTGTTTCTGGCATTTATGACACTCCTTCCCAATTACTCTTCATCATCAAGAACTTCTTCTGCGTCATCAAAGAGATCATCAGCATCGCCGAAATCTTCATCATCGTTATCATTTTCCGGTTCTACATTGACAAGCTCTTCATTCTCGGAATCGAACTCCTGCTTGGTAAATCCGTGTTTTTCAAACGACTCACTGTCTTCAAATGCATAATCTCTGTCATCTCTGTCATTTCCAATGATGGCATTGATATCGGTATTTCCGTACTCACTGGTTTCAATGAGTTCTACTTCATTTCTGTCTTCGTCAAGCACTTTGACATCCAGACCAAGAGACTGTAACTCTTTCAAAAGTACCTTGAAAGATTCCGGAACACCCGGCTCAGGGATATTCTCGCCTTTGATAATAGCCTCGTATGTCTTTACTCGTCCTACGACATCATCGGACTTAACAGTCAGGATCTCCTGCAGAGTATATGCAGCACCATAAGCTTCCAGTGCCCATACCTCCATCTCTCCGAATCGCTGGCCACCGAACTGTGCTTTACCTCCCAGCGGCTGCTGTGTAACTAAGGAGTAAGGACCTGTAGAACGTGCATGGATCTTATCATCAACCAGATGATGCAGTTTCAGATAATGCATGTGTCCGATTGTGACTTTTCCGTCGAAGTATTCTCCGGTACGTCCGTCACGCAGCTGAACCTTTCCGTCACGGGAAATCGGAACACCCTTCCACAGACTTCTGTGTGCACGATTCTCTGAAAGATAATCCATAACGTCCTCTCTCAGAGTATCTTTATACTTATCGTAGAAGTTTTCTTCTCCGTCTTCTGCTTCCTCTGCATCAAACGGCATGTTTACATAGTCATTTGCAAGTTCCAGTGTATCCTGGATATCAATCTCTTTTGCGCCATCGAATACCGGAGTCTCGATATTAAAGCCAAGTGCCTTCGCAGCAAGGCTTAAGTGAATCTCCAGCACCTGTCCGATGTTCATTCGGGAAGGCACACCCAGAGGATTTAATACAATGTCAAGTGGACGGCCATTTGGAAGATATGGCATATCTTCTACAGGTAATACACGGGAAACGACACCCTTGTTACCATGACGTCCGGCCATCTTATCACCAACAGAAATCTTACGTTTCTGGGCAATGTAAATACGAACAGACTCATTTACACCAGGAGATAACTCATCGCCATCTTCTCTGGTAAATACTTTGGCATCTACAACAATACCATATGCACCGTGCGGCACTTTCAGGGAAGTGTCACGAACCTCACGCGCTTTTTCACCGAAGATTGCACGAAGCAGTCTCTCTTCTGCGGTAAGCTCTGTCTCTCCCTTTGGTGTAACCTTTCCTACCAGAATGTCTCCGGCACGGACTTCGGCACCGACACGGATGATTCCGCGCTCGTCAAGATCCTTTAAGGCATCATCACCGACACCCGGTACATCTCTTGTGATCTCTTCCGGTCCGAGCTTTGTATCACGAGACTCTACTTCGTATTCCTCAATATGGACAGAAGTATATACATCATACTCTACCAGACGCTCACTCAAAAGAACGGCATCCTCGTAGTTATAACCTTCCCATGTCATGAAGCCGATCAGCGGGTTCTTTCCAAGTGCCAGCTCACCATTGGATGTAGATGGTCCATCAGCGATCACCTCACCCTTTGCTACTTTCTGTCCCTTGAACACGATTGGTCTCTGGTTGTAGCAGTTGGACTGGTTGCTTCGTGCAAACTTTGTCAGAATATATTCTCTGCGATTTCCGTCCTCCTCACGTACTACGATACGATTAGACTCAGAACTCTCCACGATACCTGCTTCTTTTGCAAGTACACAGACACCGGAATCGACCGCTGTCTTTGTCTCCATACCGGTTCCTACTACAGGTGCCTCGGTGGTAAGAAGCGGCACTGCCTGACGCTGCATGTTAGATCCCATCAGTGCTCGGTTTGCATCATCGTTCTGCAGGAACGGAATCAGTGCTGTAGCAACGGAGAACACCATCTTTGGAGATACGTCCATGTAATCGAATGCAGTCTTATCGTACTCCTGCGTTTCTTCACGGTAACGACCGGATACGGAATTACGAACAAAATGTCCATCCTCATCCAGTTTTTCGTTCGCCTGCGCTACATGGTAATTATCTTCCTCATCCGCAGTCATGTATACAACTTCGTCTGTAACACGAGGATTGTCTTTATCTGATTTATCAATCTTACGGTACGGAGCCTCAACAAATCCGTACTCGTTAATTCTTGCGTAGCATGCCAGAGAGTTGATCAGACCGATGTTTGGTCCTTCAGGCGTCTCAATCGGGCACATACGTCCATAATGGGAATAATGGACATCTCGTACTTCGAATCCGGCACGGTCTCTGGACAAACCGCCAGGTCCCAATGCAGAAAGACGTCTCTTATGTGTCAGCTCACCCAGTGGGTTGTTCTGATCCATAAACTGTGACAGCTGGGAAGAGCCGAAGAACTCTTTTACCGCAGCCGTAACCGGTTTGATGTTGATCAGACTCTGTGGGGAAATTCCCTCAAGATCCTGAGTTGTCATGCGCTCACGAACCACTCTTTCCAGACGGGAAAGACCGATACGATACTGGTTCTGTAACAATTCACCGACAGCACGGATACGACGGTTTCCTAAGTGGTCAATATCGTCATCTGTTCCGATGCCCCACTCCAGATGCATATTATAGTTGATGGATGCGAAGATATCCTCTTTTGTAATATGCTTTGGAATCAGGTCTGCAATATCTCTCTTAATTGCAGCGATACGCTCTTCCAATGTCTCGTTTTCTTCCATAATCTGCTGCAGAGCCGGATAATATACCAGTTCTGTAACACCAATAGCCTTCGGGTCCTCAATTTCAGGAATCCAGCTTCTGATATCTACCATCATAGAAGAAAGAACTTTTACGTTACGTGTCTCTGTCTGAATCCAGAGTGCCGGAACTGCAGCATTCTGAATCTGATCTGCCAGATCACGGTCAACAGTTGTGCCTGCCTCTGCAATTACTTCTCCGGTAGAAGGATCCAGTACATCCTCTGCCAGAACCTGTCCGTTGATACGGTTCTTTAAAGCAAGCTTCTTATTAAATTTGTAACGTCCTACTTTTGCCAGGTCATATCTTCTCGGATCGAAGAACATGGCAGTGATCAGACTCTCCGCACTTTCTACGGAAAGCGGCTCACCCGGACGGATCTTTTTATATAACTCTAATAAACCAGCCTCAAAACTTCCCTGTGGCTCACGCTCTGTGATCGCCGGGTCCTTCTGCAGGGATGCCAGAATCTTTGGCTCCTCGCCGAACATGTCAATGATCTGCTGGTTGGTACCTACACCAAGTGCACGAAGCAATACGGTAATCGGCACTTTACGGGTTCTATCTACTCTTACACTGAAAACGTCATTGGAGTCAGTCTCATACTCGAGCCATGCACCACGGTTCGGGATAACAGTACATGAATAAAGAGTTTTACCCACTTTATCATGAGCAATTCCGTAATAGATACCAGGGGAACGAACCAACTGGCTGACGATTACACGTTCTGCACCGTTGATAACGAACGTACCTGTCTCTGTCATAAGAGGAAGATCACCCATGAAAATTTCATGTTCGTTAATCTCATCTGTCTCTTTGTTATGAAGTCTAACCTTGACTTTCAAAGGTGCTGCATATGTCGCATCTCTCTCTTTGCATTCCGGGATTGTATATTTCACATCGTCTTCGCACAGTGTAAAATCGACGAAATCCAGACTCAGATGACCACTGTAATCCGTGATCGGGGAGATATCTGCAAATGCTTCTTTTAAACCTTCATCCAGGAACCACTGATAAGAATTCTTCTGGACTTCGATCAGGTTTGGCATCTGCAAAACCTCTTTCTGTCTTGAGTAACTCATACGCAAGCCTTTTCCAGCCTTGACTGGACGTATTCTGTTTTTCTCCATTGACGTTTCACCTCTCGTTTTTATTTCAATCTAGTTTTTCCTAAAAAAGAGCATGGAAATGCCTAGTGCACCACAATAGTGCAACTTATACTATACAACAAAATCAAGGGGAATGCAAGAATTATTTTTAAGAACTTTTTTCAGATAGAGAGAGGGGATACAGCTAAATAAAATAACCCAACAGAAATGCAAGCATCTCTGCCGGGTTATTATTGGTTTCTCGTCGCTTACGCACAGACTACTTTAATGTAACCTTTGCTCCTTCAGCCTCAAGTTTAGCCTTAGCGTCTTCAGCAGATGCCTTGTCAGCCTGCTCCTTGATTACCTTAGGTGCGCCATCAACAGCGTCCTTAGCTTCCTTCAGTCCAAGACCTGTGATCTCACGAACAACCTTGATAACCTTAACCTTGTTCGGTCCAACTTCTGTTAACTCTACGTCGAACTCAGTCTTCTCTTCAGCTGCTGCTGTGTCTCCGCCTGCTGCTGCTACTACAACGCCTGCTGCTGCAGATACGCCGAACTCTTCTTCACATGCCTTTACAAGGTCATTTAACTCTAATACACTTAACTCTTTGATAGCATCGATAAACTCTGCTGTTGTTAACTTTGCCATGATTATTTCCTCCGTTATAATTTTATTTTTAATAATTATTCTGCTGCTGGTGCTTCCTCAGCCGGTGCTGCGTCTGCTGCTGCATCTGCTGCGCCACCCTTCTCTGCGATCTGATTAAGAACGCGAGCAAGATTTGTAATAGGTGACTGTAAGCTTCCAAGTAATTTGGAAAGAAGTACTTCTCTGCTTGGTACACTTGCGATCTGCTTCATTCCCTCTGCGTCATAGTATGTTCCTTCTACAACGCCGGCCTTGATCTCAAGGCTTGGAGCCTTCTTTGCGAACTCTGCCAGAACTCTGGCTGGAGCTGTAGCATCTTCTGTAGATACTGCAAATGCGTTAGGTCCTTCCAGGACATCCTTTAAGCTCTCGAACTCTGTTCCCTCGATTGCGCGGTTTACTAAAGTATTTTTGTATACTTTGTAAGTTACGCCAGCTTCTCTTAAATTTTTACGAAGCTGTGTATCCTCAGCAACTGTAAGTCCACGGTAGTCAACTACTACAAGTGACTGCGCGTCCTTAATTGTTTCAGAAATCTCCTGAACGATCGGCTGCTTTAATTCTACCTTTGCCACGATTCATTTACCTCCTTATTTTATTTCTTGCATATAGCGTGAGGTATAATAAAAACCCTCCGCCTTACAGCAGAGGGGTATCATTCTTTATGACGATTATCATCAAAAATTCCCTCGGTAGGTGGATTTCCCTTTACGCTGTCGCAATATGCGATAGCACCTTACTGTCTTCGGCAATATGCTTTGCTATTATAATATGTTCTTATGCGGATGTCAAGTGTTTTCCGCATTTTGCTTGTGTAAGTCTGATCATACATTTTATCATTTCATCAGGAACCGTTTCCGGTTCCCGACTTCTGATTTTTTTATTACTGAGCAATCTTTACAACGTTAAGCTTTACGCCAGGTCCCATTGTAGAAGTTAATACAGCACTCTTAATGTACTGACCCTTTAAGCTTGAAGGCTTAGCCTTGTTGATTGCGCCCATAAGAGACTGGAAGTTGTCGTTCAACTGCTCACTTGTAAATGAAGCTTTTCCAACTGGCACGTGGATAATATTTGTCTTGTCCAAACGATACTCAATCTTACCGGCTTTGATGTCATTAACAGCTTTGGTAACATCCATGGTAACTGTACCAGCTTTTGGGTTTGGCATTAAGCCCTTCGGTCCAAGGACACGTCCCAGACGTCCTACAACACCCATCATATCCGGTGTAGCAACTACAACATCGAAGTCTAACCATCCCTCGTTCTGGATCTTCGGAATTAATTCCTCTCCTCCAACGAAGTCAGCTCCTGCTGCCTGTGCCTCGTCTACCTTGGTTCCCTTTGCGAAAACCAATACCTTAACGGTCTTACCTGTTCCGTGTGGCAGTACAACCGCACCACGGATCTGCTGCTCTGCGTGACGTCCATCACAGCCCGTTCTAAGATGAAGTTCGATTGTCTCATCAAATTTCGCTGTGGCATTCTTCTTTACGAGGTCGATTGCTTCAGCAACATCGTACTGAGCACTTCTATCGTATGCCTTTACAGCGTCCTGATATTTCTTTCCTCTTTTCATGAAATATAAACCTCCTGGTGGTAATATCGGGTGGGAAATTAATTACCCTCCCACATTTCTTCTTAAACTTAGATTAGTCTACTACTTCAACACCCATAGATCTTGCTGTACCAGCGATCATGCTCATGGCAGCTTCGATATTTGCAGCGTTTAAGTCAGGCATCTTCAGCTCAGCGATTTCCTGAACCTGTGCCTTTGTAATCTTTGCAACCTTTGTCTTGTTTGGTTCACCGGAACCAGACTTGATCTTGCAGGCTTTCTTGATCAGTACTGGTGCAGGAGGAGTTTTAGTAATAAAGCTAAAGCTTCTGTCTGCATATACTGTAATAACTACAGGGATAATTAAGTCGCCCTGATCGGCTGTCTTTGCATTAAACTGCTTTGTAAACTCAACGATGTTTACACCGTGCTGTCCAAGTGCCGGTCCGACTGGAGGAGCAGGTGTTGCCTTTCCAGCAGGAATCTGCAGCTTAATGTATCCTTCAACTTTCTTTGCCATTGGAATTGCCTCCTTAATTCATCTTCTTTACATCTGCGAAACTTACTTCTACCGGTGTTTCGCGACCGAACAGATCCACATTGATCGTAACCGTCTGTTTGTTATGGTTCATCGCTGTAATCACACCGCAGGTATCTTTCCAGACACCGCCGATAACAACAATCATGTCGCCTTCCGCGAAATCCACCACAACGTTTTCAGCCTTGATTCCGAGCGGTCTCATTTCAGCATCTGTGAGCGGCACCGGTTTGCTTCCCGGTCCAACGAACCCTGTCACACCACGGGTATTGCGGACAACATACCATGTATCGTCATTCATAATCATATGAATCAGCACATAGCCCGGGAACATTTTCTTGGAAACCTGTTTTTTCACTCCGTTTTTAACTTCTGTCACTTCCTCAAGAGGAACACGGACCTCCAAAATCTGGTCTTCCAGATGTCTGTTCTCAATTGTCTTGTCAATATTCGCTTTGACTTTGTTCTCATAACCTGAATAGGTATGAACTACATACCAGTTCGCCTCTGCCATAAATCACTATGCCTCCGTTAAAATTTCAAACCAACAAGGAAATTCACACCGTGCTGAATTGCCCAATCCAGCAGTGCAATAATAAGACCGACTACAACGGATGTAACAATCACTGCAATGGTCTGTCTGACAACTGATTTCTGTTCCGGCCAGATGATTTTTTTGAACTCTGCCTTTACACCGTCAAACCAGCTTGTCTTTGGAGCCTTTTCAACGTTTTCTGTCTGTCCCATTTCATAACTCCTTTGCTCTGTACGGACTATTTGGTTTCCTTATGAACTGTATGAGTCTTGCAGAATCTACAGTACTTCTTGGTTTCCATTCTGTCCGGATGAGTCTTCTTGTCCTTTGTCATGTTGTAATTACGACGCTGACATTCTGTGCAGGCTAATGTAATCTTTGTACGCACAACTTCCACCTCCGTTTTAATTTTCGTGTTTTGTCTCGCCTAAAAAAAGGCATAAAAAAAAGACCTACTTCCAAGCTTTCATACTATATCATGATTTTCCATGTCCGTCAACATCTTTTACAATGGTTTTTATGATTTTTTGCAGCTTTTACGCCAAATTGTGAATTTTTAGTAAAATTTTACCATATACAAGGGTATGGAAAATGCGGTATGATGCCGATATACTATTCAAGTAGAATCTTTTTGGTGCAAAGGATATGCACCTCACAGGAGAACAGGTCTGTTACTGTCCTGCTCTCAATCCTCAATTCAGGGAAGAAAGGAGGGGAATCTCAATGGCAAGGATTGATAATGCTTACGCTTATTATATCTCGACGTATGCCAAGAAAACGGTTTCACGTTATGATTCACACAAGAAAAGTGAACTGCGCAAAGTTTATAATAAAATTGTCAAAATAAATAAAGATTCGCCTCTTTATAAAATTCCGAATCTCACCGATGCGAAAAAATATGCCATAGACATCAAGGAAAACGCGCGCTCCATTCAGAACGTTGTGGCATCTCTTTCCGACCAATATGGTTCATTTGAGGATTCTTTTAAGAAGAAAGTTGCCATGTCTTCCGATGACGAAAAAGTCAGTGTGACCTATATCGGCGACGGAAGTGAAGAAAGTAAAACCAATAACTTTGACATTGAAGTGCAGCGGCTTGCCACCCCCCAGGTCAATCAGGGACGTTTTTTAAAAGACAATACGCTGTCAATGCGTCCCGGCGCATATTCTTTTGATCTGAATACGCCCGGTGCTGCATATGAATTTCAATATAATATCAATTCCGATGAAACCAATCTGGATGTGCTGGACAAGCTGGCCAGGCTTGTCAACTCCTCCAGTCTTGGAATTACCGCCGAAATACTGTCCGATGGAAACGGTTCGAGTGCGCTGAAACTGACTTCCATACAGACCGGTCTGGCAGAAAACGAAACCGAACTTTTTTCCATTGCACCGGATGCCAGCACGGGTTCCACGGAAATCATGGATCAGCTGGGAATTGACCGTATCACATCCCCGGCACAGAGTTCCACCTTTACGCTGAATGGCACAAGCCACTCTTCCCTGACCAACACATTTTCCATCAATCAGGTATTTGAACTGACCTTACATCAGCCAACCGATGGTGAGAAAGTAAACATTGGATTTAAAACAGATGCGGATGCAATTGCGGACAATATCCAGTCTCTGGTGGATGCCTATAATTCCATACTCTCCACCGCAGCCGTGTATGCAGACACCAATGCCAGTGCCGGAAACAAACTTCAGACAGAGATTCTTTCCATATCCGGTTCAAGCCGGAGTTCTTTACAGGACATCGGTCTGGTCACGAACGAGAACGGCTCCATCTCTATTGATAAAGAAGCGCTCCGTGAAGCAGTTGTTCCGGAACGTGATCAGAATACATTTGAAACTTTATCCCAATTTCGGGATTCCATCGGAAAAGAAGCGGAAAATATCTCCATCAATCCGATGAACTATGTCAACAAGATAGTCGTGGCCTATAAAAATCCCGGTCACAACTTTGCAACCCCATACATCACATCCATCTATTCCGGAATGATGCTGGACAAATATGTATAACAAAAAGAGCATTCCAGCTGTAACCATACAGCGAATGCTCTTTTTTGTATCTTTCTAGAAGCCTATCCCAGTTCTTTTTCGCACATTTCCAGTGCAGAAGCAATCACAGCGTCCATATCATAATACTTATACTCTCCGAGTCTTCCCCCGAAAATTACATTTTTTTCCTTTTCCGCAAGTTCTTTATATTTCTGATAAAGAACTCCGTTCTTTTCATCGTTTACCGGATAGTACGGTTCATCCCCCGGTTTCCACTCCGAACTGTACTCCCTCGAAATTACAGTCTTCGGTAAATCATGTCCCTCATCATCCTTGCCGAATTCAAACCATTTGTGTTCAATGATACGTGTCCACGGCGTCTGGGCATCCGTATAATTGACTGCTGCATTTCCCTGGAAATTCGGAGTATCCAGAAGTTCTGTTTCAAACCGCACGGAACGATATTCCAACGCGCCGAGCGAATAATCAAAATACGCATCTATCGCTCCCGTATATACCGTTTTCTCAGCCAGAGCCTTCAGTTCCTCTTTCTGCTCCAGATAATCAATCCCAAGCCGGACTTCGATTCCCTCCAGCAGATGCTCAACCATCTTTGTGTAACCGCCCATCGGAATTCCCTGATACAGCGCATTAAAATAATTGTTATCAAACGTCAGGCGCACCGGAAGGCGCTTGATAATAAAAGCAGGCAGATCCGTGCACTTACGCCCCCACTGTTTCTGTGTATATCCTTTGATCAGTTTCTCGTAAATATCGGTTCCCACAAGACTGATCGCCTGTTCCTCGAGATTTTTCGGTTCTGTAATGCCTGCGGCTTTTTTCTGCTCCTCAATTTTCGCCGCTGCTTCCTCCGGTGTCACCACCCCCCACATCTTATTAAAGGTGTACATATTAAACGGAAGCGAGTATAGTTCCCCTTTGTAATTTGCTACCGGTGAATTCGTAAAGCGGTTAAATTCCGCAAATTTTGTAATGTAATCCCACACCTTTTTATTGTTGGTATGTAAAATATGTGCACCATACTTGTGCACATGGATTCCCTCAATGTCCTCCGTATAAACATTTCCGGCAATATTCGGACGTTTATCGACAACCAGAACCCTTTTCCCCCTTGTTGCTGCCTCGTGAGCAAATACGGAGCCATATAATCCCGCTCCTACCACCAGATAATCATACTTCATTTCTTTCTCCTTTGTTTTATTATCAGTTCAATCAGCCATAACAAAATGCAACCACATAAAACACCTATGGTGTTGGTCAGCATATCATCTACTTCACAATACCCGCGTTTCGTCACGTACTGGCTCAGTTCCGTCAGAACCGAACAGACACCTCCGAGTACAACACATTTCCACATCGGCCGCAGCCGGCGAAAACAAAGCGGTGCCAGAATTCCGAAAGGCACTGTCATAAGAATATTTTCAATAAAAAATGCATGGGTAACCACGCTGTATCCCCACGTGGAAAACAGTTCCAGATTCATGCACCCATTTCTGGAACCGGGTTCTCTGGAAAAAAAAGTAATCTGTATCACCACAAGTATATAAATCGCAAAAAGTATACGAAAAAACCGGACGGATGCTTTTTTTCCATCCTTTTTTTCAGAAAGTACAATTGTTACAACCAGCCCAAGTACCACAATAACCAGTGCCCATGGCACATATTGAAGTGGCTGCCGCATATCTGCCAAAATTTGTTTTATAATTTCACACCACATAAATTTTATTATAGCCATGGTTCAAAAAAGATACAAGTATATTTCTTTATTTCTATGTAAAACTGTTGCAGGATAGTGTAATATAAAAGAAAAACCTCGGAAGGACCATCTGTTATTATGATCACAATAAGTTTATGTATGATTGTCAAAAATGAAGAACCGGTTCTGGCAAGATGCCTGGATTCCGTTGCTTCCATGATGGACGAAATCATCATCGTTGATACCGGCTCCACAGATCGCACCAAAGAAATCGCCGCACAATACACCAACCGGATCTATGATTTTACCTGGTGTGATGATTTCTCCGCCGCAAGAAATTATGCGTTTTCGCTTGCAACCATGGATTACATCTACTGTCCGGATGCGGACGAATACCTTGATCTGGAAAATCAAAGACGTTTTCTCCGGTTAAAAGGTGCTCTTCTTCCGGAAATTGAAATTGTTCAGATGAACTATATCACCCCACCGGATTTCAACACCGTGCAGAACTGTAAGAAAGAACCACGGCCAAAACTTTTTAAACGCCTGCGCACGTTTTCATGGGTTGATCCGGTTCACGAAACGATCCGCACCGATCCCGTTATCTATGACAGTGATATTGATATTCTGCACCGCCCACATGTCATGCATGCCAAACGGGATTTTGCCATGTTTGAAAAAGCATTTCGTGAAAATCGTGTCCTCTCGGAAAAAATCACGCGCATGTATGCAAGAGAGCTTTATAAATGTGGGGATGAGGAAGATTTTCTGCGCGCTGCGGATTATTTTTCGTTACACTATGAAGCACACGCTGATGCAGAATCCGCGTGTATTCTGGCACACGCTGCCCGTATCCAAAATTCTGTGGATGATTTCTTTTCGATCTGTCTGAAAGATATGTGCAGTTCTTCCTGCTCCGAAATCTGTTATGAGCTCGGACAATACTACCGGGAACGGCAGAATCCCCAGGAAGCTTCTCTGTGGTTTTACAATGCTGCATTTGAGACACAGCCTGTTCTGGATATTGAAATTTCAGGGAAAAAAGCATTGCTTCAACTGGCGGAATGTTACCGCACGCTGGCAGAAAATGAACTCTGTGATCCATGCTCTGCCGGGGATCTTCTCTCCCGTGCTTCGGAATATGAACAACAGGCACAGGCGTGGGAACTGCCGGAAGAATTATAATTTGCGAAAGAATAATTTATAAAAAAAATGCCGGTGCAGCTGCACCGGCAAATTCTTTGGTTAATTCATATCAATCCAATGCTTATCCACCCAGTATCCTCTGGTCTGGTTCCAACGTCGATACTGTAACTTTTTCCCATTGATAATGCGGAATTTCATCACGATCTCATCCGCACATGGTGCAACACCTATATTGCTCTTTTCACTCTGAACCTGTACTTCTGGTTCAACTTCTGCCGCACTTACACTTACACTAGGCGCAACAACAAATAATGATGCACAAATCGCTACAGCAATTAAAAACTTCTTTTTCATGCTAGTTTCCTCCTTCAAATTTTAAACCCGCCTTTTTAAAAAGCTCCATACTCTTCTTATCAATTGGGACATCTCCCCTTTCATAATGAAGATAATACTTTCCATCTATTTCATACAGATATGAATTCTGCCCATTTATTTCTTTACAACTATCATTTGGCAGATCATACGAATTCTCTGGTTCCTCATACCTCGGCTGAAGGATAAGTGAATACGAAAGCACCAGCAGTGCAACCGCAATCACCGGAACGAGAATTCTTCCAATACGCGAACTACTTTGCTTTCCCTCCGCGACCAGACGAAATCGTTCGATCAGATGATCCGAATGATCTTCACACAATGGCATGGCTCCTGCAGGTTTTCGAAATTCTTTTTCCTGCACACTTGCCTTATACTCTTTTAATATCACCGTCAGATAGTTACCCCGCTCTGCCGATTTGAGTTTCTTTGTAACCGTCTGGTCACAACGGATCTCAATACTCTGATACATATCTCCTTTTAAAATATACACAAACGGGTTCCACCAGAACACGATACACAGAATGTTGATCAGCTGTATCGTCAGTATATCCTTATTATCCAAATGTGTATATTCATGTAGAATAATATAATGCAATTCTTCACGCGAATATTTTTTGTCCGGAATCAATATCCGTTTCTCAAAAATCCCAATACAACACGGTACTTCTACCGCTGCTGTCTGTACGATCTTAATGTTCCGCTTTTCTTTATCCGTACAAATTTCATCTAAAATATTATTTAATTCTGTATCTTCCGTTTTTTCCATCTCTGAAAAATACGACACAACTCTGTGATACTGTATCAGATACCGCGTCAGAAGAACTGCCATGACCACTCCCCATGCCACCACAAATACATGATAGACATAGATTTCGTGTCCTGCCACACAGGTTATTTCACACCCGAATATCTGATACAGGAAATTATACAGGCTGCCTCCGGATACCACTTTCGTCCATGGCAATTCCACCGGGACGGCAAGCCTGATCAGACAAAACAAATATAAAATGATGATTCCTGTCATACTGGATAAATTCAGCAGAACCGATCGTTTTCTGAGAATGTAGCACAGTACAATAAAAATGTTACACCAAACGAACGTCATCCAAACCGAAAATATTGTTATTTGCATTCTTATTCCTCATCATTTTTCAGAGTATCAATAATCTCCTCTAACTTTGCAATAACCTCTGCATTTTTTTCTTTTGCCTGCTTATCTTTTGCTCCGATCAGAGCAGCTGTAATGTTCGCAATAGAACTGCTGTCAATTCCACGCTTAATCAATACAGATGCATAATAATCATCTTTTGACATAGACGGAGCGAGTTTACGTGCATAAGTCTTGACGGTTTTCTCAAGTCCTACAACTTCCAGATAGCCATCCGTTGTCAGAGACTGAACGGTCTTAAACAATGTAACATTGTTCCATCCGTCTTCTGCCAGGCGCTCTGCCATCTCGTTGGCAGTCAGCGGCTCATTGACCTTCCACAGAAAATTCATTAATTCTTCCTGTCTTACTGTTAAATAATCTTTGTTCTTCATGTTTCTTCCTCCGTAGTTTTATAATTTTATATGTAGTAACTATCATTCTCTGACATTACATATATCACCAACTCTGCCTTACGTGTCTTTTCTACACTAGACAGCCTACTTTATCCTATCATATTTGAATTATAATTTCAATTGCTTCTGACAAGAAATATGCCATTTTAGATAAAAAAAGAATAGCCGTTTTCACAAACAGCCATTCTCTCTTCTCAGAAACATTTATTTTTGATAGGTGTATGTTCCAACCGAATACTTACCGTGCAGATGTAGCGTCTTTCGGAACCTTTGCCGTATATATTATTTTATTTGTATCCGTAGTAACTGTTGTTGTCATCTTTGAAAATGTGGTATCTTTATCTGCATTCCTTCGGTATTGTAAATGTTGCAGCCTTATTAAAATTTTTATAGGTTACCGTTGCTTTTGCCTGCGAATAAACAAGTTTCAGATCCTGTCCCAGCTTCTGATACAGCGCCGACATATACCCGTTCATAAACGCTTTCATATCCGCCGTGGTTCTGACTGGACGACAGGTTTTTTTATCGATCCAACAGGTCACTTTGATTGCCGGCAACGTATTGTAATCCACAGCAGCTGCCGCATTGATCTCTTTGCTCATTCCCATCTGGTCCAAAAATTTCACCACATCGGAGCCCTTTACCTGCGCCGAAATCTGAACGGTATTGATCCGGTTGACTTTTATTTTCTTTTTCACAATTTTTGCATCCGAATACATGGAAATATCCATACCTTTGATCTGATTGGTATAGTTTAAAATCCCTGTTTTCTGATATCCGGAACCATTGGAAGAAATGTACTCCCACAGCAATCCATCCGCATCTTTTGTCAGATAGGCAACCGCCTGGTTCTTAGAACTCATTCCTGCAAGTACTGTGGTTGTATCTGTTACGCTTTTTACCTTCAGAGGACTGTTGTATACGCTTTGCTTTACCACCGTCTTATTTTGAATGATCTGCCCTTCCATTGTCATCTTCTGATCGGTTGTCTGCGTAAAATCATATGATTTTAAGTTTCGTACTGCTATATCCATCTTTTCCAAATACTGCTGTGCAGACAGCGTCGCCGCACTTACAGGTGTAACAGCTGCAAATGTGCTGAGTATGACAGACAGTACCAAAATGACCGCAATTTGTTGTTTTTTTAATGCTTTCATCGTTTTCGTTCTCCTTTCTTTATGTGTCGAGCCTAGACGCTGGTTTTATCTCATCCTTTTTTCCTATACCATGCACCTGTCAAAATTAATATTACTGTCCAGTAAAAACTTTGATAATATTTTCATCGCTCTGGCATAAAGATACTGTTTGTTTAATTTTTTCTTGTGATATTCCAGTTCTGTCCCCTTCGTATGTTCTTCCAGTACATGCGTAAAATACCTCTCCCAGCTCAGGTATTTTGTGCTCTCTGTATAGTCACTTGGATTTTTCAGGATACGATAAATCATTGGATCTTTTGAAAACATAACTTTCAGCAACAGCCATTCAAAAGATTCCGGAGCATACAGATAGCAGTTAAAATGATCTTCGATGTACCTGACCGTAGCTCCCATCTCCGGTCCATATGCCGCTCCATCTACAATTATGAGATACGTCTTATTTTCCTCAAAATCAAGTACCTTTTCTGGAATGTTGGATTTTCCATGTGCGCTATGACATTCTGCTGAAACTTTTTCAGCTAAAGCATGAAACATCTCCAACCCTGAATTAGAATCCTCACACAGCACGTAATCCGGCGTAATAAGCCGGGGCGGATAACTTAATGTCGAACTATATACATTCTGAAGTTCATTGACAGTTATCTCATACTCATTATTTAACGTAGCATATTTTCCTGATACATGCATACTATATACTTCTTTAATACTGTATGCCAGCATTGGAAGATATGCGCGTGTAATCAAAACAAAATAATTATCCGCTGAATTCACAATAGACGCAAATTTTTCGCTCCTCATTGAACTGAAATTTTCATCTACAAAAATAATGGATTTCGGATGTCTTTCAATAACATCCTCCCAGTCAAAATCTGTCAATGCATAACAGTCACAGTCACAATTCCATGTAATCCCACTGTTTTTCTTCTGGTTCATTTCCTGTATAAGATTATACAAAGTCGTCTTTCCAGTTCCGCTATCCCCACGTATAATGGTAATATTTCGCGATACCACAAAGTCATATCTGACTGTATTGTCACCAATTTGAACTCTATGTTTCCCTACCATATCATCTGCTCACCTCACAAAATGAATAGAATTACGATACAACTCTTTTGAATTGCGACAAACAGCACCTGTATTTTTTATTTTAAGTTCAAACGGTTCCGGAAAATCCATAAAATAATTCAGATTGATCAAAGTATCCTGTTTTTCCGCAATCCTAAGAATCCATTCGGCACAATTTTCACCACATGCAGTACAATCTATCAACAACTCCGGCTTTTTATAAACAAGGATAAGTGCCTTTACCCCACCAGACAATTTCGATGTCGGAATAATTCCAAGAACAGGACTTTCAATTGCATGGGATGACAATACCTCCGACTTGTCTACCGCCCGGATCATCTCCTTAACAAAAGGGTCCTCAAACCATTTTTGAGAATAGGTATGATTAAAATAGGTGTCTGGGTCATTGATTGCCCCATCAACCTCTCCATAAACGATTGTTAACATAATTATCTCCTAATTCATCCTATACGATTTCACGAATGAAATGTTATTGGTTTTATTGATTAATAAAAATCCGTTATACTTTGCATATAGTATAACGGATTCCTATTAAAAATACAATTTTGTTTTAAACAGTGATACGAATCCCTGCCCTGAAAACAATCTTCTATTTGTCGAGGCTCTCATATATGTGAACTTCCTGTGCATATCTACTGCCTCACACATAAGCTTTCTCCCACCTTTTGTCTCCTTGAAATGCTTCACTCCATCTGCCAATACCTTATTTTCTCTCTTTCCCGCTTCGCTTTGATGAGAATGATCTGCAGCACGTATTCTGTTGCTTCGATATTCTTATCAAAACATATTTCTGTTTTCGCATGCAGCTTCTATAACCGAAACGCCTTCGCATAGGCAAGATGGAACGCATATTTTCCACCCTTTTTTACTTCCGGCTGTATATTGGCATAATTACGTTCTTTGTATGACCAGAACATCTTATTTTTCTTTCTGCCATTTGGAAGCGTTTCTACCGTTTTATAACAAATAATATTAGTATCATATAATAACTGCAGAGCTTCACTTGCGGTTTCCATAAACGGAGGAATCTTGCGCTCCAACGCCTTCAAATATCGTACATACTCTAAATGTTTTGTTTCAAAAAAAGCATAATCAAAGTTTTTATGTCCCTGAAAATAATCAAAGAATAAAATAAAATTACTGTAATCACTGTCTTCCATATAAATTAACATACAATCCTTCAATTCGCCTTTTAAATATACGGAATAATTTGTCAGCATATCTTCAAAATCCGCATGCTTAAATATATCTCCATTGCATGCATCCACCATTTCATTCAACATGGTGAGTATGTCTCTTGGTTTGTACAGCGAATACCTTAAAAATTCTATAAAAAGATTATCCGGCTGCTTCCATGGTGCTTGTATCTTATACGGAAAATAATGATTCCAACTTTGTCCCAATAAATACTGCTGATCCTGCTGTTTCATAAAATAATCATCCGCAATCTTAAACAGTTTGGAATCAACATACTTACGATATGTTGTCACCCAATTCAATAAAACAGCATTATTCCGAAGTTTCTGATTCATATTATGAACTGGCATTTTATACATAATATCAGGTCTGATCAACAACATAACCTTAATATTTTTTTCTTTCAGGAAAGATTAATTCATTTCCAACACAGCATTCACCAATCCCACCAGACAATCAAAATACTGTGCATTATCGATTTCTCTTGTCAGCCTTGGAGTTTAACATTATTTTGCAGTAAAAAGCACAAAATAAAACGGCCCGCATAAGCTGCAGACGCACCCTCGAATCATCTTGGGTGCTGTCTGTGGTTTATGCGAGCTTCTCTTATAATTCTTTTTCTGTATTTTAACTCATTTTAAGTTATAATACAGAATTCAAGTTAAGATTTGCTGTGAATCACTTTTTCTTTACCATGCAACGTTTTTTAAAGAACGAAATACCGTAGCAAAGAATCTGATCGTAATCATCCTCATACTCCTTTGCATACATCCGATCATCCATTTGCTGCAAGGCTATATCGCATTCACTTTCCAGATTTTCCAAAACTTTCGTGTACTTTGCTTCAAAGATTGCAACGCGGGCATTGATGGAATCGTAAACGACCACATCACTTCGGCCTTCTCCATGCTCCTTATTGGAATCCACCATATATCCGGCACCTGTGAAGATGCCCGCAAGGAAAGCATGATAGAAGTCTTCCCGGTAGTCATGGTAGCTTATGGTGCGCCGGAGCAGAGCATTCATTTCCTTGGTAATGCCTTCGCTGTCACCGTTCCAGACTGCATCAAACAAAGCATTTCGATTCCACTTCTTCGTACTGTCATCGAACCATTTGATGACTGTTGTTTCAAAAATCTCTTTGATTTCTGCATTCGGAATCATAAGGGCAACCATGCCATCCGGCAACTCACCCTTATAATCTTCTTCACGCGCCTTGGTTAAGTACCCTGTCAGGTACAGCGTACTCCAAAGATTGTCTTCTGAGGAATGTAGATAATCATAGGTCAGGTTTTCATCCACACGCTGAACGATGCAGCCACCAGCCATCAGGATTTCAAGTTTATTTGTGATGGTACTCCCCGCATAGTCAATAAAGGAACGGATGATTGCATTGTCGCTGGTGTTCTTCCAGTAGCTGATAGGCTTAGCTTTCGGATTGCGCTGCAGTTCCAGCAAATAATTCATTACATCCCACGGGCAGTAAACATCAAAGGCTCCGAAATGGTATCCATCATACCATTTCTTGATGCTCTCAGCCTGCGTTGTCAAGTCAGCATCCTTTAGCAGCAGGTCAACCTCACTCTGTACAAATCCGAAATACTCGTTCAGACGAGAATTTGTGATCGTATCCGATACAAAATTATTTGTTCCCGTAAAAATGCTTTCTTTCGCAATCTTTAAGCACCCCGTAACAACTGCAAACTGAAGTGCTTGATTGTCTTTTAGGGCCTGCATCAAGCCTTTCATAACATCGACCATTTCATTATAATAACCGTTGTTATTCGCTTTTGCTACAGGGACATCATACTCGTCTATAAGAAGAATTACAGGCTTTGCATAATAGCTCTGCATCATCGTTGTCAAAAGCATAAGGCTGTTCTTAACTTCTTTTATAGAACCATTGCCATGTGCAAGATGCTCAAACGCTGTTTTTTGGAATTCTGTAGCACTTTTACTATCAAGCAAATAAAGATGTTTGTTGTACAAATCCGCTATCACCATTGTGAGCATATCGTATGCCCCAGTGAAATCCAGACCGTCTACCTGCCGGAATGAAATAAAGACTGTAGGATACTGATTCATCCACTCATCACATAATGCCTGATGCTCCGCAATTTCCAGTCTCTCAAACAATTCTTTGCTGTTTTTACGGATGTCGAAGAAACTTTCCAGCATACTCATGCCAAGCGTCTTGCCGAAACGCCGTGGTCGAGTGATAAGTGTCACTTCTGCTTTTTCGTCCAAAATTTCCGTAATCAGGCCAGATTTGTCAATATAATAAAACCCACCTTTCCGAATCTTCTCAAAGTCCGAAATACCAACTGGGATGTTCAATTTTTTCATCTCTGCTGCTCCTTTCGCGTAGCCACACACAGACTTTTTATTGCTTCTATGATACCATGAATCTCATGTTCTTACAAAAAACTCTGCTTACTGCATTGATTCTGGCTACGACTCATTCGGCATAGTCTGCCAGCACATCTTCAAATGTAAAACGAATTTTCACACGCTCATCGTTGAAAACCTCGATGCGGTCAATAAAGGATTCTACCACATTCTGTGATAAGTGCATCACATCGCCAGCTTCAAATAAATATACATACTTTCGCATCGATCAACCCTTTGTGTAAAAAGTCATTGTTTCCCGCAGACAAGGCTCTTCATAATACTTTTTGACCCGCTCCTGAAGTTTGACAAATAGCGGATAGAACTCCACCGTAATCCGCTCAAAATATTTCTTTGCTAATTTGCCATCATAATCATGAGCCAGTTGATTCCGTGCCCGCAGCATTTCCAACCACA
>NZ_QTYW01000013.1:0-88621 GCF_003462365.1 Roseburia sp. TF10-5 | reverse complement strand
ATTTGCCGGAATTGGCGTTTCTTATATTAGGGACTTATTTTACAGCCCCTTTTCGTTTTTGATCTTTTCTTTATTTTACAGCAATGGCTTCAATTTCAAGCATAACATCTTTCGGAAGACGTGCCACTTCCACACAGCTTCTGGATGGAAATGGTGACGGGAAAAATTTTGCATAAACTTCATTAATTGCTGCAAAATCATTCATTTCCTTGATAAAAACAGTGGTTTTTACTACCTTATCCATTCCGGTTCCGGCTGCCTCAAGCAGATTTGACAGATTTTCAAATGCCTGCTGCGCCTGTGCCACAGATCCTTCCGGAATTTCTCCGGTAGCAGGAACAACCGGGATAATGCCGGATGTGTATACCGTTCCGTTCACTTCAATCGCCTGTGAGTACGGTCCGATTGCGGCTGGTGCTTTATCTGTACTGATTACGTTTTTCATTTTATATTCCTCCTTTTGCCTTTACCTGCATTATACGAAACTCTTGCGGATTTTTCCACCATCCAGTGTAATTTTTCTTTCTTTATACAAGTGTCCGATGGCACGTTTAAACGCAGCTTTACTCAATCCGGTTTCCCTCTTAATCACCTCTGGACTCGCTTTTTCCGAAAACGGAAGCACTCCTGCATAGGAATCCAGCAATTCAAGTATTTTCTCTGCATCCGTGTCCATCTGAATATAAGCTTTTTCCCGCAGTGTAAGATCTAACTTTCCATCCGGTTTTACTGCAGTAACTTTCGCCTCAATCACATCTCCGATTTTCAGGAAACTGTGATCCTCTGAATTTGGTATTCTTGCGGAAAAGCGATCATCCACTGCCACAAAAGCACCAAAGTTATCGGAAAACTCATACACCCTTCCGGTTACCATCTGATCCTTCTGATACGGTGAATCCTTGGAAAGCAGATCGTACAGTCCCTTCATGCTGGCACAAAGCCGCTTGCTTTTATCAATATAAAGGGTTACAAGAATCTCGTCTCCTGCTTCTACCCGTGAAGTCATCTCTTTATATGGCAGAAACAGATCTTTTTCCAGTCCCCAATCCAGAAAAGCACCGATCTTTCCAACTTCTTTCACCACAAGCGGTGCATATTCTCCCAGTGTCAGCTTCGGTGTGTTGGTTGTTGCAATCAGCCGGTCTTTGGAATCTTTATATAAAAAGACCCTTATCTTTTCCCCCGGTTTTGCATCTTCCGGCACCTGTTTTGATGGAAGCAGCACATGTGTCTCACCGCCCATATCCTCTGCCAGATATACTCCGAAGTCTACTTTTTTTACATAATACAAATCCTGATATTCTGCTAATTTCATCTTTTTCCTACGCTTTCAAAAAAACAACAACTGCATATAGCTGCCCATCCGGTGCACACAGTGCAACCGTCACACGGGGATCTTCTATCGTCACATGCGGCACAATTACATCTCTGCACATCGCAGCTTTTTTATATTCTACCCGGACTTCCATTGTCCGAAACTCCTTCGGAACATATTCCATCGCCACCTGTACATATCTGGTATTGTTCATATGGTGATTGGTATCTATGAAATAAGAAGGAACGACCAATGAATCTTTTTCTTCATATTTTTCCGGCAGCATAATTTTCCGCTCGCTGCACTGCATGGGAAGCTGTGGGTCCAATCCGTATGCATCCGAGATTTCTTTTGTCACTCTGACCGGAATCCCCTTCTTTGTATCCATCAGTACCCATACGGAATTTGCATATGCCATCCGTTCCCCATCCCTGCCGTTCATGGAGAAATTCCGGTAACCGTAAAAGCCTTTCATTCCATATGCCCATGTCTGTGTCGTAATCTGTTCGCCCAGCCGCGGCATCCGGTTCAGACAGATCTGCCAGGAAGATAAGATCCACGCCTTTTGTGCATCGGTCCATACTTCCACACCAAGGTTCACGGCCTCTGAATGAAATACACTGCAATCCTGAAAGTAATCCATAAGCGCCAGCCATGTCATCCGGCCTTGCGCATCTGTCTCACTGTATCTTACTCTGCTGTCAAATTCGTACATTACCGTGTCCTTTCTTATTCTTATCTTTTATAAAACAAAAAGCACTACATAATGTAGTGCTCTTCAGCTGGCCCACCAGGATTCGAACCTGGAAATGACGGAGTCAGAGTCCGTTGCCTTACCATTTGGCGATGGGCCAATGTGTTTCATGTCTCTCAACAAATGGTATTATACATGGAACCCCTATAAGTGTCAACCCATATTTTCAAATTTTTTCAAAAAAACACAACTTCTTTATCAATTAGTGCATATACGCAGGTTTTCCCCCATTCCAGTCCGGCAGATCCGTTGGTCAGTTCTGTAATCTCTTTCGGAAGTATCTCTTTTTGTTCTGCAGGTACGAGAATTATCATGGTAACATCCGCCTCATATGCCGTATCCAGAATCACAGTGTGTTTCTGTCCGAACAGATACTGCAGCTTTCCAAGTCCATTATAATCGGTATGAACCAATAGCTGCTGCCCCTTACATTTTTCTATGAGCCGGCTGGCTGCAAGTCCAGCCTGTGTGGCTGCCTGATAGGCGCGTACAAGCCCTCCTGTTCCAAGCAGCACACCTCCAAAATAACGTGTAACAACAACCGCAACGTCCGTAATTTTCTCCCGGAGAAGTACATCCAGCATCGGACGGCCTGCGGTCTGTGCCGGCTCTCCATCATCCGAACAGCGCGTCAGTTCCTGCCTCTCCCCGATGACAAAAGCAGAACAGTTATGACGGGCATCCCAGTATTTTTTCTTTGTCTCATTAATGAAAGCAACCGCTTCTTCTTCTGACTGAACAGGTTTTACCGTTGCTATAAAATGAGATTTCTTCTCTGTGATTTCACCCTCTCCTCCGGTATAGACCACTCGCATATATCCTATTCTCCTTTGTATCATTCCTCATTCTTCTCCGGTATCTGTTCCGGTTCATGTGTTTCTTCCGGCTTTGCATCATCCGGTGGATCTGCCGGTTCTTCTTCCGGCTTCTCCTCATCCTGCGTTTCGGCATCATGTATATTGCATGTTCCATTTAAAAATTTCTCTGTCGCACAGTACTGGTAATCAGCCGAGCCCTTTTCGGCACCCACAATATAAGTTTTTGTCACAACCTGATCTGCCGGACAGTATTCTCCGGCAACTTTTCCCGATGCCTCACAGATCTGCAGAGAAATATGATGATCACAGTTCTCGGTCGGAACCGTTCCTTCTGCAAAATATTCCGTATAACTTTGCGTTCCACGTGGGTCTTTATCACAGACATCCGCTTCCGGCAGAAGTCCGGATTTTGCACAGACAACAGCCTGTGTAATTCCGGAAGGCTTTTCAAAATCTTTTGCCTTAAGATCTGCATGAATCCGCTTCATCACGGCTTTCCACAAATTCTTTGGATATCCCGTAGCTGACTGAATGGAATTGTCATCATATCCGCCCCATACCACGCAGGTGTAATAAGGCGTAAATCCGGCAAACAGTGCATCCCTGTTCAGCGTTGTCGTACCGGATTTTCCTGCCTGAGCCATTCCGGTTCCAAAATAAGCCCTCATACCCGTTCCACTCGTCATAACATCTTTCATGGCATCTGTCAGAAGCCATGCGGTATCCTCTTTTATTACCTGACGCTGTTCCTTTGTCTGTGTTTTGTCAAGAAGAACATTGCCGTCATGATCCAGCACCTGGGTATAAAAATTTGGTTCGTTATATTCTCCCTGATTTGCAATTGCAGCATAAGCTGCAGTAAGTTCCAGGTTTGTCACCCCCTGTGTCAGGCCTCCGAGAGAAATTCCAAGGTTTCTGTCCGTATCGGTCAACGTAGAAAATCCGAAATTTTCTGCATATTCATACCCCAGATCCACGCCAATATCCTGAAGTGTTTTTACAGTCACAATATTGATGGATTTTGTAATTGCTTTCCGGATGCTTGTAAAACCTCCGAATGTATGTGAGTAATTATTATATGTTTTATTTCCGACTGTAAATGGTGCATCATCCTGCACGGATGCCAGCGTTTTTCCCCCAGCATCAAGTGCCGGCGCATAGCATGCAATGATTTTAAAAGTAGATCCCGGCTGCCGGCAGGTCTTTGTTGCACGGTTCCAGGTACGGTTTCCCGCCTTATTTCCACGTCCGCCGACAATAGCCTGTACCTCTCCGGTCGACTGATCCATAATCGTCATCGCCACCTGTGGCTGCATGGTAATGAAAATATACTCTGAATTTTCTACCAGCTTGTCCCCTTTCCCGAGGACATCTTTTTCGTACTGTGCAATTGCAGCCCGGCAGTCCTCCTCCGATGCAAAATTGATCGAATAATTCTGACTTTTGTTTTTCTTTTTATAATAGGAAAGCATTGTCTGATTGGTATATGTTTTTATTGTACCATCCTTCTCCTTCACCTGAAAAGAAAGATAGAATGAATATTTGGTACCCGCATCATAATTGGCTTTGTCTGCCACCTCCTCATCGCAGATTTTCTGGATTTGAAGATTCTGTGTGGACTTGATCGTCAATCCCCCCTGATAAATTGCCTTGTATGCTTCTGACTCCGAATAGCCTTTGATATTTACCAGATCATCAAAAACATCATCAATGACCGCGTCCACAAAATATGTGTTCATGGTTTCTTCCCTCACATCATTGTGTTCGGAAATCCTGCCATACACATCATCTGCCATCGCTTTATCATACTGTTTCTGCGAAATATATCCCTGTTTTTTCATGGCATCCAGCACATTCTTTCTGCGCTTTGCATTTTCCTTTGGATGAAGAATGGGATTGTAACCTGCCGGATTCTTTGTAATTCCGGCAATAACCGCACATTCCGAAAGTGTCAGCTTTGACACATCTTTCCCAAAATAACGCTGTGCTGCTGCCTGAACCCCAAGGGTATTGCTTCCAAGGTTGATGGAATTCAGATAATTTTCCAGAATCCAGTTCTTGTCATTTACCTTTTTTTCCAGCTCTATTGCCAGATACTGTTCCTGTATTTTCCGCTGTACCTGACGTTCCATCTTTTCCATTTTGGAAATATTACTGTCATTTTCGTTTGCCCACTGCTCACTCAGCACATTATTTTTAATCAGCTGCTGCGTAAGCGTACTTGCTCCCTGACTGAAATCTCTGGTCCGGACATCCGCCACCAGTGCCCTGACAATTCCTTTCAGGTCAATACCGTTATGATCATAAAAACGCTCATCCTCGATCGCCACTACCGCATGCTGCAGATTCTCCGGAATCTGGTCAATTGTCACGTACTGCCGGTTGGATCCGGCTGCCACTAATTTTGCTGTCTCACTTCCATCTGCCGCAAGCACTTTCGTGGAATATCCCGTTGGAATGACATCCACTTCGGATATATCCGGTGCGGATGCAAGAATTCCTTTAAATGCACCCACTCCAAAACTCACTGTCGCACAGCCTCCCACAATGATTCCAATCAGTAGAAGTTTCCCCAGTATGACTCCGATTTTATGACGTATTCTCGTTCCTCTTGCGTCCAGCTGTTTTGCTCTCCGGCGCAAAGAAGTTCTTCCATAGTTCATAGTTTTCTCCCCGCAGAAATAATAAAAATTCTTTTATCCATATATTATACCAAATAATATGTGCAATAGAAAGTTTTATTTATCGACAGCAAAAACCCCCGGCTTTCGCCAGGGGTCCGCTGTTGATGTATACTAAAACTAAGGGGATTAGATTCACTAACCTAGCCATTAGATTAGTGCAAAATTATTCAACATCCTGTAAGGCTTCCATATCTTCCTCACCGGTACGAATCTTGACAACCTTTGCCACATCGTATACGAAGATTTTTCCATCTCCGATATGTCCGGTATAAAGTGCCTTCTTTGCTGCAGCCACTACGCTGTCTACTGGGATCTTGCTTACAACAACCTCTACCTTAATCTTCGGAAGTAAGGTTGCATCGACTTCAGCACCACGGTAACGCTCGCCGGAGCCTTTCTGGATACCACAACCCATAACCTGTGTACAGGTCATTCCCGTAACACCCAGATCGTTCATTGCTTTCTTCAAATGATCATATCGGGAAAGCTTTGCAATAATAACCACTTTGTACATGCCGGTTGCATCCTTTGGCACGGCGGAAACCACCTTGACTGCTGCATCTCTCTTTGCCGTAGAAGCCTGTGCATATTCCGGTGTACCCAGATCTGTATTTTCATTGACATCCATGGTCATTGTGTTGGAAACATCCATGATGGAGAATCCTGAGTAAGCAGATGCAAGTCCATGCTCCATGGAATCAAGACCGACAATTTCTTCTTCCTCGCTCACACGGAGTCCAATGGTCTTCTTAATTACAACAAATGCAATCGTAATTGTAACTGCGGTCCATGCAGCTACCGTAACAAAACCTAATAACTGAATACCAAGCTGCTTCCATCCGCCACCATAGAAGAGACCAACAACCGAGTCATTTCCCGGAGCAGATTTCGTAGCAAATAAACCAACGGCGATGGTACCCCAGATACCATTCATCATATGTACAGCTACCGCACCAACCGGATCGTCCACATGAAGCTTATAATCCAAAAGCCATACACCAAAGCAAACCAGTAAACCGGAAACAAAACCAATACAGATTGCACCGAAACAATCGGTCACGTCACAAGGAGCGGTAATTGCTACAAGTCCTGCAAGTGATGCATTCAGACACATTGATACATCAGGTTTACCATATTTAAGCCATGTAAAGATCATACATACAACTGTTGCAACTGCCGGAGCTACGGTCGTTGTAAGAAATACGCTGGCAAGCTGTGAACCGGAAGTACATGCAGCGCCATTAAATCCATACCAGCCAAACCAGAGAATAAAACATCCAAGGCATCCAAGTGGAAGATTGTGTCCCGGGAATGCGTTGACTTTTGTAATCTTCCCAGACTTATCTTTTGAGAACTTTCCAATACGTGGTCCAAGCATTACTGCACCGATGAGTGCTGAAATACCGCCAACCATATGAATGGCACAGGAACCTGCAAAATCGTGGAATCCAAGCTGTGATAACCAGCCGCCGCCCCAGATCCAGTGTGCTTCTATCGGATAAATCAATGCCGAAATTACTGCTGAATAAATACAGTAGGATAAGAATTTTGTACGCTCTGCCATAGCACCTGATACAATCGTTGCTGTAGTTGCACAGAATACTAAGTTAAACACAAAATTCGAAAAATCAAAATTTGCATAACTGGTAAAGATATCAAATCCAGGTTTTCCGATAAAACCAAGGACATCTTCTCCCAGCAATAATGAAAAACCGATCAGGATGAACATTACGGTACCAATACAGAAGTCCATCAGGTTCTTCATCAAAATGTTGCCTGCATTCTTTGCTCTGGTAAAACCGGTTTCTACCATGGCAAAGCCTGCCTGCATCCAGAATACCAGCGCGGCACCGATCAGAAACCAGATGCCAAACATATTTTCATTGATAAAACTTACAATTTGTTGTTTATCCATAACAATCTCCTCCCTATATAGAAAAAGAGACATTTCCCCAAAATTCCACAGCTTCGTGGTTCTGAAAAAATGTCTCTTTTTTATTTTGTAAGATGTTTGTAAAAAATGTTCCTTAAATCTTTGGATTAAACTTCAAAGATCAGATCTCCATAAGATGGCATTGGCCATAAATCCTTGTCAACGATCATCTCAAGCTTATCTACCGGTGCACGGAGTGCATCCATAGCAGATTTCACCTCATCCCTGTAATATACAGCCTGTTCCTTACCTTCACCCATTTCTGTTCCCTTTGCAGTAACAGTTTCCAGACTCTTGAGTGCTTTCTGTGTCTCAGCAAGCAGGGAGGATGTCTCTGTCAAAATATCTGTCTGTGCGCTGACATCTGCAGATGCACATGCACTCTTTACAGTTGCAATTGACTGTCCAAGTTCTGTTGTGTACTTGATAACAGCCGGAATAATCTGCTTTCCAGCGATGTCAATCATGGCTTTTGCTTCGATATTGATGGTCTTTGCATATGTCTCGTACTCGATCTCTACGCGGGATTCAAGCTCAGACTTGGTAAATACTCCAAATTTTTCAAATGCAGCTACAGATTCCGGAGCTGTATATGCAGGAATTGCATCTACCATGGACTTGATATTTGGAAGTCCACGCTTCTGGGCCTCTGCAACCCATTCATCAGAGTATCCGTTTCCGTTGAATACGATTCTCTGATGTTCGATAGCATATTTCTTGATCAGATCATGTGCTGCAAGCTCAAAATCGTCTGCTTTTTCAAGAACGTCACAGGCATCTGAAAATGCCTCCGCAACAATGGTATTTAACACGATATTTGCCTGTGCAACGGAATCCTGGGAACCAACCATACGGAACTCAAATTTGTTTCCGGTAAAGGCAAACGGTGATGTACGGTTACGATCAGTCGCATCCTTCATGAAATCCGGAATGGTCTTAACACCGGTTTCAAGTTTTTCACCTTCCAGACTGTGTGTTGCTGTACCTGTGCTGATCAGCTGATTTAATACGTCTCCAAGCTGATCTCCAAGGTAAATGGACAGGATCGCTGGCGGTGCCTCGTTTGCTCCTAATCTGTGATCGTTTCCCACATCAGCTGCCGCTGCACGAAGAAGTGCTGCATGCTCATCAACTGCCTTTAAAATACAGGTAAGTACCAGTAAGAACTGTACATTCTCATGTGGTGTCTTACCAGGCTCAAGCAGATTGATTCCATCGTCTGTTGTAATGGACCAGTTGTCATGCTTTCCGGAACCGTTGACACCTGCGAATGGTTTCTCATGAAGCAGACACTGTAAACCGTGACGTCCGGCAACCTTCTTTAAGGTCTCCATGATGATCTGGTTATGATCAACTGCTACGTTACACTCTGCATAAATTGGTGCCAGCTCATGTTGTGCCGGAGCTACTTCATTGTGCTGTGTCTTTGCAGATACTCCAAGTTTCCAGAGTTCTTTATTGACATCTTTCATGTATGCTGCGATTCTCTCACGGATTGCTCCGAAATAGTGATCGTCCATTTCCTGACCCTTTGGAGGCATTGCCCCGAAAAGAGTACGACCGGTAAAGATCAGATCCTTACGCTGTAAATACTTCTGACGATCTACAATAAAGTATTCCTGCTCTGGTCCAACAGAAGGAGTTACCTTCTTTGAAGTCGTGTTTCCAAACAGTCTTAACAGACGAATGGACTGTGTATCGATCGCTTCCATAGAACGAAGAAGCGGAGTTTTCTGATCCAATGCCTCTCCGGTGTAGGAACAGAAAGCAGTTGGAATACAAAGTGTTGCTCCTGCTGCATCCTGACGAACGAAAGCAGGTGATGTACAATCCCAGGCTGTATATCCTCTTGCCTCAAAAGTGGCACGAAGTCCACCAGACGGGAAAGAAGATGCATCCGGCTCACCTTTGATCAATTCCTTGCCGGAAAAGCTCATCAGAACCTTGCCATTTGGCATCGGTGCTGTGATAAAAGAATCATGCTTCTCTGCCGTTACACCAGTCAATGGCTGGAACCAATGGGTATAATGGGTTGCACCTTTTTCAATGGCCCACTCTTTCATCTCATGTGCGATGACGTCTGCGGTCTCAAGATCAAGTTCTTTTCCTTCATCCATAACTTCGTGAAGTTTCTTGTAAACTTTTTTTGGAAGACGTTCCTGCATGACAGTGTCATTGAATACGTTCTCGCCAAAAATGTCTGCAACGTTAAAATAATCACTCATTTTTTACAACATCCTTTCTTTTCACAATCAAATCCCCTGATTGTACGCTTATTCACCAAACATCAGTCATTTTACTAAAAAAGGGCATTCCAATAGCTATATTGGAACGCCCTCGTTCTTAACTCATGTTTAATCTGAAACTAAGATACCTCTTTCCAACACAAAATGCAACCTCTTTTTAGAATTTTTTTATAATTTATACATTTTGACGTTTTTCTATCAAAATCTACTTCTTTTTTGTCTACTTCTTCCAGTTCTACTACAAAACAGGTACATTTTCTAATTTCTTTGTATGAGGCATACCAGCCTTTTTCCTATGAAATGAAAAAAAGGAAGTGTCATGCGGCACTTCCTTTTGTACATGTTCTATTATTCAGCTTTTCCAACAGAACCGAACAGTTCCATTTTCTCCTTAACAGTAGCTTTGATAGCATCTGCACCAGGAGCAAGAAGCTTACGAGGATCAAATCCTTTGCCCTCTAAGTCCTTACCAGCCTCGATGTATTTACGTGTAGCATCTGCGAAAGATAACTGGCACTCTGTATTTACATTGATCTTAGATACGCCAAGAGAGATTGCTTTCTTGATCATATCTGCAGGGATACCTGTACCACCGTGAAGAACTAATGGCATAACACCAGTCTTTGCCTGGATTGCATCAAGAGTCTCGAAGCTTAATCCCTGCCAGTTTGCAGGATATTTACCATGGATATTACCGATACCAGCAGCCAGCATATCAACACCAAGATCTGCAATTGTCTTGCACTCGTCTGGATCTGCGCACTCGCCCATACCAACAACACCATCTTCTTCACCACCGATGGAACCAACTTCACACTCGATAGAAAGACCTAAGTTATGTGCTACATTAACTAACTCTGTAGACTTTGCAAGGTTCTCCTCGAATGGATAATGAGATCCGTCGAACATGATAGATGTGAAACCAGCCTTGATACACTTGTAGCATCCTTCGTATGTTCCATGATCTAAGTGAAGTGCTACAGGAACTGTGATTCCAAGCTCCTCATCCATAGCCTTAACCATAGCTGCTACGGTCTTGAAACCAGTCATATACTTACCAGCACCCTCAGATACACCAAGGATTACAGGGCTCTTTAATTCCTGTGCGGTAAGAAGAATGGACTTTGTCCACTCCAGGTTATTGATATTGAACTGACCAACTGCATAGTGGCCTGCTTTTGCTTTTTTCAGCATTTCTGTTGCAGATACTAACATTTGTATTTCCTCCTAATCATAAGTTACCTAGATTATAGTACACTTTTCCCAAAAAATAAAGTTAATTTTTTAACAAAATATTTCAACTCTCTGCTTCAAATTTCGGATGACTACTTCCCGGTGTGCTCCGCCGAATTCACCATCGAGTGTCCACGATACTTCTTCCTTCGCCGTAATGTGTACGGCATCGGTTTTAAACGAATAAATCAGATCCGAATCATCAATCATATTTGTCAGGCAGGCAAGGATTTCATTCAGCTCAATCGGATTCTTCGGATTGCGGATCAAAGTCACTTCAAACAGACCGTCATCAAGTTTTACATCATTTCCTGTCATTCCCTTAAAGCCCCCGACAGAAACGGAATTGGTAACCATTCCATATATAAATTCATCCTGAAACACTTTTCCGTCATATTCCACCTGCATACGGAACGATGGAATGTCCCGAAGCTGTTTGACACCCTCCATAATATACGCCACATGCCCGAAAATATTTTTCAGCTGCTGGGATGTCTTATAGGAAACCTCTGTAAACAGACCAAACGCTGCTACATAGACAAAGGTATCCGAATTGAAATCTCCGATATCACATGGAAATCTGTTTTGTCCAACCGCACGTTCCGCTGCCTTTAGCATCTCCTTCGGAATTCCAAGAGAATTGGCAAAGTCGTTTGTACTTCCGGCAGGAATATATCCAATCGGAATATGCAGCTTCGCCTGCATCAGTCCGGTCATCACTTCATCAAGTGTTCCGTCACCTCCGCTGCAGACAATACGATCATATCCCGCACCCTCTTCCACCACCTTGCGCGTCGCATCTGCCTGTGCCTGTGTGGTATAAATTGTCACGTCAAATCCTGCCTTCACCATCATGTCCACAATATCTACAAGATGATTTTTAATCTGTCCTTTTCCTGCATGCGGATTAAAAATAAATAATAGCTTCTGGCTCATACGTAGTTCCCCTTTATATAAGATTTTCTGCAATTGCGGCAAGTTTCCGTAATCTGTGATTCACCCCCGATTTTCCGACCGGTGGATCAAGATAAGTTCCCAGTTCCTTTAAAGTTGCCTCGGGATAATCCAGGCGTGCCTGCGCGATCTCAGCCAGCGGTTCTGGAATGTTGTCAAACCCTATGGTATCCCGGATCCTCTTGATATCTTCCATTTGTTTCACTGCTGCATTCACCGTTTTGTTGATATTTGCAGTCTCACAGTTTACCTTGCGGTTAACAGAATTGCGCATCTCCTTTAAAATTCTTACATTTTCCAGATTCATCAAAGATACATAAGCTTCCATGACATTCAGCAGATCCACAATCTGTGAACCTTCTTTCAGGTAAACCACCATACGCTCTTTGCGTTCTACAATCTTAGGCTCCGTCTCAAAAAATTCCATCAGTTCTTTCAGCTGCTGTGCCTGTTCAAGCGTATGGCAGACAATTTCAAAATGATAGGATTTATTCGGATCACTGATCGATCCCGCTGCCATAAATGCTCCACGGATAAATGCTCTCTTACAGCATGTCTGCTGCACCAGCATCCCATCCGCTCTCCGGTGATTTATTTTCCGGGACCGGTACGGTTCCTGATCCCAGTGCAGTGTCTGCATGATCTGTAAAACCTCCTGTTTCTCTCCAAATATTTTTTGCAACAGCAGACCATATTTTGTCTGCAGCAAAGAATTTTCGTTGGAAACTACAAGCTTTCCCTCTTCATCCAGCATGCCTTCCAGTTCCAGTATTCCTGCCAGTTCTGCGATCTGGCAATGTCTGCTCCGTCCGAACTGTTTTGCCAGTTCCTCTTTTACTTCACTCGAAAACGACATCCTATTTTCCTCTCAGCGCATCTTTCCCGATATCGCGATGTTCAATTTTCAATCCGTATTCCCGGTTTTTTTTCTGACTCAGACGCTTGTACAATTCATTGGCAAGTGTGACGGAACGATGTTTCCCTCCGGTGCATCCGATGGAAATTACCAGCTGATTCTTGCCCTCGGAAATATAGTGTGGAATCAGAAATGTCACCATATCTTCCAGCTTGTTTAAAAAGATCTTTGCCTCATCATATTTCATGACATACTGCTGGATTTCCACATCATTTCCTGTCTTCGGACGAAGTTCTTCCACATAATACGGATTTGGCAGAAACCGCACATCCATGACGATATCAGAATCTGCCGGAATGCCATACTTAAACCCAAAAGAAAGAATGGTCACATACATGCTGTTAAATTCTTCATCCTGCACAAAGATCTTTTCCAGTTCTGTTTTTAATTCTCTCGTAAGCAGACGGCTGGTGTCGATAATATAATCCGCTTCTTTTTTCAGAAATTCCATTTTCTGACGTTCCCGCATGATTCCCTTATCCACACGCTCTCCCTGTGCCAGCGGATGGCTTCTTCGGGTCTCTTTATAGCGTTTTACAAGAACCGTATCCTCTGCATCCAGAAACAGCACTTCATACTGGACATCCTTACTTTTTAAAATTTCCAGCATATCCTGCACTTTATCCAGATTTTCACCGCTCCGCGCATCAATTCCGATCGCCACATTTTTCATCTGCGTATCAAAATTTGTTGCAAAATCCACAAGTTTATCCAGAAGCGGAATCGGAAGATTATCGATACAAAAGAATCCCATATCTTCCATCATTTTCATTGCTGTACTTTTTCCGGCTCCTGACATGCCCGTCACAATTACAAATCTCATCTAGAACTCTCCTATCATTTTCACTTCCGGTTCAAGTGTCACACCAGACTGTTTTTTCACACGTTCCTGTACATCTTTCATCAGCTGCAAAATCTCTGCTGCGGTGGCATTTCCTCTGTTTATCACAAATCCGCAGTGTTTTTCGGAAACCTGGGCATCCCCCACTGCATAGCCTCTCAGCCCGGCATCCATAATCAGTTTTCCTGCAAAATAGCCTTCCGGACGCTTAAACGTACTGCCTGCACTTGGATACTCCAGCGGCTGCTTCTCCACACGTTTTTCCCTGAGTTCTGCCATCTTTGCACGGATCTCCTGCTCCGGTGCCGGCGTCAGGGACAACTCTGCCTCCAGTACCAGAAAATGATTCTTGGGAATACAGCTGTGCCGGTAGGACAGATCCAGTTCCTCCCGTGAGAGTACCTTTTGCTCACACTCCGGGGTAAGCACTGTCACCTGCCGGATGACATCTTTCATTTCTCCGCCATAGGCACCCGCATTCATGGTCACTGCACCGCCCATGCTTCCCGGAATTCCGGCAGCAAATTCCATGCCGCCCAGACCGGCAGCTGCCGCTTTTGCAGCCACCTGGGAAAGCAGGGCACCTGCCTGCGCACGCAGGATATTTCCCTGCACTTCCACCGCATTCATCTGTGCCCCGACTTCAATAACAAGTCCACGGATTCCTTTGTCTCCAACCAGAAGATTACTTCCGTTTCCGATCACGGTCACTGCAAGCCCTTTCTTTTTAGCCAGGCCAAGAATTACCGGAAGTTCCTGTTTCTTTGGACACACGTAAAGATCCGCAGGACCTCCCACGCGAAATGTCGTGTGTTTTTTCATCGGTTCCTGCTGATATACGACCAGCTCAGGCAATGCCGCCCTGATTTCTTCAAGCCACTGATCCATTATGCCTCCTTCAGGAAAGCCACATAGCCGTGCAATGCCTCATACAGATCCACTTTGCTGATGATTTCCCATGGTGCATGCATATTCAGTACGGCAACTCCGCTGTCAATAACATTCATGCCATAATTTGCAAGAATATATGCGATGGTTCCGCCGCCTCCCTGATCTACTTTTCCAAGTTCTGATGTCTGGAACGATACATCATTATCATCAAAAATTCTGCGCAGTCTTGCAATATACTCTGCATTTGCATCATTGGAACCTGATTTTCCTCTGGCTCCTGTATATTTGTTCAGGACAAGTCCCTTTCCAAAGTAAGCACAGTTACGTTTTTCCATCACAGACGGATAATTCGGATCAAATGCCGCAGATACATCGGAAGAAAGCACTCTGGAATTATGCAGCGCTCTGCGCACTTTCAATTCGCTGTATTCCCCAAGCAGATTGATGATCTCTGCCACACTGTCCTCAAAGAAATGGGACTGCATGCCGGATGCACCGACACTTCCGATCTCCTCTTTGTCTACCAGAAGACATACGCTGGTATGCTGTGGCTTTTCAATCTCAAGCATTGCCGCAAAAGACGGATAAGCACACACTCTGTCGTCATGTCCGTATCCCATGATCATGCTGCGGTCAAAGCCGTAATCTCTGGCAGCCCCTGCCGGGACAACTTCAATCTCCGCAGACAGAAAATCTTCCTCGTCCACACCGTACTCTTTGGACAGAATATTTAAAATATTTGCCTTTACGCGGTCTTTCATCTCTTTTTTCTCTTTTTCATCATCACTTGCTGCCGGAATACTTCCGACAAGCAGATCAAGGTTTTCTCCTTCGATCACCTTGGATGCCTTTTTCTCCATCTGTTCTCCCGCTAAATGAATCAGCAGATCACTCACGCCAAAAACAGGATCTTCCGGTTTTTCTCCGATATTGACCGTAACCGTTGTGCCGTCTTTTTTACAGATTACACCGTGCAGTGCAAGTGGAAGTGTCACCCACTGGTATTTCTTCACACCTCCATAATAATGCGTATCTAACAGTGCCATCTCCGTATCTTCATATAACGGTACCTGTTTTAAATCCATACGTGGGGAATCAATATGTGCGCCGAGAATGTTCATTCCTTCCTCGATGTCTTTTTCGCCGATCACAAACAGAGCCAGACCCTTTCCCATATTATTGGCAACAATGCGGTCTCCGGCTTTTAATTTTGCATTCTGCGCGATCTTTTCACTCAGATCTGTAAATCCGGCTTCCTTTGCCTGCCGGTAGAATTCCGCTGCACACTCGCGCTCGGTCTTGCAGGAAGATATAAACTTACGGTATTCTTCCGCAAATGTAAATACATCCTGTCTTTTGGTTCCTTCCGGGTATTTCTCCCACGCATTCTTCTTTTTTTCCATGATTTCTTACATCTCCTCATTTACTCTCGTCTATTCTTCATCATTGCTTTTTGTCATATTTGCCTGGACTCTACGATACAATTCCTGTGCCGCATTGTAGCCCATCTTCTTCTGTCTATGGTTGACAGCCGCAGTCTCACAAATAACAGCCAGATTACGTCCCGGGCGGATTGGAAGGGAATGACATACTACCTTATTGCCCAGATATTCGATATATTCTTCTTCCAGTCCCAGGCGGTCATAATCCGCATCTTTTTTCCAGTCTTCCAGTTTGATCACCAGATCAATCTGCTGCTTTTCCTTAACACACTCCACACCATACAGGGTCTTTACATCTATGATGCCAATGCCCCGCAGTTCAATAAAATGCCGGGTCACTTCCGGAGAAGTTCCGATCAGTGTATGTTCATTGATCTTGCGGATTTCCACTACATCATCCGTAACCAGACGATGTCCGCGGCGGATCAATTCCAGAGCCGCCTCGCTTTTTCCGATTCCACTGTCTCCTGTAATCATGAGACCCTCGCCATATACATCGACCAGAACCCCGTGAACGGTAATACAGGGTGCCAGTTCTTCACCCAGTGTATAGATCAGCTCTGCCATAAATTCAGAAGTCGGACGGTCCGTACCAAGAACCGGCACTTCATTTTTTATTGCCTCTTCTAAGAAAATTTCATCTGGCTGCAGACTGCGGCAGAAAATCACACATGGGATATCAAACTTCAGAAACGCATCATAACGGGTTTTCTTTTCCGCATCACTCATCTGCTGGATAAACGTATATTCTACATTTCCAATCATCTGTATTCTTGATTCTTCGAAATGTTCAAAATATCCGGTCAGCTGTAATGCCGGACGATTCACATCGCTGGAAATAATCTTACATTTTTTCAGATTGATATCCGGCGTAAAATTTTTCAGATTTAAAACCTGCGCAACTTTTGCAACACTAACACTTCCATTTGACATATTCATTTCCCCCTGTGGCTCATATTAAGCAGTACCTGTGCCGGACTGCCTTTTTATAAACAGATTGTACCATGAATCTTTCCATATCACAAGTTGCTAAGCCGGTCCGGAATGCAGGGTATCATATACATTCTGTGCAGCCGCCAGATTCATGCTGTCGGTTTCTGCCAGCTCCTCCACAGATGCGTTTTTCATATTTTCCATAGACTGGAATCTGCGCATCAGTGCCTTTCTTCTGGCCGGTCCGATTCCCTCAATGTCATCTAAAATGGAGTGTACCTGTGCCTTGGAACGCAAAGACCGGTGATACTCAATGGCAAACCGGTGTGCTTCATCCTGAATCCGGGTAATCAGTTTAAATCCCTCTCCATGCCGGTCAATCGGAATTTCCACATTGTGGAAATACAGTCCCCTTGTACGGTGATTGTCATCCTTTACCATACCGCAGACCGGAATATCCAGTCCCAGTTCTTCCAGCACCTGCAGACAGATATTTACCTGGCCGCGTCCACCATCCATCATAATGATATCCGGGAAGCGTGTAAAACTTCCGACTTCCTGTGGCATATTTTTTTCTTCCAGTTCTTTCTGTTCCTGCATGCCGTGCGTAAACCGCCGGGTCAGGACCTCATGCATGGAAGCGTAATCATCCGGTCCCGATACCGTGCGGAGTTTAAATTTCCGGTAATCGCTGCGTTTCGGCCGTCCTTTTTCGTATACAATCATAGAACCTACGGTTTCAAATCCATTAATATTAGAAATATCATAGGCCTCCATACGATTAAGCCCTTTCATGCCAAGCAGCTGCTCAATCTCTTTTACCGCGCCGATGGTACGTCCTTCTTCTCTCTTAATCTTTTCTTTATCCTGGCTGAGCACCAACTGTGCATTTTTCGCAGCCAGCTCCACCAGCTTTTCTTTGAGTCCTTTCTGCGGAATCCGTATCGTCACTTTCCGCCCGCGTTTGGCACTCAGCCATTCTTCCAGCACCGGAATGTCTTCGATTGCTTCCTGGAGCATGATTTCCCGCGGGACAAACGGCGTCCCAGAATAATACTGTTTCACAAAATTTACCAGAATATCCCCTGTGCTTTCTTCTGATCCCACACGCACATGAAAATGATCCCTTCCGATAATCTTTCCACTGCGGATAAAAAACACCTGAACCACCGCATCCCGGTCATCACTCGCTAACGCAATGATATCCTTGTCCTCCCCATCCGTATTGGTAATCTTCTGCTTCTGTGCAATCTGACTGACACTGTTTAACAGCTCACGGTATTCGATGGCCCGCTCAAATTCCATCTCCTCGGATGCCTTCTGCATGTTTTCTTTTAATTCACGTATTACCGGTCCATAGTTTCCATTTAAAAATTCCAGTGCCTTACTGACCTGCTTTCCATACGTCTCTTTATCCACATGCCCCTGACAGGGAGCATCACACTGATGAATATGATAATTCAAGCAGGCACGTTCTAATCCGATATCTCTCGGAAGCTTACGGTTACAGGTGCGCAGTTTATAAAGTTTATTGATCAGCTCTATCGTATCTTTTACCGCACCGGCACTCGTATACGGTCCAAAATAACGAGACTTATCTTTTTTTACCTGGCGGGAAAAAAGAACCCGCGGAAAATCTTCCTGCACCGTCACCCGGATATAAGGGTACGTCTTGTCATCCCGCAGCATCGTATTATATTTGGGTGTGTGCTCTTTGATCAGATTGCACTCCAGCACCAAAGCCTCCAGCTCGGAATCGGTAATAATATACTCAAACCGTGCAATGTGCTCCACCATCTGTTTTTTCTTGATGCCCTCATCATGACTCGGCTGAAAATACTGCCGCACCCGTTTGCGCAGGCTGACTGCTTTTCCTATATATATGATCGCATCTGTTTTGTCATGCATAATATAAACTCCCGGTTGATCCGGGAGTTTACGTAATTCTTCCTGAAAGTCGAACATGAATTATTCCTCAAACATATCATCACTCACAATCGCAGCTTTGGACTGGCTATCCTCTGCAATTGAAGTGTCGTCTTTCGCTTCATTATTTTCTTTGGATAACACAGGCGGTTCCTGTGATGCTTTTTTCTCATCCGCTGTGTCATCCGGCATCAGTGACTCTTTATCTTCTTCCTGCGGAAGTCCTTTCATTTCGCGGAAAATCTTCATGAATTCCTTGCCGGTAATCGTCTCCTTTTCGTACAGATAATCGCTGATATGATCCAAAATGTCACGATTTTCTGTCAGCATCTGCATTGCATCCTCGTAGCTTTTATTAATAATGGAAAGCACTTCCTTATCAATCTGTCCTGCGGTATCTTCTCCGCAGATCAGACCGGCACGGCCATCCAGATACTGGTTTTCCACCGTAGCAAGACACATCATGCCAAACGTATCTGACATACCATACATCGTAACCATTGCACGCGCAATCTTTGTTGCATTCTCAATATCATTTGCTGCACCGCTGGTCGCTGAGTGGAATACAAGTACCTCCGCTGCACGTCCTGCCATAAAGGTCGTAATCTTTGCAAGAAGTTCATCTTTGGTCTCTAAATACTTTTCTTCTTCCGGTGTCTGTAACGTGTATCCCAATGCTCCCATGGTACGCGGTACGATAGTAATCTTTTGAACCGGCTCTGTATTTTTCTGAAGTGCCGAAACAAGTGCATGCCCTACCTCGTGATAAGAGACAATCTTACGCTCCTTATCACTCATGACACGGTCCTTTTTCTCTTTTCCACCGACAGCCACAAGTTCAAATGCTTCAAACAGATCCGACTGATTGACAAACTTTCGTCCATTCTTTACCGCATTGATGGCAGCCTCGTTAATCATATTGGCAAGATCCGATCCCACCAGACCGGCAGTAGCCAGTGCCAGTGCATCCAGATCTACCGTTTCATCCATGTGTACATCCTTGGAATGTACTTTTAAAGTTTCCAGACGGCCTTTCAGATCCGGCTTGTCAACAATGATCCGACGGTCAAAGCGTCCCGGACGAAGCAGTGCCTTATCCAGAACTTCCGGACGGTTCGTTGCCGCAAGAATTAAAATACCTTTGGATGCATCAAATCCATCCATCTCCGCAAGCAGCTGGTTTAAGGTCTGTTCACGCTCATCATTGCCTCCGCCATACCGGCTGTCACGGCTTTTACCGATTGCATCGATCTCATCAATAAAAATAATACACGGTGCCATCTTCTGCGCTTCCTTGAACAGATCACGCACACGGGAAGCACCCACGCCGACGAACATCTCCACAAAATCAGAACCTGCCAGGGAGAAAAACGGAACTTTTGCCTCTCCGGCAACTGCTTTTGCCAGCAATGTCTTACCGGTTCCAGGAGGTCCGACAAGCAGTGCACCCTTCGGGAGTTTTGCACCGATATCGCTGTATTTCTTCGGATTGTGCAGAAAATCCACCACTTCCTGCAGGGATTCCTTTGCCTCGTCCTGTCCAGCTACATCTTTAAATGTCACACCGGTTGTTTTCTCCACATATACTTTGGCGGTTGATTTTCCAACCCCCATGGCTCCTCCGCCCATCCGGCGCATCAGGAATCCAAAAAGAATCCAGATCAGTACCAGAGGAATAACAAAGCTTAAAATGTTTACCAGCCATGCCGAAGTATTGTCCGGCACGGATGCCGAAATTTCAATTGCTTTCCCCTCTGATGTCTTTGCACTCTTGAGTGTCGTGATCAGATCCGGATCATTGACAATTCCGGTGTAATATGTTATCTCATATGGTTTTTTATCGTCCACCAGTGTGTAATCCATCTCATAATTGCTGAATTCCACCGTTTTGACATTATTCTTTTCCAGCTGTTTTAGGAATTCGGAGTATGTAGTTTCCTTCGAACTCATCTGTGAAAACCGGTTGGCAAAAAATGACAGGAAAAAGAGTGCCACCAGAGTGACCATGATAAATCCCAGGATCATCTGTCCGTTATGGTTGTCTTTCTTTCCTCCGTTGTTGCCACCGTTGTTTCCGTTATTACCATTGTTTCCGTTGTTTCCATTATTTCCGTTATTATAATTATTGCCACCGTTATAGTTTCCGTTGTTATAATTATTCGGTGCCTGATTGTCCATAAGCCCTCCACTTGTATATCTCTTGTAATCAATACCCTTATTATATGTAATAAGAAACGCAAAATCAACATTTTGTTCGAGAACTTTTCCTATCCTTTCTAAACTTTTTATAAAAAAGTGTGGAATATTTTCGTTGTCCGCTGTATAATATTAAACTATGGTAGTTTAGATAAAAACTTAGGAGGAAAATTATGCCTGTAAAATACGTCTTTGTCACTGGCGGTGTCGTATCTGGTCTTGGAAAAGGTATCACTGCTGCATCTTTAGGACGTCTGCTCAAAGCGCGTGGCTACAAAGTCACCATGCAGAAGTTCGATCCATATATCAACATTGATCCGGGAACCATGAACCCGATTCAGCACGGTGAAGTGTTCGTAACGGATGATGGAGCGGAAACCGATCTGGATCTCGGTCACTACGAGCGCTTCATCGACGAAAGTCTGACAAAGAATTCCAATGTGACAACCGGTAAGGTTTACTGGTCCGTTCTGCAGAAAGAACGTCGTGGAGATTATGGCGGAGGAACCGTACAGGTAATCCCGCATATTACCAACGAGATCAAGAGCCGTTTTTACCGTAATTTCACATCCGATGATATGCATATTGCAATTATAGAAGTCGGCGGAACCGTCGGAGATATCGAAAGCCAGCCTTTCCTTGAAGCAATCCGTCAGTTCCAGCACGAAGTGGGACATGAGAATGCGATTCTCTGTCACGTTACCCTGATTCCGTACCTGCGCGCCTCACAGGAATTAAAGACCAAGCCTACCCAGGCAAGTGTCAAGGAACTGCAGGGTATGGGTATCCAGCCGGATATCATCGTCTGCCGTTCCGAGCAGCCGTTAGATCAGGGATTAAAGGACAAGATCGCACTGTTTTGTAATGTTCCGAACACACATGTACTGCAGAATCTGGATGTTGAGTATTTATATGAAGCTCCACTGGCGATGGAAAAAGAAAATCTTGCGAAAATTGCCTGTGAGTGTTTAAATCTTGACTGTCCGGAACCGGATTTAAGTGACTGGAAGTCCATGGTCAATGATCTGCGTCATCCGGACAAGGAAGTCCGGATTGCCCTGGTCGGAAAATATACCGCATTACACGATGCTTACATTTCCGTTGTGGAAGCTTTAAAGCACGGTGGTATTCCAGAGCATGCAACAATCGACATCAAATGGGTAGACTCCGAAGAATTAAATGTAGACAATGTAGATGAGGTGCTGGGTGATGTAAACGGTATCCTTGTTCCCGGCGGATTCGGTCTGCGCGGTGTCGAGGGAATGATCCTTGCCGCACGCTATGCCCGCGAGAACAAGATTCCGTACCTTGGTCTCTGCCTCGGCATGCAGGTATCCATCATTGAATTTGCACGTCACGTATGCGGATTCAACGATGCACACAGTATCGAACTTGACCCGAACACAACACATCCAGTCATTGCACTGATGCCGGACCAGGACGGTGTAGAAGATATCGGCGGTACCTTAAGACTCGGCGCTTATCCTTGTGTACTGGACAAGGATTCCAAAGCATATGAAGTATACGGAACCACTGAGATTTCCGAGCGTCATCGTCATCGTTATGAAGTAAACAATGATTATCGTGCCACTCTCACCGAGCATGGCATGAAACTTTGCGGAACTTCTCCGGACGGAAGAATTGTAGAAATGATCGAACTCCCGGATCACCCATGGTTTATTGCCACACAGGCACATCCGGAATTAAAATCCAGACCAAACCGTCCACATCCACTGTTCCGTGGTTTTGTGGAAGCAGCAACCAAGTGTAAACGATAATGGTATTCCCGGCGGTTTTTCCGCCGGGTTTTCACTTTATTTGAAAGAGGAGAACTGTCATGCCCAAATCTGTGAATCAAAAACAAAAGCTGTTATTCCTTCTGGATTATCTGCGTCAGAACACGGATGAAACCCATACCGTCACTACCCCACAGATCATCGACCATCTCGCGGCAAACGGTATCCGGGCGGAGCGTAAAAGCATCTATAACGATATCCAGACGCTTTGTGATTATGGTTATGACATCATCCTGACCGAAGGCGCGCATGCCGGTTACCGCATAGCAGACCGCACATTTGAGCTGCCGGAAGTCAAACTGCTTGTTGACCTGGTACAGTCTTCCAAATTTATTACCACAAAGAAATCACGGCAGCTGATTGGCAAACTGGAACAGCTTGTCAGTAAAAACGATGCGAAAAAACTACAGCGTCAGGTTGTCGTTGCAGACCGCAACAAAACCAGCAATGAAAAAATCTATTACAGCGTGGATGTCATCCACTCTGCCATTGCAGAAAACCGGCAGATCCGTTTCCACTACTTCGACTGGAATGTCCGAAAAGAAATGCAGCTGCGCAAAAACGGCAGATTCTATCAGGTCAGCCCCTGGCTTCTTACCTGGGATGACGAGAACTATTATCTTGTTGCCTATGACGCGGATGCCGGGAAAATGAAACATTACCGCGTGGACAAGATGCTTGATCTCTCCGCTGTGGATCAGGCGCGGTGCGGACAGACCGATTACGAACAGATGGATATCGCCTCTTATTCCCGCAAAAATTTCGGCATGTTTGCCGGGGAAGAGACAACCGTACAGCTTCTGTGCGATACTTCCATGACCGGTGTCATCATTGACCGTTTCGGTGCCGGTGTAGCCATGCGCCCCTACGACGATACCCACATTCTCGCGCGGGCACAGGTCGCTGTCAGTCCACAGTTTTTTGGCTGGCTTGCTGGCTTATCCACACATATCCGTGTGATTTCCCCGGATTCCGTTGTCAATGAATACCAAATTTTTCTGCAGGAAATCCTGCGCAGTTATACCGATATGCAATAATTGTTTCCAAAGGAGGAATATACTATGAATTTACCGAAAGATCCTGTCATGCTTCTGTCTGTTGTCAACACACAGCTGCGTGATCATTACCCGACACTTACCGAACTTGCTGCCGCATATATGACAGATGCAGATGCAATTACAGAAACCCTTGCTGCCATCAATTATCATTACGATGAGGGGCAGAATCAGTTTATTTAACAGGCAATTACCTGATTCACTACATAAAAGGAGGGGAACTTTTGTATGGCCAGTTGTGATTTTTGTGCATACAATGAATACGATGAAGAGGACGAAGCATATTACTGCTCCGTCAATATGGATGAAGACGACATGGCTCGTTTTGTCCAGAGTAATTACAAGGAATGTCCCTTTTACCGTTCCGGGGACGAATACAAAGTTGTACGGCACCAGATGTAACCTGGTGCCGTTTTCGTAAAATACTAATTATATTATGTTTCTGCCCACACATCCATGGATTTCTTTCCATGCTTTCTTCCCCAGAGATACAACAGCACGCAGGCAGCCAGGAGTACAATATCGGCAAAAAACGTTCCCTCAATGCCAAAACCAACATTATATGCGAAACTGTCTCTTGCTGTTGCTGCATCCAGTTTAAATACCGAATACGGCACATTGATCCCACTGTTTGGCAAGCCAAAGAGAATGTTCTGCGTAAAATTCCATGCTGTATGTACGGCAAACGCACACCAGAGACTGTCCATGTAATATACCATGAGGGAAAACAAAATTCCGACCAGAAAAATATTCAGGACAGAAAGCACCGTAACTCCGTTATTTGCCAGATGCAGCAACGCAAACAGCAGTGCATTTCCGACAATTGCAACCACCGGATTTTTATAACTTCTGCGCAGTTTCTGATATAGAAATCCCCTGCACAGCAGTTCCTCTGCCGACGACTGGATAAACACGGTCAGAAACACAACCACAAACCACAGCGGATGAATGGCATCGTAGGTCAGCACAATATCATGGTGCAGCCATGCAATCAGAATACAAAATCCATTCAGTGCAAATCCCAGAACCAAACCGAAAAGCAGATATTTCCAGTTATTTCCCTGTGGTTTCGTGCCGACTGCCTGTAAAATCGGACGATTCCGTTTTCGGATACCGATCCAGAACAATGCCACGGCCCAGATTCCCCAAAAGATCACATACATCAGTGTCGTATTCAAAAACGCAGAATTTAGTATCTCAGGGTTTCTTGCATAGGCAATCCCCACCGGGATTCCGAGGACAAAGTTTCCCAGAAATTGTCCTAAAACCATGAGAATCACAGTTTCAAGGTAAAGCACCGGAAGCGTATCAACAATTTTGTTTTTCAGCAATTTTTTCTTTTCCATTTGACTGAAACTCCTTTTCTTTTATCTGTTTCTCATTATATCTTTGCACGCTTAATGTTTTACCTGTTGTATCTTAACGCTTCCTTAAACTGCCGCTTAACGAAGACGGAAGTCTATTAGTTTTATCCACACTATTTGGTATCTTTATTTCGATGTACCAATTTTGCCTGCCGGTTGATCAGACGTCCGATCAGTTCTACCGACTCATCAATTCCGTAGCATGCACTGTTGATACACAGATCATAATTGATCGCATCGCCCCAGCGCTTACCGGTAAAGGAATGATAATAATCCTGGTGCTTGTGATCCATCTTGCGCACCAGATTAATGGCCTGTTTCAAATCCAGATTTTTCAGTTCCATCATACGGCGCACACGGATCGCAAACGGTGCCGTAATATAGATACTGATATGTGGAATATGCTGTCCGGTCAGTACGACATCCGCAGCACGTCCCATAACAATCATATCTTCCTCTTTTGCCAGCTCACAGATTAAGGCACTCTGCCGGAAGAAAGATGCGTCTTTCTTTGACAGACCATGATAACGCTTAAAATCGCTGACTTTCGTTGCGTCTGATCCAAATTCCTTCGCATCCCTGCGATCAAGAATCTGATTCAGCACAGACTCATCATAATAATTGATATGCAGCGCTTCCGCCAGTGCAAATCCAATATCGGTACCTGCACTTCCATGGGAACGGCTGATACAAATTACCAGATGATCCTTCTCAGAAAACTTCTTGCTCAGAATGGAAGAATTCATATCTGCCAGATCTTTGTCCACAATATCTACCGAGCCAAAGCTCATCGGCAGATTTGCTATTTCTTCCAGAATATCATTATATTCAACCAAAAGGTCATGGCGTGCTTCTTTATTCCGGATACTTCTCGCCATGTTTCCGATCAGAGCCAGTTCACTTCGAAGCAAATGCCCCTGTGGATTGGAAACAATAAGCATGGTCAGGTCATCCAGCACACGCGCTTTTTCTCCGGTAAATGTCTTTCCGAGTCCAGAACCGGAAGTCTTGTACACCTTTTCATCCAGTTCATAGATGCGGTTCGCCAGCTTTCTGCATTGTTCTTTGTTGTCCATAGCCTTCTACCTCCTATAAAAAGAATACCAGTGTATCAATGATAAATACCGGAATCAAAAACTTCAGGGAACATAACATATAGCCAAAGAAGGACGGCATCTTGATACCGTTTTCATCCGAAATGGACTTCACCATAAAGTTCGGAGCATTTCCGATATAAGTGTTGGCTCCCATAAATACTGCACCACAGGAAATCGCCATCAGCATTTTGACAGCAACGGTTCCCACGGTCGTTGCAACACCTGTCGTGGCACCAAGTGTACCTGCGGTGGTAAGGAATACCAGATAGGTTGGTGTATTGTCCAGAAAGCTGGAAAGTGCACCGGTCGCCCAGAACATCTCTAATGGTTTCGTCAGCCCCAGTTCTGCTCCCTTGCTCTTTAAAATCATCAGTGCCGGCTGCATGGTGATAAAGATACCGATAAACAATACTGCAACTTCCTCGATGGCACCCCAGGTAAAATGGTTCTTGGTACGAACCTCTGATTTTGTGGTTTTAAACGACAGAAATGCCGCAACCAGAATAATCACAATCTCGATCAGTGTCGGCACAGCCAGTCTTACACTTCGAAAGATCGGAACGCTGATGACACTTCCATCTGCATTCTGGAAAGCTTTCATTCCCGGAAGAACTCCGCTTAACACAACACCTGCCACAATCATAATCATAAAGATAATATTGTGCAGACCATTCACCTTTAACGTGGTAGTCGGTCTGGAGATATCCGGACGCATGCCAAGTGCAATATCCCTGCGATATGCACGGCGGTCAATGAAATAAAATACGGTCAGAAGAATTACCATATTGAATATCAGTACCGGGAACAGACGCAGACTCCAGGTAAATGGAACTCCTCTCATAAATCCCATCAGAAGTGGCGGATCACCGATTGGTGTCAGACATCCACCCATATTGGAAATCAGGAAAATGAAAAAGACCATAATATGACTCTTATTTCTTCTCCAGGAATTCATCTGAATCATCGGACGCACCAGAAGCATACTTGCACCAGTTGTACCGATACAGCTTGAAAGCAGTGTTCCGATCGCCAGAAGGCCGGTATTCATGCGCGGGGAACCCACGAAATCTCCTTCCAGGTTAATGTTTCCTGAAACACAAAACAGACCAAACAGCAACACAATAAAGGAAAGATAATCATTTACAATACATTCCAATACCGTTTCTGCAGTCTCTCCTGCACCGTATTTTACAGCAAACGGAATCATAAATAAAAGTGACCAGATGAGTACCGCCCAGCCCTTATTTTTATCCCACCATTCTCCTTTTACCAATGGGAAAATTGCGATACATAATAAAAGACCGGCAAACGGTATGCACAGCCAAAGCGGTATGTTACCCATTTTCTTGTACCTCCTTATAATCTCTGTATATTTTACACCTCAGCCCCCAAAAAAGTAACCGCTAATTCGTCAAATAATTAACAAAGTTCCAATCTCCATTTCACTTATTTTTGTATATTTTCTCCATATAAAGAAAGCCTGCATCCACACGGTGTATTTTATTTCACAGGCAGCATTTTGTCACAAAATGAAGAGAAGCCTCTCCGTTCCCGGATCGGCTTCTCTTCGAGGAGTTTAGTTATGAAAATGTTTATTAAATAAAAAGGGAATAATGTAAAGGAATGATTTCCGTTTACATTGTCTAGTATATGCAAAAAATGTGTCCATATTATGTCCACTTCAAAAACAAATTCTAAAATCATATTCCAAAAATTTTAGAGACATTTTATATATTTAACAATTTCTTACATAATTCGATCTTGCTGTCATCGGTCAGACTGTTTTCAAATACCACCTGTCCACGTTTCTGCCGGCCGCAAAGCAGATCTTTCTCCTGCAGTCTTCTTTTCATCTCACGTGCGGTTCCCTCGCCTCCGTCAAAAATTTTCACATTCTCCCCCAACACCTGCTGAATCTGTTTTCTGGCAAACGGATAATGTGTGCAGCCGAGTACCGCTGCATCCACCTGGTTTTCCCGGTAAGAATAAAGCAGATCTTCCAGATATTTATGAAGATCCTCTCCGTCGAGATCTCCCCGCTCAATAAAATCCATCAGACCCGGACACGGCAACGGAAGAATTTGTGCTTTCTCTTTGTAGCGCTCCATCAGCACATGAAACTTTTCTTCATGAATTGTCATCGGGGTTGCCATCACAAGGACTTTGGGATGTTCCATGCAAAGTGCCGCCGGTTTCAGTGCCGGTTCAATCCCGACAATCGGAATATACGGATACATCTCGCGCAGTTTCCGGACAGCAGCACTGGTGGCTGTATTGCAGGCAACCACAAGACCTTTTGCCCCCTGGTCAAACAGCTTTCGTGCACATCCGATCGTCAGTTCCCGTACTTTTTCTTTTTCTTTTGTTCCGTATGGCGCATTTTTAGAATCCCCGAAATAAATAAAATCTTCCTCCGGCATAATCCGGATCAGTTCCCGCAGGACACTGATTCCTCCCACTCCGGAGTCAAATACCGCAATTGGGTTTTCTCTTTGTAATTGATATTCCACAGATCTGTTATCCTTTCTTAATTGAAAAAACATGGTTCAGTTGTTATAATAGTAACTAGTAAATAGCAATGGAGAGTGACAACTATGCTGACTGAAAAAAATACTTCCGATAAATATAAATACTGTGAATTTTGCGGACGCACGCTTCCAAAACATTATGAAGGAACGCTATGTCCCACTTGTCAGGAAGCACAGCTTTTCCGGAATGTGCGGGATTATATCCGCGCCAACACTGTAAATGAATATGAAGTTGCAGAACATTTCCATATTCCTCTCCGGCAGATCAAAGAGTGGATTCGGGAAGGACGGATCGAATATCATGAGGTCGACACAGCTTCCACTATCTCCGGCATGCACTGCCAGCGCTGTGGTGCTCCGGTTTCTTTCGGTACCCTGTGTCCGAATTGTCTGAAACTGATGAACACACAGGGCAGATCCGTTGCCCCTGCCATTTCACCGGATTCACGCATGCATTATCTCGATACCCCTTCTGACAAAACGAAATAAGAACTATCCACTCACAGGAAAGGGATGCCGGATTTCGGCACCCCTTTTTCTTACGCCTGTGTACTTCTGCGAATTACTTTTTGTCTGTATTTAAACTCCACTGCTTCCAGATATTTATCATCCGGTTCAAATTTGATCAGCAGTGTCTCGCCTTCCTTTTTCAGAACCATATCATAATATGCAGTATCTTTGTCATGAGAGGTATAATCAATCACCTTGACACCCTCTCTCTCGTATTGTGATACACTGCGATCTCCGGCCGGTGCAATCTGAATTACATCATCCATCGGATAACTTCCCAGTGACTTTCTGCGGTTCTTGTTTAAAACTTTTGCGAAGCGGACTTCCCCGTCAAAATAAGAATACTCAAACTCCTTGGAGTTTCCCATCAGAACAAACCAGACAATTCCGCATACCAGTGCAACCGGTAATGTAATGCCACTGGTCAGACATGATGCAAGCAGACTCACTACTGCAAGTACAAGCATCAATGTCCCCACTACTTTTGCAACCACGGTCTTCCGGACCGGTACTAATACATATACTTCCAATCTTCTATCTCTCCTTCATTTGTAGTAATGTTAATTATACTCCATCCCACACTTTTTTTCCACTAAAGAATATTTTTTTCATAAATACAGTAGATTTTTTGTTCCCCAGCCCTTACAATAAGAGATATTATTTTTCGTTTATTTTCGGAGGTGCATATGATACATATTCCAACAGAAAAACTTGCAGATTTTGAAAAAAACATCCGCCGTGAATGGACCATGACCAATGGAATCGGCGGATACGCGGGAGGCTCCATCATCGGTGCCTGCAACCGGACACATCAGGGATATCTGATTGCCAGTCTGCATCCCCCGGTCGAGCGCTATCTGGTATTTTCCAAAACCAATGAAAAACTGACACAGGGAACCCATGTTTACAATCTGGAAACTTCCCAGCATGCCGGGAAAGGACATTCTCCCATCCGCACGCAAGGACAGCGTTTTTTAACGGATTTCTCCTGTGACGGAACTGTCTGCTTTTCCTATTCCGCCGGCAATATCCGTATGGACAAACATCTGGCCCTGCTGCGGGAATCAAACACAGTTGCGATCTCCTATACGATTACAAACCAGGGAGAGGAAGCCGGACTTTCCATCACCCCGCTTATGAATTTCCGGGAGCACAGTGCATCGTCTGCCGTTTCTGACCTGCAGTTTACCTGTGAGCCAAACACAGTGGGCGGTTTCACTCTGATCCCGGCTGCTGCACCCGGACTCTGCATCGAGCTTTCCTGCAGTGCCGGCAGACTTTTTCCACGTGAAAACCAATACGACGTGGATATGCAGTACCAGACGGAAGTAGACAACGAAACGGCGGGACTGGATACACATTTTTGCCCATATGATCTGCGTTTTACACTTCCGGCACACAGCAGTACAAAGATTTCCCTGCTTTGCACCGTCCACCCGGTACAGGACACCCCTGTGCTTTCCCGCCCGCAGGCAGATACCGCAGCAATCGAAATCGCACACGTACAGGAATATTATGATTCCTTAAAACAACAGGCGGGATATGGCGATGATGCTTTTGCCAATACACTTGTCGTGGCAGCAGACCAGTTTCTTGCCCGGCGCGATTCCACCGGACTTATGACAATCCTTGCAGGTCTTCCGTGGTTTACCGACTGGGGCAGAGATACCATGATCGCTTTTTCCGGGCTGACACTGGCCACCCGGCGGTTTTCGGATGCCCGGGAAATTCTTTCAACCTTTGCGCAGTATGTCCATCACGGCATGGTCCCGAATATGTTTCCGGATGACGGGCAGGACCCTCTCTATAACACTGCAGATGCCTCTCTGTGGTATTTTTATGCCGTGGACGCATATTTGAAGGTTACCGGACAACCATCGGATTATGACTATATACAGCGGCGTATTTACCCCGTTCTGTGTGAAATTATTCATGCCTATGCACACGGCACGGATTTTTCCATCTATATGGATGATGACGCCCTCATCCATGCCGGAAGCGGATTGGACCAGGTAACCTGGATGGATGTCCGTGTCGGTGACTGGGTAGCTACCCCGCGTCACGGAAAACCGGTAGAAATCAATGCACTGTGGTACAATGCGCTGTGCGTGACTGCGGAACTGGCAGAACATTTCAAAGAAGATTCCTCCGTTTACCGCCAGCTTGCCACTCGTGTATCTGCTTCCTTCCGAAAAGAATTCTGGAACGAAAAAGACGGATGTCTCTATGACGTTATTGAAGAAAACGGCAAAGATGCAAGCATCCGCCCCAACCAGATCTATGCCGTCAGCCTTCCACATACCATGCTCACGGCCAAACAGGCTCTGCAGGTGGTAAATACCGTAGAGGAAAAGCTGCTTGCCGGTCCCGGCATACGCTCCCTCTCTCCGGAACACAAAGACTATCACGGGATCTACTGTGGCTCTCTTCCGAAAAGAGATGCCGCTTACCATCAGGGAACCGCATGGGGATTTCTGATGGGCGGCTTTCTGACCGCTTACATGAAAGTCCACCACCACTCTCCGGAAGCAAAAAAACAGGCAATGGCATATCTTGCACCGGTACAGACCCACCTTTTGGAAGAGGGCTGCATTGGTTCTATTTCCGAAATTTTTGACGGTGATGCCCCGCATACCTGCCGTGGTTGCTATGCCCAGGCATGGAGCGTTGGAGAAATTCTGCGCTGCTACACACAGGATATTCAAAAAAATCAAAAATAATGATTTTTTTCTTGACAAGAAGATCTCACTCGGATATAATACTAAATGTTCCGCGTGAGATTTTCAATTTAGAAATCCACTGCAATGCCTAGTTAGCTCAGTTGGTAGAGCAGAGGACTGAAAATCCTCGTGTCTCTGGTTCGATTCCGGAACTAGGCACTATATGCGGGTGTAGTTCAATGGTAGAACACCAGCCTTCCAAGCTGGATACGTGGGTTCGATTCCCATCACCCGCTCTTTTAAAGAAACTGTTTATCCGGTTTCTTTTTTTATACTCTTTTTTATGAATATCCTGTCTCATACCACGTAAAAAGGACGGCTGCATCTGCAGTCGTCCTTTATATCATGTATGGGTAATAAAACTCGCTTAGAAGAGATCTACACTTCCAAAGAACTTGTCATTGATTACATAATATGCCTTGTACTCTTCCGGCTTTACATAAATATTTAATGTCTTAATGCATCCGGCACGATGTCCCTCAGCTACAAACTGTTTCTTTACCTTATCCTCAAGTTCTCCAAGATTTGCAGCATTCTGCTGATACTGAACAATGATTTCGGTCTTTGCCGGCTGTTTTTCTTTCTTTGCCTTTGTAGCAGCCTTTGCTTTCGTTGCAGCTTTCTTCACAACAGGTTCTGCCTTCTCAACAACAGCCTTTGTTGTTGCCTTTGCAACTTCTTTTGCCTTCTCTTCTACAACTTCTGCTTTCTTTGCTGCTGCCTCAGCAACATCCCCGACTTTTGATTCTACTTTTTTTGTAGCATCCTTAACCGCATTTTTAACTTCTGTCTTTCCCTCTGGTGTCTTCATCAGCTTCACGTCAGAAACTGCTTTGTTTAACTTCTTCTCCTGCATAACGATTCCTCCTAACCAGAATTATTCACATACTAAAAATTTTTCAATTGCATCAAGTGCTGCTTCTTCATCGGCACCCTCCGTCACAATATCAACCGACATTCCATCGGATGGATTAAACGCCATAATTCCCATAATGCTCTTTGCATTAATTCTGCGGTTATCGCTCTCCAACATAATATCGCTGTCGAACTGACATGCTACCTGAACAAGTTCTGCGATTGGATTGTCGTGTCCTTCTGACACATTAGAAACGATCACATTTTTCTTACTCATACGCTCTCCCTTTCCAAAACTGTATAACTCATTCTCAAATATATCTCACTTATCCAGGAATTGCAATATACGAACTTTATTTCTGTTAAATCTTCACGAATCATCCATAAAACCTTGTCCTTAATTGTTCATTTTTACAATGAAAATTAACGGTCCAAATAAGTAAAGAAAATGTATCCTGCTTTCCGGAACCAGTCATCCGCATCTTTATAACTTTTTGACCTCGTGGAATGGGTCTGCGGATCATAATAATAAATGCTTCCAGAGGTATATCCCGTCACTAATACGGCACTGTCTGTTCCGGTCATTGCAAATACCGGGCTGCCCTTGCTGACATAAAACAGAATCTCCTCTACTGTGCAGCCGGATATATCAAGAACAACTGAATCTTTTAATGTATTTTCAATCGCGCTTTTCGGGGTTCCTCCATTGTCAATCAGTTCTTTTACACTGAGCCCGTTTCCTCTGTAATTAAGCATGGCACTGACCGCCTGAACCACGGATGATGAACTCTTATCCGCATCGTTTACTTTCAGGCTGCTAAATGCCGTCTGTGCCGATTTACGCGCACGCATCCATACATACTGCTGCTTGGAATCCACCACAACTCCCATATGATTATTGGCGCAGACGATGGCATCCGCGATCTCATCGGTTGCAAGCAGCACATCACCTTTTTTGTACACATAAAAGTATTCCTGCGACTCCTTATTTTTCACGGAAACGTCACGCGGATTTTCCAGTAAAACAGATTTGGAAGTCAGCATTTTAATTTTGGATGCATCCGCCCCGTTTTTCATCATAAGCTGGTACTGTGTTTCCTTGCGATCTGTCACGGTTGATCCCACGGTAACTTTTTCTTCCGTGTCTCCCTCACGGTTCATGATCGCATCGGTTCCTGCAGCCACATAATGTCCGCCGGACTTTTTGATCAGATGAATGGTAATTGTATAATCCTCCACCGAAATGAAACCGATACTTCCCCTGGACGGTTCATACGTCTTTAAGATACTGTGTGAATTTTCGGAAGTATCCATGATGGTTAAATTTTTCATCGGGAAAACCGTATTTCCCGCTGCTGCAACCATCACCTTATCTTTCTTTGCTGCTCCGTAAATAAAATCTTCATCGATAAACCCAAGCGGAAGAATATACGCTCCCTTTTTTGCCTTGATATCATAGACAGAAGCATTTTTCAAATTCATCAGGTGAATCACATCGCTTTTGTATTCTTTGTCGCTGTCTACCCACGCAAAATACTGATTCGATTCCGACACTTTATAACAGCTTTCTTTCAGATCTTTCACAAGCACTTCCGGAGTCCGCTTGTCCGTATCTATACTGTAAAGTTTCTGATCCATGATCAGGTAAAATGTCCCCTTTTCGTTCACATACATTAACTGCCCCATCTGTGCTTTGAGTATTTCATAAGAAACATCCGACGGGATAAAAATTTCTTCCTCTATAGTGTGTACCAGACCGTCATAATGATATACTGCCGTGCCCACTTCGCCTTCATGATCCCCACGGTTCATATATCCATATACAACAAAATCAATACTTCCCGCTTCATCCACACGGGCAATTTTGATATCATGCTGATCCCAGTTATCCCTCGCATTGATCCCCTCTGCCCCAAGGAAACTGAATACCTGTACAATCTTATTATTTACACGGTCAAAGCACCAGAGTTCTCCCTGCTGTACAAACGCGATCACATCTCCGGTCTCACTTACAGCATATTCAATATTTTTGTCACGTATGCCAAGCTGGATCTGATTATTATCTGTAATAAACCGGTTTTCCCCACGGAAAATCTGATTTAAAGTACGCTCAAAATTTAAGACATACATACGGGATTCCGTCATACGCAGACGATAATATTCTTCCACATTATAATACTCGGTTTCCCCACCGGTTCCTTTGGTGGTCACCACATACCGGAGCGTGATCACATCATAGGAATCATTGATTTCCTTGAAAGATGCCTCGAGTTCTCCCATCTGCTCCGGTTTTAAATCTGCCCAGGTAATCTGGTTTAAGGTACAGCTTAAATCCACATAATTGAGTGTACTGGTATCGCCTGTTGCCGCATCCATATATTTCGGAATAAATTTATTTGCATCATCCCGGAATGTATATTCATGAAATTGCAGTGCAAAATCCATACATGCCTGAGTATCATCGTTTTGTGTCTGCATCAGCCGGGTGTAATACCGGATCTTATTTTTTCCTGAAGCAAGAATAACAATCAGTTCATATTCTTCCCCTTTTCCGAGGATATTCTGGATTTTCAGGTTTGCAGAGATTTCATCATTTTTTTCTTTGATCTCCTGTGCATTTCCCTTTGCAACCAGCCGGGAATCATCAAGACTCCGGATTTCATAAGCAATGCCTCTGATTTTTTGTCCATATGTATTAATTTTCAGCGGAAGCAGTCGTGTATGGTCTACCGGCACAATTCCATCCCGCATCTTTGTAATATTCATTTCCGATACGTATCCGTGCAGCTGTGCCACGCTGTTATTTCCTTCATAAAACTGGACGATGGGAAGGGTTGCCTCCTTCATCGCCGTTGTCATATCTTTATTATCCTGATTGGTTATGATACTGAAAACAATCAGTGCTGCCAGAAAAAGCCCTGACAGCACCACTGGTTTAATTACTTTCCTGTTCATTTATCTTTTCCTTCTTACTATGGCTGTAATTTCCGCCGTTACATCCATCTCCTGCATCTGCGATGCCGGCAGCGCCGTTTGCACATTTCCGCACCAAACAGCACACCGATCATACTGCAAAGCCACGGATTCCCACATTCCCGTTCCTGTGTTGTCATAGTTTCTCCGGCGATAGAAGCCGGAACCATTTCGAAATATGATGCCGCCTGCATGTTTCCTTCGATCCGGTTCTCTTTCTTTTTCTGCACTTCGGACAGCTTCCGGTAAATTCCATCAATTTCCATCTGTATCATCAGACGGTCCGGTTCCTCATCGTAGATGCGGCTTCCCTCATACTCCAGCTGGTCAAGCCTCTGTTCCACCAGCTCCATGATCTCTTTTGTCTCTGCCGGATAGTACTGTTTCATTCGTTCCATATCTTTTTCATATTCCATCTCTGTCAGGTACATACTCTGCATCGGATATGTCATATAAAACGGAATCTTTGGGTAAAAATCGTTTGAATAATCCACTTGCATGCTCCATCCTGTCATCATTATAGACTATGCCATGCAACGGTTTTTTGTGCTTATTTTCCTACTATTTTTAAGCATATCTGCTCGTATTCCGGATAATTTTTGTGCCGCATTTCCGTTTCCAGTACTCCCTGTGCATTCTTATGGAAATGATATAAATTATACACACCCTTACGGTAGGCATAGTCCTCTCCATTATCCTGAAAATGATCGTAAGAAGCCTCTCCCGGAGTTGTCAGCAGATACAGCGTACGGTACGGCTTTTCTCCAACATACGCCATTTTTTCATACATCGGGATCATCGTTCCTTCTTTCAGGTACATCGGGCACAAATCAATCGGTGCATCCCGCAGGAAATACTTTCCTCCGGTAATTTTCTCTCCGGTCCAGTAATCATACCACTCCCCTTCCGGCAGATACACCATTTTCTTCGTAGCTCCCTGCTCCAATACCGGGGCAACGAGGAGATTTTCTCCTACCAGGAACTCTCCATTGAGGTTATAGGTTTCCGGGTCCTTTGGATAATGCAGAACCAGAGGACGCATAACCGGAAGTCCGGTCTGTTCTCCCTGATAAAACAGATCATACAGATACGGAAGGAAACGATAACGCATCTTTACATATTTTCGATAGATTCCCACCACCTGATCATCAAACTGCCACGGCTCCTGTCTGCGTGTTCCCTGACAGGAATGATTTCGAAACAGCGGAGAAAATACGGCAGCCTCGATCCACCGGGTCAGAAGTTCCGGGGTCGTATCCGCACCGAATCCGCCAATGTCGGTTCCGGCAAACGCAAATCCGCTCATACCGAGATTACACAGCTGCGGCACCATCATCTGCAGATGCGACCACAGACTCTGATTATCTCCGGTCCACACGGTCGCATATTTCTGTGTTCCTGCATACGCTGCACGTGTGATAACAAACGGACGCTTATCGGAAAGTTTCTGCAGTCCCTCAAAGGTCGCACGGCTCATATAATGTCCATATACATTGTGCATTTCCGCATGATTTGTCGTACGCTCCTCATCATGAAATACAACATCCTGCGGCAGCTCGCCACGGAAACTTGCCGGCTCATTCATATCATTCCATACACCGTCCACACCGATGTCGACCAAAAACTTATGGTGTTTTCCCCACCAGTCGCGTACTTTGCGGCGTCCAAAATCCGGATAATTTGCATCTCCCGGCCAAACCTCATTGACATAGGTAGTTCCCTGTGTATCGGTCGCAAAATATCCGTTCTCTTCGCCTTCTTTACACATAAAATAGTCCGGATCGACTTTGGTTCCCGGATCAATGATCGTAACCGTTTTAAAGCCCTGTTTTTTTATTTCCGCAATCAGATCCCCAGGTTTTCCGTACTTTGCATCATTCCATGTAAACACACGATACCCATCCATATAATCAATGTCAAAATGAATGGCATCACACGGAATATCCAGATCACGGAAATGTTCTGCCACATCACGGATATCTTCTGCGCACTGATAGCCCCAGCGGCTCTGCTGGTATCCAAGCGTCCATCGCTGCGGCAGCGGTGTCCGCCCGGTCAGATATGTATATTCTTCAATCAGATCCGTCAGTTTTTCTCCACCCAGGAAGTACAGATCCAGATTGCCATCATCCGCGCCGTAAAAATAATATTCCGGATTTTCTTTGCCCAGATTGAGATAGCTGTGGAACGTATTATCAAAAAACATGCCATATACGTCATTCTTTTTCTTGCAAAAGAGCACCGGAATCGACTTGTACAGCGCATGATAGTCCTCATTGTGTGCCTGTGGAATATCGGAATTCCAGTTCTCATACTCATAATTTTTTTTATTCAGGAATCCGGTCTTATCACCCAGACCGTAAAAATCATCCCCCTCGTCCAGATCAAACATCATCTGTACCGGATAATCATGTGCGCCCAGATTCGACGTATCATGCCCTTCCGACTCCAGAATCTGTTTCATCTGCTCACTGACTTCCCTGCAAACACTTCTGCCCTGCCGGTGTGTCCGGACAAGCGGAGTCCCGTCCGGTCTCGTAATCACCATTTCCAGATTTTCTCCAAACTGCATCCGGATCTTATCGGTTGCAATTACCAGATCTTCTCCTTTTTGCTCTGCCGTCAGTTCTGTCGCAACCGCCTTGTCTCCATCAATGGCCTTAGAATAATGTTCCTTTGTTCTGTAAGGCACAAAAATATTGACAATATCATCCCTTATGGCTTTCACCACCAGTTTTTGCTGTTCATACTTCACACAAATCTCATTTCCATCCTGTCGGAAGGACATAATTTTTCCTGCTGTACTCATTGTTTCCCCTTTCCGTTACTCTGTTTCCTGCGTTGTTGTATCCGGTTCCTGATCGGTAACATAGTCTGAACTGACATATCCTTTTTGTCCGTTATATTCTGCCTGCACCCATCCATTTTCTTCTCCCAGCAGTGTCAGCTTCGTTCCCGTCACGAGAACGGTAAGAATTTCACTGTCTGTATTCGGCTCTGCACGGAAATTTACGCCATCCGTGCTTGTCCATACACTCTGTCCGTCTTCGTCCAGCGGCTGTTCCGTTACCGGTGGCAGATTGCTGTTGTCTGCCGGCGGTGCATTATTTGTGATTTCCGTTTCCGGTGTCTGGTTTTTCCCTGCATTCCGCCCATGAAGCCATACGATAAGTGTTATAATTCCTGCGAGCAGTGCTGCGCAGATTATGGCAAAAATAATTCTGGCAATAATGACGTCTTTTCTGTGACTTGCTTTCATGATCGTTGTCCCTCCCCTTCATCTTCTGTACATATAATTGTGGTTTTCCCTGGATCTACCTTGTCTTTTTCCAAAATCAGTTTTCCAATCTTATCCGCCCGGATGATTCCGCCGGAAGGATTAAGCACACTGTCCACGGTATTTACAATCTGTGCATCCACCGTGGAATACTCAAATGCCAGTGTCGTATTAATCAATTTACAGTTCACCATTTTCAGATTTTCTATATAACACATGCCCTGCAGGCTCTCAATCGTACAGTTGACAAGTGTAAGATTTCTGGCATTCCATCCCAGATATTCTCCCGAAATAAAACTGTCATACACAGTAACATGATTGCTGTTCCAGAATGCATCTTTGGAAAGCATGCGTGCATGATGGATCTCCATGTTTTCCACACCATCAAATGAATAATTTCCAACCAGTTCAAAATGATCCAGCTGCATATTTTTACAATTCATGGCAAAATAATCCCCGTGCGCCTGCACATAGGACAGGTTTACATCGGTACAGTTCCAGAGGGTTTCCTCTGCATTCGGGAAATTTACATTGGTCAGGGTTACTCCCCTGCAACGGCGGAAATTTTTTGGTGCTTCTACAATGGAATCTCTTACCGAAATATCATCGGTATACCATACCCCGGCCCGCGCCATGTCAAACCAGGTACATTCCTTTACATCGACATGTTTGCAATACCAGAGCGGATATTTCCACCGGAACAGACAATTATCCAGATAAAGACTGCTGCTCTCCTTCAACGGGGATTCCCCATCCTCAAACACACTGTCATATACCGCCAGATTTTCAGACTGAAACAGTGCGCGTTCTCCTGTTAATTTCTGCTGACGAAGCACCTGCCGTGCCGTGTCAAATTTATCGTTACTCATTTTTTATTCCTTCTTTTTCAGCTTGTAATGATTGGGTCTACTGGTTATTTTACCACGAGATCACCGGAACATTCAAGTATGCTACTCTAACAAAAGCTCCTCGACCGTGACAAACGAATATCCCTGTTTCTGCAAGGTATCTATGACCGTAAATGCCGCCTGTACAGATGACGCCGAAGCATCGTGAAGCAGAATAATATCCCCCGGCTTAGTATCCTTTAAAACTCTCTGAACCACAGTATCCGCATCGGTCGTTGCCCAGTCCCGCGGATCTACATTCCACAGTACTTCGATCAGATTTACCTGCGCATCCAGTTCCTTCTGCCAGCATCCGTAAGGTGGACGGATATATCCTGCATATTCTCCCGTCACATCATAAATCGCCTTCTGTGTTTTTTCAATCTGCTGCAAAGTGCATGCCGTTCCCACTTCCTTAAAATTAACATGTTTATAAGAATGAACACCGATCAGATGTCCGTCATCATGCATCCGTCTGACGACATCCGGATACTGTTTTACCTCTTCTCCCAGCAGAAAAAAAGTGGCTTTTACACCACGTTTTTCTAATCCGTCCAGCAATTTCGGTGTATATTCCGGATTCGGCCCGTCATCAAAGGTAATTGCAACTGTTTTCATTTCTTTCTCCACTTTCTCCGGCTGCAGTGTCATTGTACTTACAACAGCCGCTGCGTTTCCAATGCTGTATGACAGGAAAAGAAACAGTGCATACCCCACATATCTTTTCCATTGTTTTTTGTCTGCCATTTCATACCACACAAATTTCCTGCTTAGTATATCGTATGAATTTAATCATAAAAAATATGTTGTCCTTATTCTGAATCATAAGTTTCCCTGCTGATGCCCTCCCCGAGCATCATCCGTTCCTCATGCTGCATTTCTTTTTCCCGGATGGCGCGTTCATAACCGGTCAATGCTGCAAACGGAGAAAACTGTGCGGCCCGGTCTTCCGATGGCATCTGCGGATGCTTTTTCGAAACCGGATGCGGCAGATCTATGATGTCATCATAACGATGCGTATTTTCCAGCCGGTTCATGCCCGATGTCCTCCAATCTGTCCGTTGCGTTGCCGCATGGTTGCCCCTTCTTTGAAATTGGTTCCTTTTAAAATGGCATTTTTCCCATAACGCTGCTTAATGGAAAGCATGGCTTTCTGCATCTGTTTTTCCTTCTGCAATGCCTGCTTTTGTGCCTTCTGTTCCTCGGTTTCTTCCGCAAAATCAAACAGGCTCATCTGCTCATACGTCTGTTCTTTTTGTGCCTCCTGCTCTGTGCGTACATGGCATGCCGTAACATAGATCCTGCGGATCAAAAGATCCGGATTTATAATTCTGTCATATAATTCCAGTGTTTTTTCTACTACCGTAATGGCAGAAGATGTATGATTTTGCAAATTTGCCGTCCCATGCGCATGCTTTGGAATCTTTCTTCCGTAACGATCCGTAGTCACTTCCCCGTGATATCTTTTTGCCCGCACCGGGTCTGTCAGATTTTCGATATCATAGCCAACCGTCAGCACTATCTGATCCGTCACGAGTCCATGCTCCACCAGATCCAGTACCAGCTGGTCTGTCATTTCCTGCACAACAATCCTTGCTTTATCTGCCGGGTACGGACACTGCAATACCTGTCCCGATCCGGAACTGTTCGCCTGCGGACGATACGCTTTGATCTGTGCAATCGTGCACGGTTCGTACCCCCAGGCATGATCAATCAAAAGTTCTGCATTCACACCAAACAGTTTGTAAAGCAGATCTTCACTATAATAATCTGTTTCTTTTCCGATGGAGCAGCGCGCCACATCTCCCATGGTATACATTCCGTTTTCTGCCAGTTTCTTCGCATATCCCGGTCCGACACGCCAGAAATCCGTGATCGGCCGGTAGTCCCAAAGCAGTTTACGGTAACTTTTTTCATCCAGCTGGGCAATGCGCACACCGTTTTCATCCGCATCGATGTGCTTTGCCACAATATCCATTGCGATTTTGCACAGATACAGGTTGGTTCCGATCCCGGCAGTGGCCGTGATCCCAATGTGATCCTGCACATCCAGAATGATAGTCTGCGCCAGCTGATAAGCTGTCATTCCATAGGTTTTCAGATAATGTGTCACGTCCATAAACACTTCATCAATCGAATATACATGAATATCTTCCGGCGCCACATATTTCAGATATATATCATAGATCCGCGTACTGTATTCCACATAAAGTGCCATCCGCGGAGATGCCGCAATATACGACAATTCCGGCTCACCGGTTTTTCGGCTGCGGTTTACCTGTTTTACTTTCTGAACCACTTCAAAAAGCCTGGCTCTTCCCGGAATCCCATATTTTTTCAGGGATGGAGAAACTGCCAGGCAGATGGTTTTTTCCGTGCGGCTTTCATCCGCCACCACCAGATTGGTGGTCAGCGGATCAAGTCCACGCTCCACACATTCTACGGATGCATAAAATGATTTCAGATCAATTGCGATATACTGCGGCATACCTTTCCTCTCCCCAAACAGACATTCGTGTATGCTCTCATTATATCAAAATCCGATAAGATTGCAACGCTATTTACATTCCGTCACAAACACTTCACATTTCTCTAAAATCAGCTTATTTTCAGCATTTGTTCGTTTTTTATTTGATAAAAGTACCTTTTTTGCCGGAACTTCCCAATCCAGTTCTATGGTATCTGTTCCAAAATTTGCCGCTACCAGAACCCGGCGCCCCTGCAGGATGCGGTAATATGCCATTACGTGATCTGCATTCTCATATGCCGGCTCAAATTTTCCATAAGTAAACAACTCCCGATATTCCCCGGATTTGCGCAATGCGATAAGCTTTCTGTAATAATGCAGAACCGAATCCAGCTGCCCTTCCTCTTTTTCCACATTGATCACCGGATAATTATCATTGACTTTCAGCCATGGAGTTCCCGAGGTAAAGCCCGCCTGCGGCGCATCCTTCCACTGCATCGGCGTCCGTGCATTGTCCCTGCTCATGACCGAACATACGGCAAGTGCTTCTGCATCCGAAAGTCCGGCCTCACGCGCCATCCTGTACTGGTCTTTGGTACTGATATCATCGAATTCATCCACACTGTTCCATCTGGCATTCTGCATGCCAATCTCCTGTCCCTGATAGATAAACGGAATTCCACGCAGCAGAACACTTACTGTACCAAGCATCTTTGCCCCGTCCGCATTTTGCGCATAATCCGGCAGAAAACGGGAAACGCCGCGCGGCTCATCGTGATTTTCAATGATATTTGCCTCGAACCCGACATTCTGTACCCGCATCTGGGAATCTGTGATTGCTTTTTTCCACGCATCAAAAGAAATTGGTGGCGCATCGTACCATCCGTGTTTCCCGTCACTGAGCATATGGGCGCTGAAATCAAAAATTGTAGAAAAATGTCCATTTTCTCCAATAAAGTCCGGCAGGTCTTCCACCCCAATGTTAAATACTTCCCCTACCGTAAATGCATCCTTTTTGGCAAATGTATGATTCTTTAAATCTTCAAGCAGCTCATCGACACCTTCTACATTTTCGACCATACGCCAACAGCTTGCCAGTCCATCGTCACCATCCGGCTCCATATCCGGAAATGCCAGATCTTTTTTAATATTGATGATCGCATCAATCCGAAAACCTGCCAGTCCTTTGTCCAGCCACCAGTTGATCATCCGGTAGATTTCTTCCCTCAGTTTTGGATTTTCCCAGTTTAAATCCGGCTGCTCCTTTGCGAACATATGGAAATAATATTTGTCCGATCCCGGTACCGGCTCCCAGCAGTTTCCCCCGAAATAAGAACGGTAATTGCTCGGTGGATTTCCATTTTTTCCCTTCCGGAAATAAAAATAATCGGCATACGGTCCGTCCGGATCCGCCAGTGCTTTCTGAAACCATTCATGCTTGTCGGAGCAGTGATTGACAACCAGATCCATAATCAGATACATATCTCTCTTTTTGGCCTCCGCAAGCAGTTCGTCGAATTCCTCCATCGTTCCGAATTCTTCAGCGATTGCATAATAGTCCGAAATATCATAGCCCTGATCCACAAACGGGGACTTATAGATTGGAGAAAGCCAGATAATGTCAACTCCCAGCTCCTTTAAATAGTCCAGTTTGGAAATAATGCCCCGCAGGTCACCGATCCCATCTCCGTTTGTATCGCAAAAACTCTTTGGATAAATCTGATATGCCACCTTGTCATGCCACCATTTTTTCTGCATGTCCATGTCCTCCTTCGCCTGTATCTCCATGTCCTTTGACAATTTGTTTCTGTAACATTATACTGTCATTATAGTTTGGAATTTCAAAATTATCTTGCATAATTCTTACTTTTTATAACACAATACTGCTCTCATAAGACAAAGGAGAATTTTCCATGAAACGGTTACAGACACTTGCCCTTGAACAGAAAGAAGATGCCCGTCACGGTGACGCGACCTTCCCCATACAGAAATATATCACTTCTTTAAAGCCGGATTATCCGGTCGTGACAACGCACTGGCACGAAGAGGCTGAATTTACACTCATCACCGAAGGAGATGCCAGCTACCAGATCGACCTTACTTCCTACGCTGTGGAAAAAGACGATCTGATTTTTATCCCGCCTCTGTTGCTGCACTCGGTCTCCCGCGGACAGTCTGCGCTTTACCAGTCCGAAACCTATGTGTTTCACATGAACTTTCTCGGTGGAAATGCGACCGATATCTGCTCCACCCGTTATCTGATGCCACTGACCAATGAAGAACTGTCGGTTCCGTGTCTGATCCGTCCGACCCATCCGGCTTATGTATCTCTGCGCAAAATTTTTGCACAGATCAGTTCTCTCTTTGCAAATCCGGTTGAGGGATACGAACTGGCCATTAAGGCATTACTGCTGCAGGTTATTTTCCTGCTCCTGCAGTACCGTACCCCGGACGGGAAACGATCTGTCGACACCGCAAACGCCTCTGAAAAATTAAAAACCGTACTGGACTATATCCATCTGCACTATGCCGAGCCGCTTACGGTTGCCGGTCTCGCTGCCCAGTGCTATTTCAGCGAATATTACTTTATGCGTTTTTTCAAAAAACACATGAACATGACCGTAGTGGAATACCTCAACAATCTGCGATTAGAAAAGGCTGTAGAACTGTTTGAACAGGGAAACACCTCCATTCTGGAGGTCTCTCTCGCCACAGGATTCCACAACCTTTCCTATTTTCATAAAATTTTTAAACGGAAATTCCACATGACACCCAGAGAATTTCTGAAAAAACTATCGTCTTTTTAAAAGCCCGTCACAAAAAGCCCGATATTTAATGCTGTAACTACAATTGCAATTGCCCAGAGAACCATTTTAAGTCCGGTACTGTTTGCATACTTTCCCATCACTTTTTTGGACGAGGTAAGATAAATCTGCGTAAAAATAGTGATCGGAAGCTGTACTGCAAGAAGCATCTGGGAATAAATCAATCCCTGAAACGGAGACCGGATCAGCAGAATGATAAGCGCTGCCGGAATCATCGTAATCAAAACACCCTGTCTGGTTTCTTTCGTCGCAATATCATAAGGTTTATTAAAAATTCCGGAAAAAATCGTTCCTCCCGCCATCCCTGCGGTAATACTTGAAGAAAGCCCGGCAAGTAAAAGGGCAATGGCAAAAATCACCGTTGCTTCATTTCCAAGCAGTGGTGTCAGCATATTTCCCGCAGTCGTCAGATCATCCACCTGGTTTTCCCCTCTCTGATAAAACGTCGCCGCCGCCATGAGAATCATGGCGCTGTTAATCACCCATCCGATGATCATGGAAAACAGCGTATCCTTAAATTCAAATTTCAATTGTCTCTGAATCACCGCTTCTTCTTTCAGATTCCACTTCCGGCTCTGAATGATCTCCGAATGTAAAAACAGATTGTGCGGCATGACAACCGCGCCAAGCACGCTCATGATAACCGGCATCGCATGCGATGGAAATACCGGTTTTACCCATCCTGTGGCGGCAGCTCCCCAGTCAATTTTCACCATACAGATTTCAATTAAAAAGCAAAAACCAATCAGAGAGACAAAAAGCATGATCAGTTTTTCGATCCTTTTATATGCATTGGTAAATTCACAGAACAAGACCACGACAAGGATCAGCATGCTGCCCACTTTAATCGGAATGTGGAACAGCATCTGCAGTGCAATGGCACCTCCTAAAATCTCTGCCATCGCAGTCGCAATGGCAGCGGCTACTGCCGTTACAAGAATCACATTCTTCAATGTCCTGTTTATGTAACGGCTTGCTGCCTCGGACAGACACAATCCCGTCACAATCCCAAGATGTGCTGCATTGTGCTGTAAAATAATCAGCATAATCGTTGAAAGAGTTACCATCCAGAGCAGGGTATATCCATATCCCGATCCGGCTGCAATATTGGATGCCCAGTTTCCCGGATCAATAAACCCGACTGTTACCAGCAGTCCGGGGCCGATAAACTTCAAAATATTTAAATTGTCTTTTTTTTCTTTCCTGTTATTTTTATTCATACATCAGAAATCCTTTCTTTTCATACTATTCACGCAGTTAGTTTTAACTAACTGCATAATACACAAACATTGAACTTGTGTCAATGAAACGGCATTTTATTCCCGTTTTTTTATGCATAATTATTATTGACATGCGTACCAATATATCATAGTATTTATTTATGTTAGATATAGTTTTCAATACTACATTAGTTAGTTTTTATTTATACATTGTAAGAAAGGAGATTTTACTATGCAATTAACAATTCGGGAACCCGGAAGCGCCATCACACATTTTATCGGCTGCCTGATGGCTTTGATCGCAGCCTCACCACTTTTAATAAAAGCTCACGGAAATGCAACCTATATGCTTGCCATGACAATTTTTGCCACAAGTATGGTTTTATTGTACGCGGCAAGCACAATCTATCACAGTATCTGTCATGTATCTACCAAAGTACTCCGGAATTTTCAGAAGCTTGATCACATGATGATCTTCGTTCTGATTGCCGGATCTTATACCCCTGTCTGCATGATCATCCTGGGCGGCAGAATTGGATATACCCTTCTGGCTCTTGTATGGGGAATTGCAGTGGCAGGAATCATTGTCAAAGGACTCTGGATCACCTGTCCGAAATGGTTTTCTTCCATCATTTACATTGCCATGGGCTGGACGTGCCTGCCGGTATTTGCCCGGCTGTGGACGGATCTCCCGCATGCCGCATTTGGCTGGCTTTTAGCGGGCGGCATCATCTACACCATCGGTGGTGTAATCTATGCTCTGAAACTTCCGGTATTTAACGCACTTCACAAATACTTCGGCAGCCATGAAATTTTCCATCTGTTCGTGATGGGTGGAAGTGTCTGTCACTTTATCTTTATGTATCATTATGTAATATGATCATTTATTTTCTGTCACTGTTCGCAGGTCTCCCTGCGAACAGTAACTATTTTTCCACTTTTGTGATCTGCTCTGTGGTGCAGTCATAAACATATTCTATTACCGGATCTTCTTCGGAACCGGACAGTTTCTCTGAACTTACTGCAAATGTTATCTTCTTTGCAGTAAATTCTTCCGGAATAATATAGCCATTTTCGTCATCAACATTCTGTGTGAATAACAGTTTATTATTCTTTCCGTTCCGGTCACAGCGATACACATTCATCTTATTCATGTGTGTTCCACCTTCCGGATAGGTCGCATAATAAACTTTATTCGTTCCGTTCGACCAGCTCATACGGTAATCTTTTGATAAGGTTCCCTGATACTCTGCTGCCGCCTGGACTGCTGTTCCTGAAAGAACAAAACAGAAAACAAAAACGGCACAAATTGTTGTAATTAATCGTTTCATTTTTCGTTTCCTCCTGCTTCTTTTTTGCTACCCCTGTTTTACCATGGTATGCTTTCGGTTTCAAATGGGTTAAGAAAAACGTAGGAATTTTCCATATTTTCACAAAAAACGGCTGATGCCTGCATAAAGCTGTTCAAATTTCATATACTGTTTCTAACAATTATAAAACCGTGAGGAATCTATGTCTTTAAAAACCAATCTGTTCCGTTTTATTTTTATTTCTGTACTGGGTGTTCTTCTCCATTTCACCTATGAATGGTCCGGAGATAACGCTGTCGTCGGGTTATTCTCAGCTGTAAATGAGTCCACCTGGGAGCATTTAAAACTTTTGTTTTTCCCGTTTCTGCTTCTGACCATCCTCGAAGTGCTGCTCCGCGGCAATATGCTTCCGGAACAGTTTCTCCCGGCAAGAGTTCTCGGTATCCTCGCCGGAATGGGCGGGATTGTGGTCGGATTTTATACGCTGCGGGGTGTGCTTGGCCGAAACTACGATGCTTTAAATATCGCTTTGTATTTTGCAGGGGTTCTTCTGTCATTGTTTGTCGAAAACAAACGGTATCGCAAGTCTTCTCTTCTGTCGACGAAAGCCGCAGCCGCTGTCCTGCTGTTGCTTACGGTTGCATTTTTCGTGTTCACCTATTGCCCACCGGATATTGGATTGTTTTGGGATCCTACAGTCGGCCTTTGATGGTGTAGTGCTACCACAGTCTCAAGTGTCGGAAACTTTTCCAAGGTAACAGTATGCTCATCAGGCTGCTCTTTATCCAAAGAAATACCATCGACTCGAACTACTTCCTTGCCATCTCTAAGAATCGGTAGTGGAAACCGAAATTTGATATTCCTAATCCAATTACTATCTTCACGTCTTTCCGGAATGTCCTTCATCCGAATACTCCCCCACTATCTCCATGTCCTGAAATTCTGCATATTTTCTCAGCTTGTCCTTCTGTGCATCAAGACTATATCCGTCAACCTGAATAGCCGTAGACACACGAGTATATATGTAACATCTTGTTTTCTTCTTCAATAATCTCACACTCCTATTTCGGTAATACTAATGGCGAATTTTTCAATAATCCTGCAACAACAGAGTTGTATTTGGCTGTTCCATAATCCTCAACAATGCTTGTTATTCTAGCCCCGGCATCCTTGGAAGAAGCGCCACACAGAAAGACTCGCTCATCCGCCGTTCCATAATCCAACACGATAAAACGATCATGGAATATGCCGCCAGTCTTCTTCATTGACAGTTTTACAGTTGGATATTCCTTACAGAAATCCGTATATTCTATGTTGTGAAGTTTATTATTTCCAACATTGTCACTGAATAAAATAATATTTACTCCTGTCGGAGAATTTTTAAGATGCACCAGCGTTCTTATTAATGCCTTACTCTGTTTAACAGCCAATGGTCCTTTTAAAACAGTCATCAGCATATATAGTCCTTGCTCTGTAAATACATGTGGATTATAACGACTTTTTGAGCTTATATTTGCGGTCGAAAAATTCGTCCGCAAATACTCTGTCTCGTCATCTGTCAATTCATATATATTTCCAGCGGGCTGCCCTCCTTGATATGGAGCATCCTGCGCAGTTCCTTCGGTATGACTATTCTGCCGAGTGAGTCTACTCTTCTGGTCAATCCTGTAATTTTCACTTTATTGTCCTCCGTTACTTTTGCATTTGCATTCATGCTTTGGAGGTAATATATGGAAATCTGTATGAAATATGTATAATTCAAGGGGGAAAAGACATCATCTATGCATGCTTGCATGCAATTCGATGTATGTCTTATTGACCCACACTACACCGAGAAAGTAGCAATTTACTGCTTAAAGGCAGTAAATTAGCGGATTAAATATGTATCTATATCCATCAGCTCTCTCTCATCTGCAATATCTACATATACACAGTCATGCTTCTTTGCCACACTTCTGCCACCCTTATCACCCTCCAGTGATAAAAGCTGTGGTATAAGCGATGAATTAAATACACACGGGTTGCCTACAGCATCTCCACAACGAAGTGAAAACGTCAATCGCTTACCCCCTGTATTTTTAAGCACCCTGTCTATTAATTTAATCACGCTTTGACTTTTTAAATATGGCTGGTCAGCTACTGCAAACATGTAATATTCCTCTGTTTCGGCAGTATGATGCGTCACTTCACTGCTTTTCTTAAGCTTTTTCTGCTCCTGCACCGCCATAATTCCTGCCTTTATAGTGTAGGATATGCCTTTTTCGCTGTCCGGACTTATGACTGCATGGCAATCTGGGATACATGCGCAGTAGTCCAATATTTCCCGGTAACGGGTGACAACTGTTATATCTATAGTCTGGCTGTATGATTTTGATTTATTATATCTATTTTTAATTTTCGCCAAGCGATCAAGCAAATGCCTGTACATAGGTTTTCCATCCAGCTCATAAAACAGTTTGTTACTTCCAAAACGGCGGCTGTTTCCAGCCGCCATGTATATGATATGAATCATTTCACTCTAAGGTCCTTTTCGTGCCAGTTTGGGTCTACCATTCCCATAAGTATTTTTTCAGGGGTAAACGGAACTGTCCTGTGCCATACGCCTGTTGCGCGATAAATGGCATGTGCCAGCGCAGGAGCCGGTGTATTGATAACTATCTCACCGATTGACTTAACTCCGAATGGGCCTGACGGCTCATAGCTTGTCTCAAATTCGACGTTGATATTGCCCACATCCTGTCGTGTCGGTATCTTGTACTGCATGAGGTCATTTTCTGCGATTTTTCCACCGGCATTGTAGGTGACATTCTCATAAAGCGCCATGCCTATTCCCTGACCTATGCCGCCCTCGGTCTGTACACGCGCGAGGTTTGGATTGACCGGAATTCCGCAGTCCACAACAGCCTGATAATCAAGTATTTTAACTGCTCCTGTCTCCTTATCAAGCTCTATCTCGACCATTCCTACCATGTATGGAGGAGGTGAAACAGGTGATGAATATGTCGCTGTGACATCTACAGGTATCGTGTTGTTGACCTGTGATTTTGTTGCTATATCGGAAAGACTTACGCAAACCTCTCCATTGTCTGCACCGTCCGGATTTATGATATACACCTCTTTGCCGTCAAAATCCACCTCTGATGCAGCATGGCCCAGCATCTGTGCACCGATTTTCTTTATGTTTTCACGAAGCTCAAGTGCTGCATTCTGTGTGGCCATTCCTGTAATGTAGGTGGTTGATGAGGCATATGAACCTGAATCATAAGGAGAAGCATCCGTATCCGCTCCAAACACGGTTATATCATCCGGCTCGCAGTCGAGTACCTCAGCCGCCATCTGCGCAAGTATGGTATCACAGCCTGTTCCCATGTCTGCCGCGCCTATCATCATATTGTAGGTGCCACAGTCTGAAAGCTTTAAGGTACACGATCCGACATCTACATTTGATATGCAGGAGCCCTGCATTGCAAGTGCCATGCCTGCCGCACGAACCTTGCCATTTCCCATATCGCGGACAGGATACTTGTCTGCCCAATGGAAATTATCCGCACAGTGCATTATGCATCTGTCGAGTGCACATGCATTGGCTGTCTCGCCAAAATATGCCGGCATAAACATGCCCTCACGGACGATATTTTTCAAACGAAGCTCAACCGGGTCTATATGCAGCTTTTCAGCGAGCTCATTGACAGTTGATTCAAGTGCAAAGATACCCTGTGTAGCTCCATAGCCTCTATATGCTCCTGCCGCCTGCACGTTTGTGTACACAACATCGCACGAAAATCTGGTTGCCTCGCAGCCTCCTGTATAAAGAGGGAGCGATTTATGACCTGAGAGTCCTACTGTTGTAGTGCTATGCTCTCCGTATGCTCCACCATTTGACAGCGTATAAAGATCTATCGCCCTTATATGACCATCCCTCATTGCTCCAAGACGCACGGTGACCTCCATCTCATGACGCGGTGACGCGATAGTCTGGCACTCTTTTCTGCTGTAGATTATCTTGCTCGGACGCTTTGTCTTCCAGGTAACAAATGCCGGATATACCTCACAGACCGCTGTCTGCTTGGCACCAAAGCCTCCTCCGATACGCGGCTTTTCAGCACGCACCATGGACTTAGGAATATCGAGTGCATTGGACAGTATTCGGCGCAGGTGGAAAACAATCTGTGTCGAGCTGATGCAGTGAAGCCTGCCGTATCTGTCTATCTCACAGTATGCTCTGCAGGTCTCCATATATGCCTGCTGCGCTGCCTTTATGCGATAGGTGTGCTCAATAATCTCATCGCACTCCGACAGAATTTTCTCTACATTTCCATGCTCATCCTCCTCATGATGAATGAGATTGCGCTTTACATCGCCTGTATTTATGCTGGATGACCAGTCATCCTCAGGATGCACAAGCACCTTGTTGTCCAGCGACTTTCTGAAGTCAAGCACCGGCTCAAGAATCGTGTACTTTACTTTTATCATGTTAAGAGCCTTGTCTACAGCCTTTTCCGATTCACCTACCACAATAGCGACAGCGTCACCTACACTTCTAACATGACGGTCAAGGATTAGTCTGTCGTACGGTGACGGCTCCGGAAAGGTCTGGCCTGCGATAGAAAAACGCTTTTTCGGAACATCCTCCCAGGTGTATACTGCGACCATGCCCGGTACCTTAAGAGCAATATCTGTCTTTACATCCTCGACAATTGCATTCGCATAGGGGCTTCTAAGAAGCTTTATGACAAGCGCATCACGCGGTGTGATATCATCAGTAAATACCGGCTTTCCGAGTAAAAGCTGGCTCGAATCCTTCTTCGGTATACATTTTCCAACTGCGTGGTAATCCCTTCTCGCGCGGTTGAAGCTGTTTACATTAGTTTGATTTGTGCTCATCCTGCCACTCCTTTCCGATATCCTCTCCGTAGACGCCTGCCTCGAGATTAAGAGGTGCGCCCTCCTTCTTACTGTTTAAGAAATTTCTGATTGAGCGGAGCTGACTCTGATATCCTGTACAACGACACAGATTTCCTGAAAGATACTCAAGAACTTCCTCATCAGTCGGGTCAGGATTTTCTCTTAAAAGTGCCACAATATTTACAATATAACCTGGATTACAGAAGCCGCACTGATCCGCTCCCTGTGCAGCAAAAAATCCTGTAAACTGCTTAGCTTCCTCCTCAAGTCCCTCAAGGGTATCCACGGCTCTGCCGTCTGCCCTGCCTATCGGCATGCTGCATGACAGCACAGGCTTTCCATCCAGAAGCACTGTACAAAGACCGCAGTTGCCTGACTCACAGCCCCTCTTCACTGAAAAGCAGTTGTGCTTGCGGCAGAAGTCCAAAAGCACCATATCCTGGTCAACCGAGTCGATTATTAACTTTCCATTTAATTTTATTTTAACATCCATATACATGAATTCCTTCCTACTTAATGCTCGTGCATTGATGTCATTACACTAATAAAGCTCCCAAAGTTTCCTGCATAACTTCCATGCATCCGGTAGCGATTACCTTATATCATCGCAGATGTCAAGCGACTGTGTGACAGCGCGGCGTGTAAGCACCCGGCAGATCATCTCTCTGTACTCGGCTCCTGCTCTGATATTGCTTCCAAAACGGATATGCTCTGCAACATATTCTGCAAATTTATCTATTTTTGCATTGTTCTCGGAGTTCTCCGTCAAAGCTACATTACCGTGCGTCTTTGCATCTACTATACCATCGAGTATGCCGTCCTTATCCCACACAGGCTCTGCCATATATGGTGATGCTCCGATGACCGCCACATACCTGCCGTTTCTATTTGCCACTGCACATGTGAGCACAGGAAAGTCTGTTGACTGGTTTCTCTGGCTTAAGTATACTACGCCCTTTGCATTTTTCGGCACTATTACTGATACGAGCACATCGCGCGTGGTTCTTGGAAGTGCCGCAAACTCGTCCAAATCCATAATTCCTGCCTTGTGAAGCTGCACCTTTGCTCCCAGCGCCCTGAAAATCGTCATGACATCTGAAAATCCAAATCTGCCCCAGATGCTTCCTCCGACAGTCGCCACATTTCTAAACTGCACTCCGACGATATGTCTGACCGACTCTGCGATTGCACCGTGTGTATATGCATTCAGGGTTTCATGTGTCTCTATCTGCCTGAGGGTTGCATATGCACCGATTCTAAACTCGTTTTCATCCTCATCAATCCAGTCAAGTCCGAGATCGCACAAATCAATTGCCGTGCCAAGTGTCTTATTTTTCATTTTGAGCCAGAGCATGCCGCCCAGCACAAAATTCGTTTTTTTCTGATAAAGCTCATAGGCTTCATCAAGGCTTTGCGCCCTCACATACTGATTGTAATAAAACATATTTTTCTCCTATATCAATACATTTCAAGCTCATACATGGCTTCCCACCTAATGTCCTGCTCCTTCATAAAGGCTATGAGGCTCTCCCTGTCTGAAAGCTCTGCACGCCATGCCAGACCACAGCCCGCCGATATAGCAGACGGAAGAGGAATCGTGCGCCCCGGAATACCACATGCCTTGCCCTTGATATCCAGCTTTAACGGCGCTGTGGTAGTCTCGAAGGTAATGATTAGCCGCTTTTTCTTTTCTCTTACCAAATTATTATCCATCACATCACACTTAATATAACACTAAGGACTCACAATAAGAGAGGCTGCAGCCATTTTCTCGGCGATATCATACATGTTCGTCACCTCTCCGACTGCAAGCTTATCTGACAGCTCATAGTAATTCAGACATGTTCCGCAGGTAAAGATTTTCACGCCACGATTCTTAAGCTCCTTTAAATCCTCAAGGCACTCTGAGCCATCACAGGTCAGCTTTGCTCCTCCATTGTAGAAAAGCATGGTTTCAGGCGGATTGTCCTGCTGCGAAAGTGCATAGATGAAGCCCTTTATGAGTACACTGCCCAGCTCCTCGCTGCCCTCTCCCATATAGGAAGAGCGGATTACAACGACTCTGTTATCTGTAGCCGGCCTGCATGTGTACTGTGAAGCTTCGTCTGTATCCGAAAACGCTCCTGTGTTAAGAGTCTCAATTGTCAGCTTTACACTGTAGCTTCCGTCGTCGAGCTTATTGCTGTCGCAGCTATAGCCCTTCTGTGCAGCCATCTTTTTTAAATTTTCTACTGCAATTTCATTGTCCACAAGTGTCTCCACTGTGTCCGGCTGTGTGAGAGCCTCAATTGCCTTCTTTGTCTTTACTACCGGGATTGGACATGTATCCCCGATTGCATTTACTGTAATCATATTTATAATCCTCCCTATGTTATTTAACTTGTCAACCCTCAAAATGCAGGGCATGCAGCCTGTCAGCATATTTACATAAGCTATGATCGCTTAAAATCAGTTCACATATATCGGCACATCGCAGCGCTTAACAAATCGTCCCACCTTTGCAGCCGGAAGCCCTGTGGCTTTAAGCTCATGCAAAAAGGTATCTGCCTCAAAGGCTTTTACTGCAAACAGCAGTCCTCCTGAGGTCTGCGGATCGAAGAGCACCTCCTCCATTGAGAAAGGTATATTTTTTGCAAAACGCACCTTGTCACCTACATGGTTTCTGTTGCGCTGCGCCGCTGCCGTGAGGAAAAACTCATCTGCGCATCGCAGTGCTCCGGTAATGACCGGGATGGAAATCGAGTCGATAAGTGCTGTTATATCATCATTTAACATCTCGCTCAGATGTCCTAAAAAACTAAAGCCCGTGACATCTGTGCATGCATGTATTTCGAAGCTGTGACTGATCTCTGATGCCGCGCGGTTTAGTGTGGTCATGGAGCTTACCGCATCCTCAATTGCACCTAACGGAGCTTCCCCGACACGGTTTGCGTTGCACACAAGCCCAACTCCGAGCTTCTTGGTCAGTATAAGCACATCTGACGGCTGCCCTGTATTGTTGCTGTAGATGTGTTTGGGATGAACTGTGCCCATGACAGAAAGTCCGTATTTCACATCGCTGTCTGCTATGGAATGACCACCTGCAAGTGTACCGCCTGCCTCTATCACCTTGTCAGCGCCTCCCTGCATTATTTTACCGAGTATATTCAAATCCATTTTCTCAGGGAAACAAACGATGTTCAACGCACTCTTAACTGTGCCGCCCATCGCATAGATATCACTGAGCGCATTTGCGGCCGCTATCTGTCCAAACGTATATGGATCATCAACCATCGGTGGAAAAAAATCAAGCGTCTGGACTATCGCCGTGTCATCTGAAATTCTGTACACTGCCGCATCATCGCTGCTATCATATCCGACGAGCAGATTGCTGTCTTTTTCGCCCTTTGGTAACTTTGCTAAAACATGACTTAACAAATCCGGACCAAGCTTTGCAGTACAGCCACCGCCTTTGCAAAACACTATTTCCTGTGGCATGTTTGCTCCTTTCAATTGTTTAATACTGTTTATCTCAATGCCGCAATCTGCATAAGCGCTTCAGCGGCCTCATTTATCTCATCATTTGTATTATAATATGAAAATGAAAATCTCACCATACCCTGTTTTTGTGTTCCAAAGAATTTATGCATCAGTGGTGCGCAGTGTATGCCGCTTCTTGTTGCAATGCCATACTCATTCATAAGTATATCCGACACCTCAGCAGAATCCATATCAGCTATATTTACTGAAACAATCGCACAATGTGCTCCATTATCGGGCAGCATGTCGAAATCCCCATATATCCTGATTCCCGGGATTATCTTTATTTTCTTTAGAAAAGCCTTCATCAGCATATACTCTTTAGCATATATGTTATCCACACCAATTTCTTCAATCGCCTTTATTCCTGCCAAAAGCCCTGCAATTCCCGGGCCATTTAAGGTACCGGCCTCAAGTCTTGTCGGAAGCTCCATAGGCTGGCTCTCAAGAAAGCTGAGCACGCCGGTGCCACCGCTTTTAACCGGCTTTATATCTGCTCTTTCTCCCACATAAAGTCCTCCGGTCCCCTGTGGACCCATCAGCCCCTTGTGCCCTGTGAAGCAGAGCACATCAATATTCATGTCTTTTACATTTATCGGAAGCACACCGGCTGTCTGCGATGCGTCAACTATAAATAAAAGGTCATGCTTTCGTGCGATTTGCCCTATTGACTTAATGTCCACCACATTGCCTGTGAGATTTGAAGCATGTGTGCAGACGATGGCTTTTGTTTCCGGACAAATTGCAGCCTCTATATCCCGCGGGGAAATTATCCCTCTTTTTATTCCTTCATCACTGCATGGCACAATATCCACGCACACTCCCCTCTCCCTTTGCATATAAAGAGGTCTGAGCACCGAATTGTGCTCGAGCTGTGTCGTAATCACATGCTCCCCCGGCTCAAGCAGTCCGTGGATTGCAATGTTGAGCGACTCAGTGGAATTTGCCGTAAAAACAAGTCTATCCGCATCCTCCCCGCCGAAAAATTCTGTAAGGCACATTCTGGCCTCATATATTTTCCTTGACGCATCAAGCGATGCATCCGACATTCCCCGACCTGAATTGCCGCAGTGCTTCATTGCATCAAGCACAGCATCATATACCGCATCCGGCTTTTTAATTGTTGTGGCAGCGTTGTCCAGGTAAATCATAGTATGTCCTCATTTACTTCTCATCCAAGCAGATAAAATTTCTTTATATAAAGCTCATCATTTATATTTTTGCTAAGCATATTTGCTTCTGTATGCTTTGGAAGATTTGCATAAATTGTTGAATCATTATTTAATCCACACGATACTTCCCATGTTTTTAGTTCTTCAACTATTTTATAATCTTTAATCCTGATTATATTTTTATTGTTATATGCAAGTACCGATTTTGCTTTACTTGCAGATATTATTATATCCTGAGGGAAAACACCTATGTGTGATATGTTGTCCGTATCCATCGCAAGCTGTTCAATCTGCTCATCAGTGACCTCAAATACGCTATCCCATTCCACGGCAAGAACATGATGCTTATCCTGCCATTTCACCTGTGATATATTGTTGCAGCCCACAAGCAGTGCCTGCTCCACAGACATAGGCCGCATGAAGAAATCTTTTTTGTCGCGGACTGCACTCAGCATGCCGCTCTCAATACTTCCGATACGCTCTGCCAGACGATACACCTCATCGCGATTGTGTGACACAAAGATAACAGGATTGTGAAAATCGGAAAGCATCTCCATAAGCTCTGATTCCATACTTCTTTTCACATGCTCATCCAGTGCCGAAAAAGGCTCATCGAGCAGTATACACTCCGGTTTAGCCGCAAGCATGCGAAGCATTGCCACGCGCTGCCTCTGGCCTCCCGAGAGATGATCCGGATATGTGTCTGCCATGCCATCAAGCCCATACCGCTTCAGCCAGACCTTCACCTTTTTTTCATCGCGATGTCCCATTGCTATGCATATATTTTCCATCACGGTCATTGTAGGAAAAAGTGCATAGTCCTGAAACAGATAGCCTACCCTGCGCTTACCGGGGTGCAGATTTATGCGATTTTTTGAGTCATACAGCACCCGGTCATTTAATGATATAAAGCCTGAATCAGGAGTCTCTATCCCTGCTATACACTTGAGTGTCATACTCTTTCCTGAGCCCGACATACCAATTACGGACACAATCTCGTCCGTAAGCTCCATGTCAACCGAAAGCATGAAATTATCCAACTGTTTTTTTATTTTTACTATGAGCGACATTATTTTTTCTCTTTCTCTTTATGCCCTTGCTTTTGCCGCATATCATATTTATCGATACAAGGCATGCAAACGAAATCGCTATGATTACTATGCACCAGAAGCCCGCTGTGGCATAGTCACCACTTTGGATGACCATTGCTATCTGCTGTGATATGGTCGATGTCTTTCCCGCTATATTTCCGGCAAGCATTGATGTGGCGCCGTACTCACCGATAGCTCTGGCAAAGGCCAGTGTGACACCCGATATGATGCCGGGCTTTGCCATCGGCAAACGTATTTTCCAGAAAACCTTCCACTCACTTATGCCGAGAGTGCGCGCCGCATATATGACATTTTCGTCTATCTGCTCAAATGCCGCTCTCGCATTTCTGTACATGAGAGGGAGTGCAATGATGGTCGCTGCAACCACACAGCCAAGCCACGTGTGTACTACCTGTATACCCATGCTATTGCTTAAAAAACTTCCAAAGGGACGTCTTGTACTGAAAATCCTTAAAAGGATGTATCCAGCCACGGTAGGCGGCAATACCATCGGAAGTGTCAGCAGTCCATCCCAGAATGCCCTCACTCTGCCCTTTGTGTTTATAACAAGCTCAGCAAAAGCTATTCCAATAAAGAATGAAAAAACCGACGCTACTATTCCTGTTTTTAATGTTATCCAAAGCGGTGCGAAATCAATCGTTCCCATTATTCATTTACCGTAAAATGATATTTCTCAAATACTGACATTGACTCATCTGTCTGAAGATATGCAATAAATTCCTTTGCGGCTTCAAGCTCGTCTGCTGTAGTGTTGTCACCCTTTAAGGCTGCTATCGGATATATAACATCACCTGTTAAACTGTTTGGAAGCTTTTCTATAATGTCAAGCTGATTCTCGTATCCGAATGTATCTGAGTAATAAACTGTTCCTATTTCGTTTGCACCCTCAGCTACGGCAGATGCAACTGCACCTACATTTGCACAGCTGTTGATTTCCAGACCGCCAAGTGCCTTTGAGATATCAGAATCTGAAATATCCTGTGGCTTTGAAGCATCTCCTTCAACCATTTTTGAATTTACAAGTGCTACTCTGGTGTACTGTCCTACAGGAACTGTTCCGTCAGCAAGTGCCATATTTTTAGCCTTTGAGATGTCTGCAAAGCTGGTAACTGCCGTGCCACTATTCTTATATGTAACAAGGCACACCTGATTATTTAAAAGGTCAACACGAGTATCATCAACCACGCTTCCTGCTTCATAACCATTCTGAAGCTCATCCATCTGTGCCACTCCTGCTGAGAAAAAGATATTGCACTTCGCACCCTCTTTAATCTGTGCCATCAGAGTTCCCGAACTGTCATAGTTGTTCTGGAAGTTTACATTTGGATGCTCCTTGGTGTAGGCTGCACAAATTTCATCCATAACACTGTTTAAGCTCTTTGCCGCAAAAATCGATAAATCTACATCTACATTACCGCTCTCTGCAGTATCCTTCTTTCCGCAGCCTGCAAAAAGTCCTGCTGTAAGAATAAGTCCAAGCGTAAGTCCTGCATATGCTGCAAATTTTCTCTTTAAACCCTTGCGCTCCTTTACTGATTTATCAGTGCCTGTTGCTCTTCTTAAAATCACACTTTTAATCTCTCTTTTCTTTTTATTTATTCATCATCTGATCTGCTCCAGCAGCACTGAAATGCTGCCTCCGCACACCATTCCCTCATTCTCGGCATCGTCAGTATTCATGCTGACATCAATCAGCTCACATTTGAACTCCTGATTGCGAAACAGCCTCCTGCAGCGGCTTATAACTAAAGCCTCCGCACAGCCTCCGCCTATTGTTCCAACAATACGGTTGTCTGAGCTCACAAGCATCTGTGTGCCAACTCCGCGCGGTGCACTGCCGTTCTTTTTTATGATGGTACACAGTATGTACTTCTCATCCGGGGAGTGTGTAACTGATGCACAATGCCCAGCCACCTCAGTAAGTGCGTCAAGCACTTCGTTATCTATCTGAGTGCAGCTTGTACGCTCATTTTTACACTTTACTATCTCGCTTATCACCGAAAGAGCAATTTCCTCCGGTGTCTGTCCACCTATTGCAAGGCCTATCGGAGAATGTAATCCTGATATAATTTCCTGTGAAAACCCCGATTCTTCAAGGTCTTTTTTCACTATCACAGCTCTTTTCTTTGAGCCCATCATACCCACATAGGCATAGGGCTTTTTGAATATCTCTGTGAGGCATTCCATATCGAAGCGATGTCCTCTTGTCATGCATACATAGTAATCATCCGCCTGCGGCTGTAGCTTGGCGAGAGTTTCTTTATAATCGCCGCAAATCACATGGTCTGCGCCTTGGCGCTTTGCATTGTCTGCAAACAAAGGTCTGTCCTCTATCACCCATATGTCAAATGCCAAAAGCGATGCCATGCGTACAAGTGCCGCCGATACATGCCCTCCACCGCAGATTATGAGACGTGGTCTGCTGCCTATCTGCTGTCTGAACATCACAATGGAATTATCATTGTCATCTATTTCATCTGCCCACACATTGCCGTATGCCACTCTTATTCTGCCATCTATATAGAGTGCCTTTGCCCCGGCATGTGCTCCTTCTATGACTGTCAAAAGCTCACAGCGGCTGTCCACAGGTCTGTCCTTTATCGAAGCATATATGTTGGCCGGAATCAACTTCACCTCGTCACCGGCATGAATCTGACCACCTCTTACGACTACCGCAAACACACCCTCCTTTGGCATAATGCACTCGCCCATCCTCTTGTATATGGCACAATGCGAATGGCACTGCTTGCCTATCTGCGTCATCTCAAGGATGGTATCTCCTATGCAAAAGCGTGTACCAAGAGGCAGATTTCCTAAATCAAATCCTGAAATAATTAAATTTTCACCGAATGCACCGTTGTCTATCTGTGCCCCTCTTGCCCTGAAGTCATCTATTTTCTCCGCGGAAAGCAGGCTGACCTGCCTGTGCCACTTTCCGGCATGTGCATCTCCCATGATGCCGTAGTCTGCAACAAGCTCCGCCTGTGGCACCTCTCTCTTTTCAGTTCCTCTCTCTTTGCTTATATTGATTGCAAGAAGCTTTCCCATTATTTTCTATCAGCCCCCTATCCGGCTCATATTTCTTGCTGCATTTACTTCCGCAGCTTCTATCTCTGTAGTCTTTGTCTCTGTAGTTTTTGTATATGTCACTGCATTATCATTAAAATTGTGACACCTTGGCTTTGCCTTTATGGCAGCCCTTAGTGCCCGGACTATTGCAAAATCTTTTTCCACATCATCTGCAAAATCCCATGAATCAGGTACTAAATCCATCGTCACGCTGCTTCCCAGGCATGGCATAAGCCTGCCGTCAGCCGTAACACGTATGCGGTTGCAGGTGTCGCAGAACTTCCCATGAATTGCCTGAATCAGACCTACTCTGATACCAAGTTCCGGAAAAATGTAATACTCTGCCGGGCCGTTATCCGGAATTTTCCGTTTGTCATTTCCCGAATTAATTTCTTTTGTTTTTTCAGTATTTATACGGCAAGGTTCTCCATACAGTTTTGAAAGTGTACCAATAACCTTCTTATATGGCTCGACTCCGTTGGTGTGTCCTTCACCTACCGGCATCATCTCTATAAAGCGGATATCTGTACCTTTTTTTGCAACATATCGTGTGAGCGCCACCACATCTGTCTGCGGTGTGAGCACCACATTGATTTTCACTCTTATTCCGCACTCTATAGCGGCATTGATTCCATGCTTTACTTCTTCAAGCAGCGGTTTTTTTGTGATGCGTTCATATTCTGACGCATCTATAGTGTCCAGGCTCACATTTATGCTGTCTATGCCTGCTTCCTTTAACCACTTTGCATGCTGCGCAAGCAGTACTGCATTTGTAGTAAGCGATACGCTGCTGACACCCGGTATCTTTTTGATTTGTAAAACCATTTCATCAAGCTGCGGATGCAAAAGCGGCTCACCGCCTGTCAGACGAAAATGCTTAATTCCAAGCCTTGTGGCTGCGCGGACTATGTAAAGCACCTCTTTTACGCTAAGTATATTTAGTGCATGACAGTGCTCATTATTGTCACAGGGATTGCAGTAATAGCAGTTTAAATTACAGCTATCTATCACCGATATGCGCATATAGTCAATCTCTCTGCCAAATCCATCGCGCATGTTAAAAGCCCTTTCCAAAACCACAGTTAGGAAACGTGCAGACATCACAATTCAGGCAGAGGCCGCCTTCTCCAAGTCCGGCAAGCTCATCTGCATAAATCATATCACGTGCCATAAGCCTAGGCAACACAATATCAAATATCGTGCGCTTATTGTACATGGCACAGCCGGGCAGCCCACATATCGGCACCAGCCTGTCACCTGCATCATAGTACGACAGCAAAAACATGGCTCCCGGAAGCACCGGCGAGCCGTATGACACAATCCGTGCGCCTGTATTTTTGATGGCAAGCGGCGTTTTATCATCAGGATCCACGCTCATTCCACCTGTGCAGAATACAATTTCCGCTCCTGCTTCTATCGCGCGTAAGCATCCGTCTGTGATTTTTTTGTCATCATCATCAAACACCTCATGAAACATCATCTGTGCGCCAAACTCTGCTATTTTTTTTTCTATAACAGGTGTAAATGCATCCTGTATCCTGCCATGGTACACTTCGTTTCCGGTTGTAATTATTGCTGCTTTTCTGACCACAAACGGCTTAATATCAAGGATTGGACCATCCTCACATATATTAGAAGCTTCCTTTAGCTTATCTTTTTTTATGACAAGCGGTATGATTCTTGTTCCGGCGAGCTTATCACCCTTTTTCACAGTGGTATTGCCGTGCCTTGTGGCTATCATCAGCTCTCCAAAGGAGTTGACCTTTTCAAGCTTTTTGCTATCCACCTTAAGCAGTCCATCACAGTCTGCGATTACCTCTATCTTGCCCTCCTTTACGGGGGACGGATGCATTTTACTCACAGTGCCGCAAGAAACGCCTGATTGTGTGTCTGCTTCAATTTTCTTTGTGCCACATGCGCTCATACGATAAAGCACCTCCGCAGCCTCATTCTCGTGCATCATGGTCTCATCATTTTCCCATATATATATGGTATCTTTTCCGACACTAAGCAGCACCGGTATGTCCTCTTTTGTTATGATATGCCCCTTGCGAAAAACTGCATCCTTTTTCACGCCGGGAATAATCTGTGTGATATCGTGGCAGAGCACCTGTCCGACTGCCTCAGTTGTCTTCATAAGCTTCATATAATCCCACACTCCAATTATTATCTCTGTAAATATTAACTATTCCAAACCACACCTAGTACACCGACCGCACTCACTGTCATACTGCAGTAAAATATCAAGCCCATGCTCTATATTTCCCATCAGAAAATCCATGCTCTCCGACACTGCCTTCACACTGCCGGGCAGATTAACTATCAGTGTGTTTTTCCTGATGACGCAAACGCCTCTGCCAAGCATGGCGCGCGGTGTAAGACTCATGCTGTACGCTCTCAGTGCCTCAGCGATACCTGGTGCATTGCGCTGTGCAACATCCATTGTAGCTTCCGGCGTGATATCCCTAGGTGAAAAACCTGTGCCGCCGGTTGTAAGCACCAGATTGCATTTCATGTCATCACTCAACCTGACAAGCTCGTCTGCAATCTGTTTTCTCTCGTCCGGTATGATTTTATATGAAACCACCTCGTACTCATCTTTGGGAAGCATCTGTCTTATTTTCGGGCCGCTTTTATCCTCGCGCCGGCCCGCTGCGCCTTTATCACTTATCGTTATAATCCCTACAGTATACATTACATCACCCTGTTATCCTTGATTAAATGTGTATTTTTAACTATTCAGCTGTATAGTGTCCACTCTTTCCACCGGATTTTTCAAGCAGATGTATCTGCCCGATTTCCATTCCACGGTCTAGCGCCTTACACATATCATATATGGTAAGAAGCGCCACACTGACCCCTGTCATGGCCTCCATCTCTACACCGGTTTTGCCCACACAGGCTGTCGTGCAAATTGCCGTGATACTGCTGTTTTTTTCATCCAGCTCAAACTCAACATCACACTTTGTCATAGCAATAGGATGACAGAGCGGAATAAGCATGGAATTGTTCTTTGCTCCCATGATTCCTGCAATCCTTGCCACTCCCAGCACATCACCCTTTTTAGCCGTGCCCATAGATACAGCCCTGTATACAGCGTCATTTACCTTTATCGTGCCGCAGGCTTTCGCCACGCGGTATGTGTCATCCTTTGCGTGCACATCCACCATGTGGGCTTCCCCTGCCTCATTAAAATGTGTGAGCTTTTCTTTATTTTGTTCCTGATTATTGATATCTAATCCGTTTTGCTGCGTCAATTAATTAATCCTCATTGTAACTGTTCAGTTACCATAATTTATTATCTATTAGTAACTGCACATTTAATAAATCCTTATGCCGTGCTCAAATGCCGATACCGCCTCAAGCACACTGCCTGCTATACTCCTTGCCTTGTCAGAGATCGTAAAACAATTTGAAAGCTCCCCTTCGCGTGGATCGATATCCGCTATCTTGAAGCCTTCCTTGAAATAATAACCCTCACGGATAAGACCTCGTATGATGCCTGTAATTGTAGCATTTACCGGAACATATTCAGACAATTTATTGTCATAGCTTCCTTTATCCGGATATATCCGCGCTATCTCATCGCCCTTTTGCACAATATCTCCGATTTTTCTGACATCATAAATATATCCTGCTGCCGGGGCATGTATCACACGCTCACTTGTGAAGCCTGCGATATTTCCCGGAACCCCTGTGTTGGGCTGTGCCATGCCATCGGTAATGATGCGCGCCAGATTGTGCCCACGCATGGACTCAATCACCAGATGCACGTCCTTGCCTGCCGTAAAGCCCGGACCTACTCCTATCACAAGCGGTGCCATATTTATTGTGGTGCCCAGATTTTTCTTTGCTATTATGGCATCTACCACAACATCCGGTCTAAAAAGTGCAATTGATTCACCGGTTGGGTCTATGAGAAGCGGAACCTCTCCGGCCTCAAGCACAGCTTCGATAGCTGAGCTCTTCCACTTTTGCGATGCAATATGAGCTTGCGGTGTGTCATTTATCCCGGAAATTGTCTCTGCATCATTCAAGGCAGGAAGCAGTCTGGCTGTCAGACCCTCTACAGTTGCGCTCCCATCATACACTGCCTCGCAAAAGGACACCTGACGCCGTATGGCTGCCGGATAGTCTGTCTCAAGCGCTATCACCCGATGTCCTGCACGGTGCAGTCTGTGGATGATGCCTGTCGCAAGATCGCCTGCACCACGGCATATGATTAACAAATTTTTCTCTTTTATTTGATTATTGCTCATATAATTAGTTACCCTGTTAACTTATTATTTCCATGTTTATCTGTAATATGTCGAAATCCGTCCTTCAAACCCGCTGTCGCGAAGCTTTTTGACATAGACCTGACGCAGCGTGTCTATAACCGAGTCATCAACCACTACATCCTCTGCCATTCCTAGCTCGTTTTGCATAAGCTCATATCTGAACACAACGTCTTTACACAGCTTGCCCTTTTCCCACGTGCCAAGCACTATGATAACATCTGTGGTGAGCGGATATATGACAGGCTCATCCGCTGCCGGATATTTGAGAGAATGGTGCTTTGCTCCATCTGCTTCGATTATAACATAATCTAACGCCTGTGGCATGTCTTTAATCAGTTTATCAAGCAAATCATACGGCAGTCCGCACATTTTTGGCTTTGACTGTTCTGATATTTTCTGCCCCGCCATGCAATATCCATCTTTTATTATTTTATCCCTTAACGCAAAAAAATCGCAGGATAGGTCAGTGTCAGCTTCGACATACATGTGCGTTGTTGTTGTGACAAGCACACCTTTTCCTCTCCTGTGATATTCCCTTGCAAGCTTATGGACGAGTGTGGTCTTTCCACCTGCGCCCACTATTGAAATCACTTTTTCCATATATTTCCATACTTTCCCACAAATAATAAAGCCGCCGGTGTACTTAATGCACCGGACGACTTTAAAATCCTAAGCGTTAATCATCCACACGCTTCACATCATCTTTTTCTTCCATATCCCACATATATGGTGCGTTCTTAGATTTCTTCGGCAAAATAATATTGAGAAGAATAGCGCAAAGTGAGCAAGGCACGATACCTGAACCGCCAAATATAAGCTGTATATAGTATGGCAGGTGTGATGTAGCACCTGTTGTAGCGCCAAGTCCGTAGCCTAAACCGATTGCAACTGAGATAATTGTAATCTCACGGCTGCCGATTGGCTCCTTTGTGATGAGCTCAATTCCGGAAATCAGGATAGAGGCAAACATCATAACCGCAGCTCCGCCGAGCACCGACTGAGGCATGATTGACATGAGAGCTCCAATTTTTGGGCAGAAGCCGCAAATGATGAGGAATATAGCTCCCATTGAAATAGCAAATCTATTGACAACCTTTGTCATTGAAACAAGACCTACATTCTGTGAGAATGAGGTATTTGGCAGTACTCCGAAAAGCGCTGCAAATGATGAACCAAGACCGTCACAGATAACACCGCCGGAAAGCTCTGAATCTGTAGCCTCTCTGTCCATTCCACCCTCCACACAGGCTGAGATATCGCCAACTGTCTCGATTGCAGTAACGATAAACATGATGCCGATTGGGATGATTGCATTGGCATGGAAGGAAATTCCCACATCTGAAAGCTTTCCAAAGCCTATAAAGCTTGGAACTGCTATCCATGCTGCATTTTTAACCTCGTCAAAGTTTACTACCCATGAATATGTGTATTTGACACCGTCAGCAGTCACACCTGTATGTGACATGGTAAGTGTCATAATGATTGCTACAACATATCCTGCCAGAATACCAAAAAGGATGGCAGATGATGAAAAAATACTGCGCGACGGTGCAAAATGCTTAAGAAGCACGATTACCATAAGTACAACCATTCCAAGAAAAAGGTTTGGCAGTGAGCCGTAATCATTTTTGCCTGTGCCACCGCAGAAGTAGTTGATTCCCACTCCAAGGAGTGAAAGTCCTATTGCTATAACAACTGAGCCTGTAACGATTGCAGGGAAAAACTTGCGTAAAGGCTTTAAGAAGGCTCCGAGTATGCCTTCGAAAATACCTCCTACAATGCAGGCTCCCATAATAGCTCCATATGCTATAACTCCGCCGCCACACGCTGCAACTGTATTATTTAATACTCCAAGAAAGCCCGAAGAGGTTCCCATAACGATAGGTACCTTTCCGCCGACCGGTCCGATGGAAAACATCTGTACTAATGTGACAATACCTGCGATAATCATGGCATTCTGTAAGAGAGCTGTTCTAAGCTCCGCAAAGCCTGCGTCCGCTGTGAGTCCACATGCTCCCATAACTATGATAAGAGGTGTAAGGTTTCCGATGAACATAGCCATAACATGCTGCAGTCCAAGCGGAATAGCCTGAGACAGAGGTATTCTGCCCTCAAACTGGTAAGGTGAAGAGTTTGTTGTCTTTTTCATTGGTTCCTCCAAATATTTATACTCTTATTTAATAAAAATCACAAAATTATTTTACGAGCATAAGGCTATGCGGTCAATTTAGTATTACTTATAATATAATATCCATCTACTTATAAATACATGCTATTGAAATCCAGACATATCCATATCTTCGAGAGACATCTCAACCTTTACTTTCTGCGAGTCGATTATACCCTTAGAAAGTAAAACAACAGTTTCTACATGTGTCGATAGGGTAATTGAGATGCACTTTCCAGAGTTTTCACTGTACTCTGGGAGTGAAAAGTGTTGCACTCCTCTCTGATGAGGCTGCAAAAAATTGACATGATGCACTCTCTCCTGCCCCCGCATAGAAAAAGATTGCATTGTATTTTAGATGTAAGCCAGATTAGCTTACGATTGACTCTGCTCTTTCTCTATGATCCAATACTTCCAAAATTTCTTTCATATATTGTATCACAGATCATTTTGTTTTGGAAATCACTTTCCTCTCAAATGGGCAGAAGAAAACCTCCAAATCTGTTGTGGACTTGGAGGCTTGATTCCGACCATTTACTCTTTTTCAAAGAAATCTATGCTATATGTTGCGGAACAACAAAACTCTCATCTAACTGTTTATGTAAAAAAGAAATTGTAGTTAATATATCAATTGCATCCTGCTCATTTACAATCCATTTTATTTTCAACTCATGTGCTGTTACATTCCTTACCATATGCGTAACCCCATTTAACATTTCTTTTAGACCGTTTTGAGCATTTTTTTCCGAAGGTGTCTGTAATGAATTTATTGCTAATCGAGGATTATTAACTGCAAAAGCATTATTAAATAAATTTGAACCATCCTCCTGCATTCCTGTTTTTTCTCTTACCTTCTCAGACAAACTCTTAGCCGCCTCAAAAACTGCATGAAAATAATTTTCTTGTAAATATTCCTCTTTGCAACACTTTATTACATCCTGATGAATATGTCTTTTTTGTAATTCACTCACCAGATTTCTGGTTCTTCTTTCAACTTCTGAAATTGTAGTTGCTGCCTGAACCTTTAACAATTTTCCTTCGTTTGTCATCTGAAGTCCAATTAACATTAACGGTTTGTTAATTTCTAATAAAATCTCATCATAATTACCATTCTGGCCACTGATAAACCTTACCGGTTTCAGACTCTTTTTTATAAAATTAAGAAATGAATTCGATGCTCCATCCTGTTCTTGTCTTGCTAAAAATGTATAATAAATTCTCTTCCATTTTGTACTTTCATTACTGACATCCTGAACTCCACATTCCTGAAAAATTTCATTCATCTGACTTCCCGTCATGGTATCTGCAATTATACGCGCCAAAACCTCAACTTCTGAATTAGTAAGTTTTCTAATTCTCTCTGCCATAGCTTAATCCTCCTCACCCTAGTATATTATCTACATCGTTTAACTTTCACTTCAATTTTTTATATATTGTATCACAGATGATTATGTTTTGGAATTTCCCTTCCTCGCAAATGGACAGAAGAAAACCTCCAAATCTGTTGCAAACTTGGAGGCTTGATCCCAGCCATTTATACAATTAAAGCTTTTAGCAAACTACTCATTATGATTATTGTACAGTCTCATAAATTCATCCGCAAATTTCTTTACAAAATCTCTATCCAAAGCAGTTGCCAATGTTTCATCATTATACTGTGCTGCTTTGCTCCAATTATATGAACCATGCATTACAAATTCAAAATCTATAATGCAAAATTTATCATGCAGCCGATTGGACAAATATGCTCCTTTAAGTGGCACTTTTACCACCTCAAAATTACTTTCCAATTCACTCATCAACGTCATATTAGATTTTTCATTTGATGTAATAATTCTAATACTTATGCCCTGCTTTTTCTTTGCAAGTAATTCCTGAAAGATATCTCGGTCAGAAAACCACGCAACCGCTACCCAGATTGTATACTTTGCATTCCGAATGCCTTGAATAATTACATCTTTGATTCCATCAAATGCTACATCATGTTCATTTTGTCCATCATCTTCCAACTCTACCAATTTAGGTTTAATCTCAACTCCATACAAATCATAGTCATCATCTGGAATATAAATATCATTGGCTAAGTCAAAAAAAACATCTTTATATTCCTTTGCTTTTTTCAGCATTGGAATTGGCACTCTTAAATCCATATATTCCTGCCTCTGATTCGATACATGGGTATATGCACCGGTTTTTCTAAATGTAACTATAGAATATCTTAAAATCCCCAACAAATCATCTTTGTTCTGAATATCTTCATCATATTTTATAGTTTCTATCATTGTCTTTAAGAATTGTTTTTCATTCATTTACACATTCACTCTCCATCTGTATTTCCACATATACCCATTTTTTCATCAGATAATTTAACTGTATCTATTATTTCCCAAATCTTCATATAACAGGAGCCTCCAAGTTATTTAAACTCAAAGGCTCTCTTTTTCTTACATAACTTTATGCAAGCGCAGGTTCCTTCCCTGCAATAATCGCTTTCACTTCTTCTACGTTTTTATCTGTAGCCATAGCAATCTGCTCTACAGTAAAACCATTGTTATGCATATTAAGAATAATTTTTTCTTCTTTTCTTGCCTCTCCAATCGCAATACCATCTTCTTTTATTCCCTGACTCAAGTTACACATAACGCTCACATCCTTCCTGAAGTTCTCCTCAATAGGAATATCGTATTCATTTCCAATTATGTTTAGTTTTTCATCTATTGTAAGTTCCTTGGATAACAATGCTCCCAGCAGACGGTGCAGTTCATACGTCTCATCATGTTCCGGCAGATTCTTTGCCAGTCCAAGCATGATGATATTCAGCAGGTCAAGATTTCCCTTCCATTCATAGGAACCGATCAAATCTTCCTTAGTGAGATGCACATGGCTCATGCTGCTCTCTTCCATGTTCATACATACCCAGATCGAATATACACGCTTAATGTCATTGTAGCTGGAGTTCTCAAAATCACGTTCTTTTTGTGATGAGATCAGTCTGCTTACATAAAAGATTGCCCTGTTTAAGATTTCGTATCCCTTCGGCTCGTCTTTCTGTGCTTCCACATTGATGATGATCTGTGACAATCCATCTTTCATGCGCACATAGAAAACGATATCAAATCTTACCAGACCTTCATTAATTTCTTCATTTTCTGTGTTGAAACCGACCAGCCTCTCACCATTTTTTTCGCTGGCTGCATTTGTGAGTCCAGGCTCTACCGGTACCGTACTGATATGTGGTGTTCCCTCGATGCAGTTGACCACATCCTTGGGATTCATGCCCTTAAACTCATCAACTGTTTTTACCAGTATATGTGCCAGTATGCTCTTCTGCCCTAACAGACGCTTTGCACTCGTATCATACTGTGCATCCTTGTCTGTTGCTTTCACTGCATTTTTTAATTCTGTATTCACTGGCCTTCCTCCTTTTGGTAACAGATATAGTCATCCCCAAAAAGGCATCTGACCACACCTATATTATAACTTACCCATTTCTTTTATACAATCAATTTTTACATTTGAAAAAGGAACATAAGAAAAACTCCAAACCTGTCATAGACTCGGAGTCTTGATTCCATCCATTTTTTACATTGTCTGCACCGGTGCATGTTGTTCCTGCTCCTCATGCTCCAAAACATCCTGCTCTGGCACATGCTCTATACTTTTTGCTTGCTCCTGCACTTTTACCATATACCGGATTTTAATGCTGCTGTAATCAACCCCTGCCGGTTCCAGCACTTTTTTCTCTAACATGTTTAACATCGCCTCGGTGTCAAATTTTCCCTCAAAATAAAGTTCCTCATCCACCTTTATCGGTACATCCATTTCTTCCGGTGAACTGCCAAGGATCGTCCTCCAGCGTCCGGCTACTTTTCCACACATTTCCATAAATCTTTCATGGATATCCGGCTGTTCATTACAGGTCTGCAAAATCCTTTGTGCCACCTTTCTCCATGTAGGTGTCTCTATCCATTCTCCCGGTGCGAACTGGACTGCCAGCGGTCTTTTCCCTTTCAGTTCTGCCGGGGACACTGTGATAAGGCTGCTTTCCCGGATCGTATCTTTCACACTTGTATGCACCTCGCCACTCCGGTACATCTGGAGCAGTGCATCACATTTGGTGTTTACAAGCTGTAACATTTCCTCCCTCAGTTCTTCTATCAGTTGCTCATAATTCATACGCTTTTCTCCTCCTCTCCTGTCACACAATCTTGTGTTTCTTTCTATAATCGTTCTTCCGTTTATTTCCCTATTGCACACTTTTCTGTTCCTATTGTTCTGCATTTGTTTCCTATTTTTATGCCAACAATAAAACGCCCGGATCATCGGGCATTTTATTCTTACCATAAACTGGCAGGAACAACGTTTCCTATTTGCTTGCTGCCATTCCTGCCGCAGTCTTACTCATATCGAATCTCCTGTTCCATGACAATGCCTGACTGGAACTGTATCAGCAGCTTCTCGCTGGATTCCACTTTGATGGTCGAGATCAGCCGTCTGACAAGGTCATTGTCGAACTCCTGTATCTGGCAGGTGCTTGTGCTTAAGTAATGGTCGATATCTTGGATTCTCTGTTCATAGCTGTCAGCCATCCATTTCTCGTTTCTGGCTGTTTTCTGTGCCTCTTTTAAGGCATTGATTTCTTCTGCTATGATTCGGTAGCGTTCATCAAACTCCGGTGTGTAGGAACCGGTCTTTGCATTCTCTGCAATCAGTGCCACCATCTCTTCCTGTTTTTCTTTTATCTTTTCCTCGTATTCCCCGGACTCTTTTGCGGTGCCATAGCTCCCGATGACATGGATGATGTTCTGCCGGAAGTGTTCCATAAATTCCATATCATCACTTGTGATCCTGTGGATGGCTTCCATCACCGCCCTGTTTAATGCGTTCTCTTCGAGTGTCTCGGATTCCCCGCATTTCTTCACTCCGTTGGTCAGCCGATTGCTGCATCTCCAGACCACTTTCTTTTTCCCGTTTCTCGCCCAGGTGACTCTCCTGTACTCCTGTCCGCATTTTCCGCAGATCAGCATGCCGGTCAGTGCATAGGTGGAGGAATACCTGCTTTTCTGGTTCTTCTTCCGGGTGACAGCCGCCTTGCATAAGGATGCCCTCCGCATCATCTCTTCCTGTACCCTGTAGAACAGCTCTTTCGGAATGATTGCCTCATGGTCATCTTCCACATAATACTGCGGTACGATTCCAGTGTTCTTGACTTTCTTTTTTGTCATGAAATCCACCGTATAGGTTTTCTGCAGTAATGCATCTCCCATGTATTTTTCATTGCGGAGCATTTTGTCTATTACCGTGGAATGCCATTTGTCCTGCCCTGTGGCGGTCTTGATTCCCTGCTCTTCCAGATGCTTTGCGATCTTCCCGGTACTGTAGCCTTCCAGATAAAGGCGGAAGATCAGCTTTACGATCTCTGCCTCTTCGGGTACGATGACCAGGTCACCATCCTCGTTTTTGGTGTATCCCATGAACTTTGTGCAGTTTACGATGACCTTGCCTTTTTCAAATTTCCTCACGACTCCCCAGCGGATGTTCTCACTGATGTTGCGGCTCTCCTCCTGTGCCAGGCTGCTTAAGATGGTGATAAGGATTTCGCCGGTTCCCTCCAGTGTATTGATTCCCTCTTTCTCGAACACCACCGCCACATTCTTTTCCTTGAGTTTTCGGATGGTCACCAGCGAGTCTACCGTGTTCCTCGCAAACCTGCTGACCGACTTTGTAAGGATCATGTCGATCTTTCCTGCAAGGGCATCCTGTATCATGGCATTAAAGTCTGCCCTCTTTTTGGTGTTTGTTCCGCTCTTTCCGTCATCCGCATAGATGCCGGCATTTTTCCAGTTTTCATTTTCGGATATCTTGCTGGTATAATACTCCACCTGTGCCTCATAGCTGCTGTCCTGCTCTTCCAGTTCCGTACTGACACGGCAGTAGGCAGCGACCTTCATTTTCTTCTCTGACAGTTTCACATTCCGGTCATACTGCACCTTGGCAGGTATCATGCTGATCTTTTTTGCTGTTTCTGCCATCTGCTCTCCCTCCTAATCCTTATATCCGACTGTGACACGGCTCCCATTGATAAACTCCACTTCTGCCATGTTTCCGCTATGCACCCAGATGCGTGCGATTATTTTTCTATATAAATTTTCATCAAACGTTTCCAGTTCCTTTTTTCCTGCAAGGATGTTTTTGACCTCCTCTGTCCGGAACTCCCCATCCCTGACCTCCAGTGTCCGGTAGCGTTCCTCTGCCCTTTCATAGAGCAATTTCATCAGGTCTGTTTCTGTGCGTTCCTGTTCTTCTTTCATCCGCTGCAGGTTCCGCTCCAGAACCCGGTACTGAGGGCTGACCTTTTCCTCCTGCCTGTGTACCCGGAGCAGGCCTTTGTTTCGTATCACTGCATTGATGGCTTCCACACACACCTGCTTTGCCTGCCCGTCTGTAATAAAACTGTTCCTGCAGTTTTTTGCTCTGCCAGTCACATAGTTCCTGCACTTCCACTTGGCAGTGCCGCCACGCTCTTTTTTGTGGTTCGGCTGGATATGGCTGCATACTGCCCCACATTCTGCACACCAGATGACACCTCCGAAGAGGATTCTCTCATCCCTGCCGGGCCGGTGGTCTGCCCTTCCAAGCTCTGCCCTCACCTTTTCCCGTCTGCGTTGGACTCTCTCAAACAGTTCTTCTCCTATGAGCTGCGGATAGTATTCTGTGCCAAGGTAGCTTGGGTTTTCCAGTATCCTGCCGATGGATGCATGGGTCCAGGACACTTTCCCTTTTGCATTGCATATGTTTCTCCCTTTCAGGTTCTGGGCAATCCTGCCTGCCGCCACCCCGCTGTCATAGTCTGTAAATATCTGTTCCACAATCTTTCTCTGCTCTTCGCAGATGGTGATTTTTCCATCCACAACTTTATAGCCGATTGGCATGTGCCACTGCATCCTGTCCGCCTCCCCTCTCCGTCAGTTTCAGTCCGTTGTGCAGGCAGAAGGTGATGTCGTGTTCTTTGGAGACCACGATCTTCTCCGCTGTCATTTTAAACAGTTGCTCGTCAAACTCCTCCCTTAATCCGTCCTGTTCTGCGATCAGTTGGATAAGCTGTTCGGTCCGCACGATTTCTTTTGTCCTCCGCAGCTTTCTGGTCAAAAGTGTCTTTTTTCTCCTGCATTCCGTCAGTTGCCAGCCAAGTTTATTACTGCTCTCCATAAAAAGAGCAGAGTCCATATATCCTTTCCTCATGACTTGGTTTAGGATTTGGCTCTGCCCGCTTATATCTTTGATTTCCCTATCCAGTTGTCTGATTTCCTCACTGTCCTGCCTTGCTGCCACAAGTTCTGTCAGCTCTTTTAACAGCGGCTCTAATATCATTCCCTGATTGGTGTACAGCTTGTTCCACATGTCTGTAAAAGCCCGGTGCAGCACATCCTCCCGGATGGCTTTCATGCAGCAGCTCTCTTTATCCTCCACATGTCCGCTGCACGTCCAGATGATCTTCTCATAAGGTTTCCCAATGTAGATTTTCTGCCGCCGGAAGGTTCTTCCGCACTCCCCGCAGATGATTCTGCCGGAAAACAGGTATCTTTTGGTGTAGTCACTCTTGTTCATGTGCAGTACATCCACCCGGTAATCCATTAGGTTCCGCACCGCTTCTGCCTCCTCATGAGTGACGATTGGCGGATGGCTGTCTTTGATGAGATACTGGTTTCTCTGTCCGTTGTTTACCCTGCGGACAAATGGGAACCTTGTTTCTGTATATGTCCTCTGCTGAAGCATATCTCCCTCATAAATGGGATTTTTCAGAATGTCCTGTATCACCCCGTCCTGCCACTTTTCTGCACCCCGGATTGTTGGAATGCCTTTCTGGTTCAGTGCCTTTGCTATCACATACACTCCCATGCCGTTTAAGTAAGACTCATAAATCCACCTTACGGTTTCTGCCTCGGATTCTATGATGACTAAATTTCCATCCTCGTCTTTTCCATAGCCATACGCTGGCGTCGATATGATATAGGTTCCATCCTGAAAGCGTTTCTGTATCGCCCATCGGTTGTTGCTTGAGATGTTTTCTGATTCCCCCTGCGCCACCGATGCCAGGATGGTAATGAACAGCTCGCTTTTTTCTGACAGCGTGTTGATATTCTCTTTTTCAAAGTAGATTCCAACGCCAATCTCCTTCAGCTTTCGGATGGTCTGGATGCATTCCACCGTATTTCTTGCAAATCTTGTGATGGATTTCGTAAGGATCAGGTCGATGTTCCCATCCTCACAGTCTGAAATCATCATCTGGAACTCATCCCTGTGCTTTACGTTTGTTCCGCTGATTCCTTCATCCGCATACACCCCTGCAAACTCCCACAGGGGGTTGCTCTCGATTTTTTCCGTATAGTACTCGACCTGTGCAGTATAGGAAGTTGCCTGTGCCTGACTGCCGGTACTGACTCTGGCATATCCGCACACTTTCAGCCTGCGTTCTTCCTGTGTATGTTTCTGCGCTTTTGCTGCCTTTATGACAGTCACTTTTTTTACCATACTTTTTTCTCCTTTCCCAGTATTTTCAATGGTTTTCACTCCCTGTCAGCAACATACACTACCACATAGTTTTATATATATCCAGTGTTATTACAGATATACTTTTGCCAGTTCGGGGGAAAAGGTCTTGACATTCAAAACCCGGATTTTTTCCCATTCTTCCTCGGTTAACAGCTTATCTTCATGCATCCTTTTTAAGAGAAATTCAGCAATCTTATACCGCACCTCATTCGCTCCGCTTTCCATCATCTCTCCCCTTTTTCCTCCCACAATTTAAGTAAGTTAAATTCATTCTCCCAAGCCAAACACTTTTGCCCAGAAGAAACACCTTTACATCATCCCGATTTCAGCCATGGTTGCAGCCTCATCTTCTTCCCGGAAATACTGTTCCGATACATCCCTGCTGACTGAAAGCACCTCTCCCGCGTCCTTTTCTCCCATCTGGATCGGGATTAAGAACGGATGGATTTCCTTACAGAATTCCTGATTGGGACAGCTATTGATAAAATAGCCGCAGGTATCTAATATCAGCCTGTCACACATATCTGTGATGACGATCTTTTCGGCTTCAAACATGTGGCTGCCGATATAATTTGCGATATTTTCTGCCGTGGTCGAGATATAGTCCTCTTTCCGCTCCCCTCCATCACTCAGATAAAGATAGGCATATCCTGCCCTCTCCGTTTCAAAAATCCTTAACATCATTTCGGTATCTTCTTTCTTCATCTCCTGTTTTCCTCCATTCCCCATTTTTCTGCTTTTCTTAACTCCACAAGAATACGGCGGAAGTTCCCCTCCGCCGCATGGTTTCTGTAATTAAGTCTTACTGCCATAATCCTTCATTTCATAAATAAAAAGTGTCTGTCCCTATTCGTCACTACTCCCCGGAACCAAAACGCCGCCAAAACAGAGAAGAAAAAATCCCAAAGCCGGCATTTCATGGGCAGTCAGTCCAGACTGTCTTTGGTCCCTGCCACTCGGACAGGCAGACATCACAGGTATTTCACCTCCACCACTGCGTGCTGGCTAATCTCAAGGTGTATCATTATAGGCCATTCCCCTCTTCGCGCCTGTCCACCACAGACAGGCTGTACCCCGGCTTTCCCGCTCGGCTCCTTAGATGCGATCTTTTTCACAGCATGGCTGGCAGAAAGAACATCTGCCCGATTGCTGCAGGAGTGTCACTGCGCCCCGGTTACGGCTCATGAAACGGCTAACGTATCTGAACTGCTGGATATAGCTGGCAGGATATGGCGTGATTCCATCCTGCGCTCGGAGCCCTGCATTCCTCTCCGGCATTTTTCAATGTGCGTTTTGTCTGCCTGTGTCGTATCCACACACGAGACATGAGAGGATTCCCGGAAGAGACCATCTGTCCAGAAAAAGTTCCTCTCATAAGGTACTCACAGAAAAACACGTTTTGAGGGGGTATTAATCAAAATATTTTTTTATTTTCTTTACCGCACCGTTTATGCTCTCCCGGATGTTCTTCTCTCCGACCCCTTCTTTCGCTGCAATCTGCCGGTATGTCATGCCCTCAAAAAAATAAAAATGCAGCCGCTCTCTCTGCACTGGGGTGAGTGACTGCATTGCTTTCTGCAGGGTTTCTATTTCCATCTGCCGGATGACCGTATCCTCTACCGATTCCCCGGTCAGCTCCACCAGATCTTCCGTTTCTCCTTCTGTATATCCGTCCTTGGTCGTATGTCTGATATCCCGCATTTCCTGTGCGTGGGCTTCTTTGCGGAACGTATCGACAAGTGCCTCGTAGACTTCTCTGGTCACATAGGTGTATTCCAGCTCACCAACTGCATCTTTATAAAAATCCTTTACTCTGATCCTGATCCATTCTGACATTCAAATGTCCTCCATTTCGTAATTTTTTTGAAATGAATGACATCTGGCGGACCTCTGGGTTCTGCTTTACTGGAAAAAGACAATAAAAAAAGGTGCTGTTCCCATGCAAAATAAAGCATGCAAAACTGCACCCAGATGTTATCCTTATGAACTTTTCCCTTTCTGCCGCTCCCTGCAATCCGGTGCGGCATGAATTCCCCAAAACATGCCACGCCTTTCTTCTCCTAAGCCTTTTTGCGGTACTATACTTGGAAAGAAAGTTCGCTTCAATATAAGTGTAATAAGTCTTACGGTACCTGTAATAAGTTACCGTTTCGTCTTGTCATCCCTCCTGTTTTCCAGAAAAAAAGTCCCTTCCGCATGTTCGGAAAGGACTATCCATTTTCGGTATGTGACTGTATCCATAACTGTGCTTTTCCTACGAGCATGAACAGTGCCGTGATGCAGATTCCCGTATAAACAGCGTAAGCATACGGTATCTGGCCTGCATGCCACAAAATGCCAAGCACAGCCAGTTCCAAAGCTGCGATCAGCCTTGCTTTTCTGCCAAAATGCTTTTGTTCCTCTTTATCCAGCTTCCGGTTCTTGCTGTGCATGGGACTGAGTAAAAAAATGATCCCTGCGGACACCAGCAATACTGCCAGCAGCCATGCCAGCGATGTCTTGTAAAACACAGCCTGTGTATAAACCGGAACCAGCAGCACCAGATTAGAACCAAGATAACAGAAAATCCTGCTGTCTGAGTGATATCCACCGGTATAACTGCGAAGAACCATAAAAGACAGGGTAAACACTGCCACAACCGCCAGTTGCTCTGTAAGCAGGCCGATGACCAGTGCTGTCACAACGTTTAGAAGCAGGATCATACCATTGCATATTCCAAACTGGTATAATTCCTGCTCCTCCTCTTTTATGATTCCCCGCTCAACCATACGATGGCTGAGCCATTTCGTCATGATTTAAAACCTTCTGAGTTTTTTGGAATCTTCCGGCATCTTGTCCTGTCCCAGATACCACATGCAGGAACGGTTCGTTGCCATGGTTGTCACCATAAGTGCCAGTGCTGCCATCACACTCATGGATTTGCTGCTCAGTCGGTACATCCAGTTTCTTTTCTTCATTTTTAGTAAAACCCTCCTTTTTTTGATGTTTTCACTCTAACAGTTTCCATGTAAAAATCAATCTATCTGTAACAAGTTGCAGGTTTGCTGTAATAAGTTGCAGTCTCACTCCAGTTTTGCAACTCCGTTGAGCAGAAGGACTGCCTCAAAATGTTCCCCCTGATCTTTTAACAGAAGCTCCCCGCCATATTTTTCTGCCACTTTCCGCACCGAACGGATTCCCCTGCCGTGTTTTATTTTATCTTTTTTGCTTGTCTGTTGACAGGAACTTGTCCCGGACGGCTTGCTGTTCTTAATGGATAAAAGCAGTCTGCCCTCCTGAAACTTTGATTCTACATGAACATACCGTTTTTCCTGTTCCACCGCCATCGCCGCCTCTATCGCATTATCCAGAAGATTCCCATACAGAACACCCATGTCCCCGATATCCACAGATACTCTCTGGGGGAGCAGAGTTGTAACCTGCATCGGTATCTCTTTCTCTTTTGCCTTTATGCTTTTTACTTTTAATATGGCATTCACCACAGGATTTGCAGAATAGATGATTTCCTCTGCCAGCTGGATATCTCCCAATACTTCCTGCAGTCTGTCCCTGATCAGTTCCGCACTTCCCTGTTCTGCCGCTGCGAGCAGTCCCGTCAGCCGGTTCTTCATATCATGCCGGATGTCCTGTATCTGTTCCTGATACCGTTCCATGTCCTGATAATATTCGTTCCGGTATAAGATTTCCCTCTGGATCATTTCCTCTTCGTGCTGTTTTTCTTCCACTGTCGTATACTTTTCAATCATCAGAAAAATTACATAATTAGTGATGATAATGACAAAGATAATGCACATGCACAGCACGACCATCTGTGCCGAGATTAATTCTTTTGCAACCTCTATCAGTAAAAAGCAACTGATCAGGCTGCATAAAGGTATCATTGTCAACATATATTGCGTTTCTTTTGGCATTGCTGATAGTCGAATGCTTTTTCCAGATTTCAGTCTGCAAAACACCTCCACAATTGTTGCTTTCAAAAGTGCCATAAAAAACACGATAAAATAATATGAAACCGTGGTATCGTCCAACACCTTTTCCATGAATGCCTTATTAAACAAATATCCTAACGGTTCTGCAACTCCCATAATCCCCATATACAGCAGAACCGCAATCAGCCTGCTTACAATCCCTGCCTCATACTGGCAGACATATACACAGAGAATCGCCACCATCGTCACAAAATTCAGCCAGCTTATCCCCATCTGGTTCACCGCACTTCCAATCAGCTCGCACACTATCAGCAGAAGAACAGAAAACTCCATGGAAGTTTTTCTGTTTCCAATGAACTCCTCTAAATACCTGCGGTAAATGCAGAGGTCAAAAAGATTTATGACAAGCCTCACCCCATATAATGCCATGTCACATTCCTCCCTGCACAAATGCGATGTGCTTTTCCGTCAGCTCCTTCCGGTACCCTCTTGTCACTCCCAACTCTGTGCCGTCTGTAAGCATGACCATGCCGCTGGATACGGAATGAACATGTTTCAAATTAACGATAAAAGAGCCATGAACGGCGGCAAACATGCGCTCGTCCAGTTTCTCCCATATTTCATTCAGGTTCATGTTGGACTGATATTTCATTTTCTTTGTGTGGATTATCGCCTGACGCCCCCGCTTTTCCAGATACAGGATTTCGTCAAACTTCAGACTGTACCGCACCCTGCGGTAACAAAATGAGAAACTCTGATTGGTCAGATTCAGATAGGTTCCTGCCTTCTCAAACAGCACACGGAGCCTTTCTTCTGAGATTGGTTTTGGAATAAAATCAAATGTGACAACTTCAAATACACTTGGCATGTATTTGGTATAGCTGGTAAGAAACACCAGTAATGCCTTGGAATCTGTCTCACGGATCTGTTTTGCCACCGCCAGTCCGTCCATTCCAGGCATCTCAATATCAAGAATGTACATATCCGGCTTTTGCTCCGCATCTGCACATTCCCTCAATAATTCTTCCGGTCTGGTATAAAACACATACTCCACCGCATAGTCGATCATACGCAGTGTATAGCGTCTGATCCTTTCAATGTCCTGCTGATTATCATCGCAGATTACTACCCTCATATATCGTCTCCTTCTCAAAATATATTGATCAAATATACATCCCGGAGACTGTGCTGCTTTAACGGCCTGTCATCAGCTTTCTCATATACGCAAGCATACTGTCTATAAATACATCCCGTTCCTCCCTGCTGCAGTTTGCAAGGAACAGTTCAATATCAACCTTATGATTTGTATCCCCCGTAACCAGATAAGTCGGCTCAATCCTGTACTTTTCATACAAGATCAGCATTTTCTCCGGCTGTAAGCCATAGACACCACTTTCGATTTTGCGATAATGCTCTACCCCTACATCCAGCGTCTCTGCAAAAACTTCCTGCGTATATCCACTGTTTTCTCTGGCGGTTTGCAACCTTTTTCCGATCTGTATATTGATTTCCTTCTTCTCTGCTTTCATGGAATTCACCTCGCTTTTATGGTAATGATACCAACGAGGAATACCCGAAAACAGATTGCAATACAACACTTCAAAAGTCGTATTGCGACATATACCCATAAACGAAAAGTGAGCAGCAGACACCAATCCGCTACTCGCCTTCTATCTTTCTTTATTCTAATTACATTTCCTGTTATTCCACCAGTTTCCCAAGCACCACATGATTATATTGGTAACTCACAATCCTTTAGCCAAAATCGCAGTTCCATAACAGTCACAGCAATTTTATATTTTACTTCGATTTCAACTTTTTCTGGCGGATTGGCTAAAAGCCTGTCAATATCCTGTTCCTCAACATCAGCCATTTTTGCTATCGTTAGCTTGGATATGCCATGATAGGAAACAAGCACTTCCAAAAAACCGCTTAATTGCTTATCCTTATCTTCAATCGCTCCAAAATACAGAAATCCTACTTTACTAAGTATTTTAAGACGCAATGCAGGATCATCTGGCAGACATTCCACATTTCCCTTTGCTACTCCATCTACTGTTTCTTCAGTTATTTCTAAATATTTTGAAAGAGTATTTTTATTAAAACGATACTCCTCATTTAAAGAAGTCAACATTTCTGAAATATTTTTTGTTTTTATCATATTTGTGCCCTAACACATTGTTTCTTTACTCTATCAACAATTTATCCAGCAACATCTGCCTATTGTTTATAAACATTTCTGTCACTTGATAACTCTCTGTTTCTTCATATTCACATAAATGTATGCTTCCATTATCAAAACAATAGATATCTGCATCTGGTATGCCTAACAGAATAGGCGAATGTGTAACTATAAAAAATTGTGCTCCCTCTTTTGCACATCTATATATTTGTATTAACAATGTAAGCTGTCTCTGAGGTGATAATGCAGCTTCCGGTTCATCAAAAAGATACAGACCATTTGGCTGCAAATTGTTCTGCGCTAACGCGAGAAAACTCTCTCCATGTGACCTTTCATGATATTTAGCAGAAGGATGCGCAAAATCTGCATATTCTTCTTCCTGCGTTGCAACATTATAAAAACTTTCGGCTCTAAGAAAATATCCCCATTTTTCCTTCCGATAGCCTTTTGAAATTCTTATCGCATCACATAATTCTGAATGTGTATCATGCGTAGAAAAAACATAATTCTTTGTTCCACCCTCAGGATTAAAACCATGTGCTACGGCAAGTGCCTCCAATAAAGTGGATTTACCACTGCCATTTTCTCCGACAAAAAAAGTAACCGGTTTGTTGAAATCAAGTTTTTTAACACCCCCAAAAGCCTCAATTCTCTTTAAATAACTATCGTTATCAATTCTATCCCAATCGAATGTTACTCCTTGTATAAATTGATTATTCATTTCATTACCTTTGCTTTATTTTTTTATCTGAATTGTACCGTCTGCCATGAAAAACTGTACGTTTAACTCAGACATAATATCTTTGTGCTGCGTCTGTTTATATGCTAAAATTTCCCGGATATCACTTGCGTAATCCTGATAGATCAGATTCCCGCCCGGATTATTTAACAGGTCATCCAGTGTTTTTGGCAGACCATTCCTTATAATTTTTACCTATGCCATTCGATACCAATTTCCATCCTTTAAAAGCTGTGCCATTCTTTCTTCATATCTTTTCACTGCTTTCTGCTGAATGGCACTAGGCACCACATAATCGTTACCAACTTCTCTTATTTTTCCATTTACCAATTCACAATGTGTCCCATTTATCACAAATTCTCTACTTGTATCTACTCCCTGAGAAGAAAGAAATTCTAAAATATAATCTGTGTATGTATCCGTCATACTTGAAAAATACTGCTGATCTGCAAAATGGATCAAGGAACTTAAGCCCCCGACCATCATATTACATCTTTCATCATCCGCCAGGCTTCCCTTTCCATAGCCCTCACCCCAGACACAATCTTCCTGTACCGTCACACTATATCCATTTCCCAGATCAAACCTGCTTCCAATTCCAATCGTGATACTATTCGTCTGTGGATCATATGGTATTGATCCCCTAGTTTTAAATGGTTGTTGTACTGTTCCAAAAGTTCTAATCTCATATGGTAGATATGACATACCCGTAATTGCAGTAAACGCTTTCTGCCCATTCACATAAAAAGATGTATGGGTTGCACTGTCTATATCCGCTGTAATCTCAACTTCCTCATCATTTTCAAAAGGATTCTATCCTGTCATTCCGGTTCCATATACATAGAGCATTCTTTGAAATTGATACCTTGTATGTGCATCAAAATGATTCAGTGACTCTGTATCTTCTCCCTTTACATCTCCATTGCAAAAATCAACAAACTCATTTTTACTGCCATCCTTTGTAGATAGCTTACCTGTCTTTGTGTTATAAACAAAATTATAAGAACTTCCTACGCCTGTTATACCCATTGCATTTTTTCGTTGCTATTCCTCTGTCATTCGGAATTTGCAATCACTTTCCTTATATGGTCCAAGTGATTTATAAATATATAAGTACACCTATTGAAACATCACATCAAAATCACCTCCATTTATTAGGCTTTCGCTTCAAAAACTGGTCTTTTTTCCAGATAATCCGGTAGTTCTTTTAATTCAGAATTCATACCATTCTTTACGGCTTTATATTCCTTCCAGTAAATGGAATAGAATTCATCTTTTTTTGTAAGTTCTGCCGGAGTCATTTCGTATCCCCAGCCGGCACCGGTATTTAACAATACATTCACGCCCTGACTCTGAATTTGAACACCATAACCACCTGATGTTAAAATAGTGAATTTTAATGTTCCGCCTCCTGCCAATACAATCTGCTTGTCTGCAAGATTCTGATTTTTTCCCTCTGCCTGTTCCAAAAAATCCAGTAAGGTTAATTCTCCAATCCCTTTACATTTTGGATTGGTATTTTGATTTTTCATTGCACTTTTTGCCTGTTGGTATAACTGCTTTCTATCCGGTGCAACCTCTGACAAATATTCTGCCCTTAACTGCAATACCTGCCTTGAAATAGCGTCTTGTTCTGTCTTATCAGTAGCATTGGCAGCCTTTTGTGCCAGTTTCCTAATCTCACTTACAAATTCAGTCTGCGTTTTTGTACTTTTTCCTTTCGATGGAATATAAGACCAGTTTGGTTCTCCATTACTACCAGAAGTAATTAGCTGTTCCCTTCCAACTGTTCCTATATTTGAAAAAGAGATTCCCATAAATCCACCTCACGGTTCATAAATAAATCTATCTATAACTTTATATCTACTGACTTTCTGCCACTCTACTCTCTGGTGATGCCATCCTATGCACCAATTTGATATTTTCCTTTTACCGAACCCTCTTATGCCTTAATATCAAAATTTGATCTATCAGGTGCAGAAATACTCACAGATTCTGCTACAAGGCTCTGTGTCATACTTTTTACATCATTACCAGTTACGGATAAGGTATAATCACCCGTTTCTTTTCCTTCTGCCGATTTTTCTGCACGTTTCTTTGCAGCTTTTTCTTCCTCTGCTTTTTTAGCAGCTCTTTTCTCTTTTACTTTTCCCTCTTTTTCTCTGTTCTCTTTTGCCTTTCGTTCAGCATTCTCTTTCGCTATTTTCCCATCTGGATCATTTGTACAAGATGCTGTCTCTATAATATTTCCGTTTGCATCAATCATATAACTCTGATTTGTCACAGTGCCCAAACATCCATTAATCGTATCTTTTGTACAATCCGGAATGGCTGCTAAGTTTTCCTCCAAATACTTTGCTTTTTCCGGATCATTCATGCACTTTTGTAAAAATGCACTTGAAACAGATACCGTTGTCGGAATACCCTGCATTGAAGTCAGCCCTATATTCATATAATGGTATTTTCCTTGCAAGTATTTTGAATAATCATTTACATTGCTATACCCCGTCTTAATCTGCTCTGTTTTTGTCACACCGGGACGTGATGTTTTTAATTCAACTGTACTTGTTGTCACGTTGCCGTCTTTTGTATTTGTACTATCCTTTTCACTATCTGTTTTTTTAACAGTATTCTTGTAATTTGAAGCATAATACGATGTGCAACTGCTGTTATTGATACCTGTAATTGCCATAATCCTACCTCCCTGTTATTGAAACTTAAAATAATTTCTATTATATTGAACGACTTGGATATTTAATTTCCGTTGATGTAAATTCATCTTCTGCCGAAACATTGATATGCCCACTGCTGTCAATAGCATACTCTTTACCATAAACGGAAAACGTATCTCCTTCTTTAAATCCGATTTCTATCCAGTTTATATCATTTAACTGTTTTATCTTTGCGTCAACATTTATGGTCTTTCCTGATTCCTGCAATAAATAAGTGTGTTTTCCTGCTCCCGCTTCTATAGAAAAGAATCCCGGAGAAATCCCGACTTTCTCACAGACGGACAATACCTCCTCATTGCTGTAAAGATACCCCCACACACTCTTTCCCTGTGCCAGATCAGACAGGATATTGCCTGCCTTACACATTTCCCACTTATAATTTGTCCCTTTTTGATTTGTATTCTCTGCAAGCAACGATTCCGAGGCTGCCCAGCCTATCCTTCCATTGTTGACCGTCCATGTATATTTACCGCCACTTGATGTTGTCCATGAATAATAACTTTTATTACTTAATACCAAAGAATTATTTGCAGCACAAATGCCTGACATGGTGCTTGTATTCATTTTCGGTACTGCATAATTAGGTACTACCTGTCTGCTCCCATTAAGGTCAAAGGAAATAACCCCATACTCCTTAAAATCAGAATTATATCCACAGGAAACATTCTCCCCAAAATTGATTGCATCCAAAATAGCACTTGAATTATTATAATTTGCAAAATAATAAGCCAATTCACTGTTAGAAATATTCGCATTTTTATCTATCAGTGCAGCTATGGATTGCTTTGAAAAGCCTCGTGCAGCATCAGAAATACTTAAACTGTCCTGTTTTTTATTATTTCCTGCTCCAAGCAACATCTGTATTGCTTTTTGGTGTATTCCTGCCTCTGCCTGCTTTGAATATGTCAATAGCTGGTTTACTGTGTTTACATCAGTCACTGTCTTCATAATTATTCTCCAAACCCTTTTTCAACATTAAACGCCAAACATATGCTGCAATTTGTCCAGCATATTATTTACTCTTCCTTCAACAGCTTCTGGCTGATTCCTTAATTCATACCTGCTTCCATAGTAATCATTTAAACGGTCTTTCATCTCATTACAAAATAATTTTTGATCTGTTTTACCATTTAAAAACTGATTGCAGATACCACTTATCTCTTTCTTCTCATTTGTATAAAAAGCTGTCTCATCTGAGATTATTTCTGACTTGTACTTATAAGATTCTGTTTTGCTTCCAATTCCAACAACCATGTAATCTGGTGTCATTTTCTCCATGATAGAATTACGTGCCGAATCATTAAAATGAACATATTCGTCAATCATGTCTGAAAAACCTGCTTGTAATTGCTCTGGAACATACATTTCATTTACTTTTCTTAGCCCCGCTTCACTTGCACTTAACAAAAATACAGATTCATAGGAAGTTCCTCTATATCCCTCCTGAGCATTCAAAAAATCTACATCTGCTGTCATTGCATTAATCTTCTCTTTTAAATCTTTCATTTCATCTTCTGTCAAATATTCAGAAGCATTTTCGTCCAGCCATTTTTCAAAAACCTCTGACTGATTTTCCGAACAGCCTTCAAACGCACTTTGTTCTCCAGAAATGGAAGTTGCTTTCAAATCTAATTTGAATAAATTTTCACATTTATATTCTGCTGGTATCTCTCTTATTTCTCCATTAATAGATGAAAAATGCATTGTATGAAAATCCGATACCTTATTACGAGCAGTCTCAACTAACTTTCTTGCTGAATCACTGATTTTCACATCATCCTCCGAAATAATATTCTGAGGAACAGTTGTTTTCTTCTCAACCTTATTTTTTATCATCTCTGGATTATTAATATACCTATTTCCTTGAACTTTCATTGTGTCCTCCATAATTTTAATTATTCAAATATATTTTCATAAGTGTATGTATTGGTATATTGCATTTTATCGAAATCTCTGATTTTCTCTAAAAAATATTTATTTTGAGACTTGATCTTTTATCTGGATTCTAATCTTTAGAGATTGCTTTTGAGCTTCTCCAAATATAAAAACACTTGTGGGACCATCTTCACCATTTATTATGGAAACTTGATTGATACTTTTATTTTTCATAAGTGCCCTCTACTCACAAATCCCGATTATATCGGTGATTCACAATCTTTTAGCCAAAATCGCAGTTCCATAACCGTCACAGCAATTTTATACTTTACTTCGATTTCAATCTTTTCTGGTGGATTGGCTAAAAGCCTGTCAATATCATTTTCCTCAACACCAGCCATTTTTGCTATCGTTAGCTTGG
>NZ_QTYW01000012.1:673-89657 GCF_003462365.1 Roseburia sp. TF10-5 | reverse complement strand
ACTGTAAATCTGCTGCAAATTGCTTCGGTGGTTCGAATCCACCTCTGCCCATTGGAATTACTTTTTCAGTAATTGCATATAATTAAATATATTATCGCGGGATGGAGCAGTCTGGAAGCTCGCCGGGCTCATAACCCGGAGGTCATAGGTTCAAATCCTATTCCCGCAACTATGTGCCTAGTTAGCTCAGTTGGTAGAGCAGAGGACTGAAAATCCTCGTGTCTCTGGTTCGATTCCGGAACTAGGCACTTTTAATTGTATAGAGAACATATTGGTATAATTGGAAACGACACATGTGTGCATTGCTCACTGATTGTTACGGTTCATTCAGCACCTGAACACCATGCTGTTCAGGTGCGTATGAACATGATGTGGGTGTGAGCAGCCCCCTTTTGCAAAGCAAAACTTTATATGGGGCTGCGAAGTTACTGTTCGCAGGGTAACCTGTGAACAGTAACCACTGATTAACGAACAACACGCGTGTGTTTTTCTATGCTCAAATTTATTTATATTAAAGGAGGGCAAAATTATGCCAAAGAAGAGTAGACTCGAAAATATTTTATTTACACTTGTTATGGCGTTTGTCATGGTGTATGCCATGGTATGCTATAACATCGCAATCGACAAAGGCGGAATGACAAACGAAGTTTTTCTGCTGGCGTTTCATGAAATACCGATTATGTGGCCGATCGCATGTATCCTGGAGTATTTTGTAGTGGAGAAACTGGCAACGATGCTGGCGTTTCGTCTGGTAAATCCGAAAGAAGACAAGCCGGTCTTTGTGACACTTGCAATCTGTTCTATGATTGTATGTCTGATGTGTCCGGTAATGAGTCTGATTGCCACAGTTTTGTTTGCACATCCGGGAAATCAGGTGGTCGCAGTGTGGCTGCAAAAATTTGCATTAAACTTCCCAATGGCATTATGCTGGCAGATCTTTTTTGGAGGAGTATTTGTAAGAAACTTATTTACATGGGTGAAAAAAGCGATTCATCATAAATAAAATCATCATGAATAAAAAGAGGGTGCGCATAATGCGCACCTTCTTTTTGGGGGTAGGAAAATAATGAAAAATGGTAAAACTGCTTCCGGCACAAAACCGGAAACAAGAATTACTGTGATTAAGTATTAGCCCATAACCACTTCGACAGAGACTTCTGTCTTGCCGGTTGGTAATGGAATCGTATTTCCGTCTACGGCAATGCCATCAACGGTCATGGAAGCAACACCCTTTTCTACGTGTTTTGGGTTACGGACGCTGATGTGATAGGTCACACCACGGAAGTCACGTTTTGCTTCGAAACCATCCAGAGCGGATGGAATACATGGATCGACGGTCAATCCGTCGTAATCCGGACGGATTCCGAGAATATACTGGGAAACGTCCAGGAATGTCCACGCTGCAGTACCGGTCAGCCAGCTGTTCTTGGCTTCTCCAAAGTTTGGAGCATCTTTTCCGGCAATCATCTGCGAATATACATAAGGTTCGGTACGGTGAATTTCGCTGATATCTTCGATATATGCAGGACAGGTTCTTGTATATACCTGCCATGCGCGGTTTCCACGTCCGACAACGGTTTCTGCAATGGAAATCCAAGGATTGTTGTGGCAGAAGATACCGGCATTTTCTTTATATCCTGGTGGATAAGAGGAAATTTCACCAAGTTCTACATGGTATCTGTGATAAGGTGGCTGAAGAAGTACAATACCGTATTTAGTATCCAGATATTTTTCTACGGATTCCATGGCTTTCAGACAGTTTCCTTCTTTCAGACCGATCTCTGCCATAACGCAGAAGCCTTGTGGCTCGATAAAAATTTTACCGTCTTCACATTCTTTAGAACCAATCTTGTTTTTGTAATGATCGTATGCCCGCAGGAACCATTCTCCATCCCAGCCAGCATCAAGAACCGTCTTTTCCATTTCTGCGATAGCATTTTCTGCCAGTTTTGCTTCATCCTCAAGCCCTCTGTGACGGCAGATCTCTACATAATCTTTACCGTAACGGACAAACATACCGGCAATGAAAACAGACTCTGCATTTGGTCCTTCGGATGGGCCGAATGTCTGGAAGGATTCTCCCGGTTCTGTGGAGAAGCAGTTTAAGTTCAGGCAGTCATTCCAGTCTGCACGGCCGATCAGCGGAAGTTTATGCGGTCCGAGATGATCGATGGTGTAGTGGAAGGAACGGCGTAAATGCTCCATAAAATCAGTTGCCTTGGAAGGATCACTGTCATACGGCGTTTTTTCATCCAGGATGGTGTAATCCCCGGTTTCTTTGATGTATGCTGCGGTACCTGCAATCAGCCAGAGCGGATCATCGTTGAAACCGCTTCCAATATCAGAATTACCTTTCTTGGTCAGAGGCTGATACTGATGATATGCACTTCCGTCTTCAAACTGTGTTGCTGCAATATCCAGAATACGCTCTCTTGCGCGGTCCGGAATCAGATGTACGAAACCAAGCAGATCCTGACAGGAATCACGGAATCCCATGCCTCGTCCGATACCGGATTCGAAGTAGGAAGCAGAACGGCTCATATTAAATGTGACCATACACTGATACTGATGCCAGATGTTTACCATACGATCCAGTTTTTCCTCGGAAGAGGATACCGTAAAGTGAGAAAGCAGTTCATCCCAGTATTTTTTCAGTTCAGCCAGTGCTGCTTCTGATTTTTCTTTGGTATCAAATTCTTTCATCAGAGCTTCCGCACGTGTGCGGTTAATCTTTCCATCTTCGGCGCGTCCGATCCATTTTTCTTCAACAGGATTCTCTATGTATGCCAGAATAAATACGAAAGTTTTGGATTCGCCGGGAGCAAGAGACACTTTCAGATGATGGGAGCCTACCGGAGCCCATCCGCTGGCAATGGAGTTTTTGGACTGATCGGACACGACAACTTCAGGAGCAGAGTTTTCTCCGTATGCTCCAAGGAAGGAATCGCGGTCAGTATCAAATCCGTCTACCGGGGCGTTAACTGCATACAGAGCATAGTGATTACGACGCTCACGGTATTCGGTCTTATGATAAATTGCAGATCCATGAACTTCTACTTCACCGGTAGAGAAATTACGCTGGAAGTTGGTCATGTCGTCCATTGCATTCCATAAACAGAATTCTACATAAGAAAAGACAGAAAAATCTTTCGTCTCTTTACTGTTATTGGTAAGAGTCAGCTGATTGATCTCACAGTTCTTTCCAACCGGAACAAATGCGGTCAGCTCTGCCAGCAGATCATTTTTACTGCTCCGGAAGGTGGAGTAGCCCATACCGTGATGACACTCATAAGCGTCCAGATCGGTCTTGGCTGGCATCCATCCGGGATTCCAGATGGTATCGCCCTCTTTAATATAGTAGTAGTGTCCATTGCTGTCGAAAGGAACATTGTTATAACGGTATCTCGTCAGACGAAGAAGCTTTGCATCTTTATAGAAGCTATAGCCACCGCAGGTATTGGAGATCAGAGAAAAGAAATTCTCAGAACCCAGATAGTTGATCCATGGGAGTGGTGTCTTAGGAGAGGTAATAACATATTCTTTGTTCGCATCATCGAAATATCCAAATTTCATGTGTGTATCCTCCATATAAAATTATTTACTTGTGACATAGTAGATGAAAGTGGAAAGAAGCATTTGGTGGAGTAATCAATCCATCGTGCTTGTTTTAAATGCCACTTATCTATGAGAGCGAAAACGTTTAAGCACTCTCTTTTATAAATAGAGTATAGTCTCTGAAATTTAAAAAATCAACACAAAATGGCTTAAAACAGGCAAATCCAGCAACTTGAACAAAAACGAAAACAAAAAATATAAGAAAGCAACAAATGCGTGCGCAACATTAAAAAACCAAAAAAATTGCGTAAACGTATAAGAATAAAATAGCGTGCGCATGCACGGACACAAAATACACATACAATATGCATAAAACCGTCAAGAATAAAATGTTTAAATTGACGAAATGACAAAAAGCTATTGCATTTCTGACCATACGGGGGTATATTAAAGCTACGAAAACGATTAAGAAAGTTTTCCGAAACATTGGAGGAACGATATGGTATCTTTAAAAACAATTGCTGAACGATGTGGTGTCTCTACTGCGACTGTAAGCAAAGCACTGAATGATCATAAAGATATCAGTGAAGAGACAAAAAACCGGGTAAAGCAAACGGCAGAAGCACTTGGATATTTTCCGAATGCAGCGGCCAGAGCACTTAAGACAAACCGCTCATATAATATCGGGGTACTCTTCGAGGAGGAAGCCGGAAGGGGCCTGACTCATGAATATTTCTCCGGTGTGCTGAACGGACTTAAGATTCAGGCAGAAAAGTTAGGATATGATATTACATTTATCAACACCTGCTTTGAAAATCGGAAAATGTCCTATTATGAACATTGCCGGTACCGGAATTTTGAGGGGGTCGTAATTGTATGTGCCAATTTTGATGACCCGGATGTGATCGAGCTGATGAACAGTGAAATACCTGTAGTTACGATTGATTATGTACATCATAACTGCACCGCAGTTACTTCCAACAATATACAGGGTATGGAAGATTTAGTAAAGTACATATACAGTCAGGGACACAGAAAAATTGCATATATTCATGGACAGGAAGGATCAAGTGTTACGCGGGACCGGCTCGCAAGTTTTTATCGGACAATTGATGAACTGGGGCTTGAAATTCCCGATACATATGTCCGCTCAGCTGATTATCTTGAGACAAAAGGATCTGCAAAACAGACAAAGGAACTGTTGAATCTGGAAGATCCGCCAACCTGTATCATTTATCCGGATGATACTTCTTTAATAGGAGGTAGAAATGTCATTATTGAAATGGGACTTCGAATTCCGAGAGACATTTCGGTAGCCGGATATGACGGTACGATGATCTCGCAGCTTTTATATCCAAAACTTACAACAATTCGCCAGAACACAGAAATAATTGGAAGCGAAGCTGCAATAAGGCTCGTCGGAACCATTGAGAAACCGAGAACAACTCTTGTCGAGAGAGTCGTTATAGAAGGAAGTTTAGTACCGGGACAGTCCGTAGGTGCAATTCAGCCGAAAGAATAAAGCCGGCAGATTTCTTCAAAACAAACTGACCAACAGGTCAACAAATATTAAGGAGGGTTTTATATGAAAAAGAAAGTCGTAAGTGCACTGCTGTGCGCAACAATGGTAGCAACAATGTTTGCTGGCTGCGGAAGTAAAGAGAGCAGCGACAATGCAACAACACCGGATACTTCAAAGGCAGATACCAGTTCTGAAGTAACTGCTCCGGCAGAAGATACCGGAAAGGTTTTAAACATTTATTGCTGGAACGAGGAGTTCAAGAGCCGTATCACAGCTCACTATCCGGATTATCAGGAAGTTGATGCAACACATGGAAAGATCGGTGATGTTGATGTTGTCTGGAACATTACACCAAACGATGACAATGCGTACCAGAACAATCTGGATGCTACCTTATTAAATCAGGCAGATGCTCCAGCAGATGATAAGATTGACTTATTCCTGGTAGAAGCAGATTACGCATTGAAGTATGTAGATACCGATTATACGATGCCAATTAAGGATCTGGGAATTGCAGACAGCGATCTGTCAAAACAGTATCAGTACACAAAGGATATCGTTACCGATTCCAAGGGCGTTTTAAAAGGCCTTTCATGGCAGGGCTGCCCAGGTGTTCTTTTCTATAACAGAGATGCAGCCAAAGAAGTTCTCGGAACAGACGATCCAGATAAGGTTCAGGAATATGTAAAGGATTGGGATACATATAACGATACCGCAAAGAAGATGAAGGATGCAGGTTACAAGATGACTGCTTCCGCAAACGATACATACCGTGTATACTCCAACAATGTAACATCTAAGTGGGTAGACGGAAATAAGATCAATATCGATGACAACATTATGAAATGGGTAGACGATTCTAAGGCTCAGGTAGATGCTGGCGAGACAGGTACTTGTGATCTCTGGTCAGATGACTGGTCAAAAGGATTCTATCCACAGGGTAAAGTATTCTGCTACTTTGGACCTGCATGGTTAGTAAACTTCTCTATGGCAGCTGATACAGAAGGATCTATCGGATACAACGGCGGATGGGGCGCAGCTCAGGGACCGCAGGGCTTCTTCTGGGGTGGTACATGGATCTGTGCAGCTCAGGGAACAGATAACGCAAATCTTGTAAAAGATATTATGTTAAAGATGACAACAGATGACGACATTATGAAAAATATCGTTGTAGATGATGACGATTTCGTAAACAACAGCACCGTTATGAACGGATTGGCAGATGGATCTATTAAGGTTAAAGATGATAAAGAATATACCAGCAAGATTCTTGGTGGACAGAATCCACTCCCAATGTACTGCGCAGGTGTTGAGACACTTGACTTAAGCAACCTGTCTTCTTACGATCAGGGATGTAACGAAGAATTCCAGAACGCTATGAAGAACTACTTCGAAGGAAAAGCAAGCAAGGAAGAAGCACTTGACCTCTTCTACAAGGCTGTAACTGAGAAGTACCCAGAGTTAACTTACTAATACTATAAGGCGTTCGCCTTACCCCACAGGTGCCTGCCAGACGATATGACGGAAGGCAGGCACCATCTTTTTAGCAAAAATATGTGTAACAAAAACTATATTCATCATAACATACCAGTTGGGAGGTAGGTCTTATGAAAAGTAATAGTGGAGGAAAAGCGGTCAGATATAATAAATGGGGCTACATATTTCTGATTCCATTTATCGTTGTATTTGTAATATTTCAGCTGGTACCGTTAGTAAACACCATTTATAACAGTTTCTTCGAAAATTATATGTCCGGTTTAACACAGGTTGGACCGACATTTGTTGGATTAGATAATTACAAGGCATTATTCAGTGGTGGAGATATCTGGACATATTTTAAGAACACGATGGTTCTTTGGATCATGTGCTTCATACCACAGATTTTCCTCTCCCTTTTATTAGGTGCATGGTTTTCCGATGTCCGTCTGAAATTAAAAGGGTCCAGATTCTTCAAAACTGTAATTTATCTGCCGAACCTGATTATGGCATCTGCATTTTCTATGTTGTTCTTCACACTCTTTTCAGATGGTGGACCAATCAACTCCCTGCTGATGCAGATCGGATTTATCTCAGAACCTTATAAATTTTTATCACATGCAGGAAGTGCCAGAGGCCTGATCGCCATGATGAACTGCCTGATGTGGTTTGGTAACACGACCATCCTTCTGATGGCTGGAATGATGGGAATTGATACTTCCCTCTTTGAAGCAGCTGAGGTGGATGGAGCAACTTCCACACAGGTATTTTTCAAGATTACACTTCCACTGCTTCGCCCGATTCTGGTGTATGTAATCATCACATCACTGATCGGTGGTCTGCAGCTGTTCGATGTACCGCAGATTTTGACAAATGGAACCGGTGATCCGATGAGATCTACCATGACATTGATCATGTATCTGAATAAGCATTTGTTCAGTAAGAACTATGGTATGGCTGGTGCACTGTCTGTTGTACTGTTCATTCTTACCACAATCTTAAGCCTGATCGTATTTAAGGTTACCGGCAATGACAAGAGAAAGGGGTAATTGATATGGCAAAGACAAATACAAACGACACCCAGAAGGGTGTAGGACTTCACGCACGGCGCATCATCGCCTATGTAGTATTGATTATTATCTCATTTTTCTGTCTGTTCTGGTTTTACATTATGTTTATCAACGCAACCAGATCAAACGGAGAGTTACAATCCGGATTTACCGCGATTCCAAGTACGAACCTGTTAAAAAACTGGAACAATCTGGTGCACGGAACGCTTCCAATCTGGTATGGAATGTTTAACAGTCTGATCATCGCCGCTTGCTCGGCAGTGCTTTGTACTTATTTCTCAACCATGACAGCATATGCCATTCATGCATATGATTTCAAAATGAAACGGTTTATTTATCCGTTCATCCTGATGATCATGATGATTCCGACACAGGTTACTGCACTTGGATTTATCAAGTTAGTGACAAAGATGGGAATGATGGATTCCTTCATTCCACTGATTGTTCCGACAATCGCTTCTCCGGTTGTATTCTTCTACATGAAGCAGTACATGGAGAGTGCACTTCCACTGTCTCTGATAGAGGCCGCACGAATTGATGGTTCCGGTGAGTTCCGTACCTTCAACAGTATTGTACTTCCACTGATGAAACCGGCGATCGCCGTACAGGCAATCTTCACTTTCGTCAGCAGCTGGAACAATTATTTTACACCGGCACTGATTCTGCATGATGATAAAAAGAAAACACTTCCAATTCTGATTGCACAGCTTCGTGCAGCAGACTGGTTGAAGTTTGATATGGGCCAGGTATATGTGATGATTACATTCTCGATCCTGCCGGTTATTGTTGTATATCTGATTCTTTCCAAGCATATCGTTCAGGGTATTGCACTGGGAAGTGTCAAGGGATAATGTGAAATATAACGTTAAAAACTGCAGTTGATGCTGTACTACAAAAAGGAGTTGCCTTTTGCGGGGCAACTCCTTTTTTAGTGAAGAATGATGGATATCCGGTGTCGGGACGTCAGATGGACAAATGATAGATCTGCATCCAGGTGTTGATCTGGATAAAGTAAGCAATGAGCTGCGGACCTGCCATCAACTGGCCGAACCATGGTTTGCCGAGTTCCTTTGGTGCGGCAAGGAAAGCTTCTGTTTTGGAACGGTCCAGAAGCGGCAGTACCGGAGAATTCGGATCGTTCAGAATTTCCCGCATGCGCCTGATCAGCATCTGTTCGTAGGCCGGATGGTATGTCTTTGGATACGGGCTTTTTTTGCGCCAGAGCAGTTCCCGTGGCAGCAGATCGGCACAGGCATCCCGCAACAGGGATTTTTCGACTCCATTCCGATATTTCATCTGCCACGGCACATTGAAAACATATTCCATGATCCGGTGATCGGCAAATGGGACACGGGCTTCCAGAGAAGAGTACATGCTGGTGCGGTCCATGCGGTCGAGCAGGGTCTGCATGAACCATTTGATATTCAGATAGCCAATGTCACGACGGCGGGCTTCCTCAGGGGATTCGCCATCCAGATGCGGAACGTGGGAGAGTGTTTCCTCATAGCGCGCATGAGAATATTCTGCCAGATCCAGCGTGCGAAGCACGTCATCGGAAAGAATGGAGGTACGTGCAGCAGGATCGGCAGACCACGGAAAACCATCCCGGTTCATAAGTTCCGGTCGGTAAAACCATGGATAGCCGCCGAAAATTTCATCGGCACATTCTCCGGTGAGTGTTACTTTATTATGTTTGGCGACTTCGGAACAAAAATACAAAAGAGAGGCGTCCACATCGGTCATTCCGGGAAGGTCTTTGGCGGTGACCGCATCGGACAGGGCGGCAAAGAGAGCCTCCTGGCTGCACTCTAAATAGGTGTGGGATGTTTTACAATATTGCAGCATCCGGTTGACGTAAGGAAGATCCCGTTCCGGCTGAAAGGCATTGGACTTAAAATATTTCTCGTTTTCAGAGAAGTCAAAAGAAAACGTGTTTAAAATTTTTCCTTCTTTTTGCATATGGCGGGCGGCTAATGCAGTGACAATCGAAGAATCAATGCCGCCGGAGAGAAAGGTGCATACCGGAACATCGGACACCATCTGTCGTTCTACAGTGTCACGCACGAGAAAAGAAACGGTCTGTACGGTTTGGGCATAGGAATCTTTATGTTCGCGGCAGGGCAGATCCCAGTAGAGAATGTCGTGCTGTCCGTCCGGACAGAATATATGATAATGTCCCGGCATAACTTCCTTTACGCCTGTGAATACGCCGTTTCCGGAGGTGCGTGCCGGACCGACCGCCAGAATTTCCTGCAGACTGTTTTTGTCAATGGATGGAGTGACATCCGGATGACAAAATAATGCTTTGGGTTCCGATCCAAAAACAAAGGAGCTTCCGGTCTGGGTATAAAACAAAGGCTTTGTGCCGGCACGGTCACGGTAGAGAAGCAGTTCTCTGTTGGTATCGTCCCAGATTGCAAATGCGAAAATTCCATTTAATTTTTCAACAAAATTTTTTCCAAAATGCATATAAGCGCACAGAATGATTTCCGTGTCTGACGTTGTGGTAAAGCGATATCCGGCTGACTGCAGTTCGGGCAGCAGTTCCCGGTGATTATAAATTTCTCCATTGTAAACAATGGAACAGGTTTTCCCGTGAAAAGTACGTGTCATAGGCTGGATGCCGCTTTTAAGATCGCGGATGGAAAGGCGTGCATGTGACAGCCCCACATGTGGCTGTAGATCAATCATCGCCTGATCCGGACCGCGGTGCTTTAAAGTTTCGTGCATTTGTACAAGGATCGTTTCCCAGAAGGGTTTTTTGTCATAGTAGTTCAATGAAAAATCGCAAAAGCCTGAAATTCCACACATAATTTGTCTCCTTACCGTTGGGCGGCAGCTCTAAAAGCAGCCATCTTAGTTTTAGTCTATGCAGAAATTTCTATACAAATGCAAAAAAGAGGGGTATGATGAGTACAAAATACAAGAAAAAGAGGAAGAATTATGTTGAAACTGGAACAGGGAAGACCCGCGGATACGTCAGGAAGACTGGAAAAGGAGATCCGTGTGTATGATTTTTTAGATAAACTTGGCGTTATATATGACAGGGTGGATCATGAAGCTCTGATGACGATGGAAGCATGTGAGGAGGCAGACCGCGTGCTGGAAGCTACCATATGCAAGAATCTGTTTTTGTGTACGGCAAATAAAAAAGAATTTTATCTTCTGATGATTGTGGGAGATAAACGTCTCGTGACAAAGGATGTGTCAAAAAAGCTTGGTACAAGCCGGCTTTCTTTTGCCAATGAATCGTATATGGAAGAATACCTCGATATCACACCGGGATCGGTCAGCGTGCTGGGGCTTATGAATGATACTGAAAATCATGTGCAGCTGGTCATTGATGAAGATGTTTTAAAGGGAGAATATGTGGGATGTCATCCGTGTATTAATACGTCCAGCCTGCGTGTGCGCACTGCAGATCTGATGGAAAAAATCATTCCTGCAATGCATCACGAGGCGAAGATCATTCAGATTTAGCCGGCTTCTTTTTGCGCTGGCGCAGTTCCCGGAAAAAAGCAGAAAGCATGGAAGAACAGGTCTCTTCAAGAACACCTCTGGTAATTTCCACCTGATGGTTAAATTGCTGCATTTGCAGAAGGTTCAGGACAGATCCTGCACATCCGGCTTTGGGATTCATGGAACCGATGATTACCCGCCGCATACGGGATTGTACAATTGCACCGGCACACATCTGGCATGGCTCCAGCGTAACGTAGAGGTCGCAGTCCTCAAGCCGCCAGTCACCTGTTTTTTTACTTGCTTTGCGGATGGCAGACAGTTCTGCATGGGCAAGCGTATTTTTATCGATGTTGCGCCGGTTATATCCTCTTGCGATGATTTTACCGTTTTGGACAATCACACATCCAATCGGGACTTCATCGATCGCATAGGCTTTTTTCGCCTGTTTTAAGGCTTCTTTCATAAATTTTTCATCATCAGTCATAGACATTCTTCCTTGAAATCGTTATGATAATTATGGGGATAAGTAACCTTTTAATTACAGTATAATACTATACCATAGAAATCATATGGAAGGAAGAAGTATGTTATTTGCATATGAGACAGAACGTCTTCTTTTAAAAATAATAAAGCCGGATCAGGCAGATGCGGTACTGGATTTTTATATGCGGGATAAAGAACTGTTTGAAAAATTTGAGCCGGATCGGATGCCGAATTTTTATACCCGCCAGTTCCAGAGACAGATGCTCCTGTTTGAGTATAACATGGCAGTACAGGGAACACTGTTCCGGTTTTATGTATATGAGAAAGAGCATCCGGAGCGTATCATAGGGACGATATGTGTACATCATATTACACGTGGATTTTCTGAACAGTGTGAGGTTGGATATAAGTTTTCCAGCGCATATCATCATCGCGGATACGCAACGGAATCACTGCGTTTTATTATGGATCTGGTGTTCCGGGATTTAAAACTTCACCGTGCCATGGCATGGGCACTTCCAGATAATACGGCAAGTATCCGGCTGCTTGAACGGGTGGGGTTCGTGTACGAAGGCATCTGCCATGATTATATGATGCTCAATCAAAAGTGGCGGGATCATGCGCAGTTTTGCATGATTAATCCTGATTAAGCGGACACATCCAGTATCCGAAAACTCCGGTCATGTCTTTGGAGTCTGAGGATATTGCGGCTGCTGCCTCAAATTCCGGGAAACCAAAGAGCATTGCCATCATACGTTCCGGTTGCTCATAGATTCCCGGAATTCCAAGAAACTGTCGTTTTTCTCCATTCATTTCCAGCGTTTTCAACATGAGATAGTGATAATTGAAAAAACCGTGCAGAAGAAAACGGTTGTTGCACAGATTCCAATTGCTTTTTGGAAGCTTTCGGATATCCTGAATTTCTACTTTCTGATAAGAGGTTTGTGGCTGCCGGGCTGCTTCTGGTTGAGGGATTGTTTTCGGCTGTTGGATCGTTTCCGGTTGAGGAGTAGTTTCGGGCTGCCGGATGGATTCCGGTTCTGGTATGTCTTGCGGCTGTCGGACGGGTTCCGGTTCTGGCATGGCTTGCGGCTGACGGAATCGCTCTGGTTCGGTTGTAGATTGCGTCTGTATGACCGGCTCTGTCTGTGCCTGAGCGGCAGGCGGTACCGCTTCTTTTTCCTGAAAGATTAAAAATTCTCCCCGGAGTGCCTCCGGAACCGGAGCGGAAGAAAGGCATCCGGTCAGAAACCTTCCGTTGCCACAGGCAATGGTCAGGGTCTGTGCCTGATGCACGTCAAAACCACTGTTTCCGATCCGATTATTTTCACAGGTAAAGCTGCAGGATCCCATACCCTGCGTGAGCAATAATTCGGTAACAGGTATAGCCTGCAGACCATTTTCATATACTGTCAGATAGACCGGACATTTTCCCTTGAAACGGTCAAACCCCCGGATCTGAAGTTCCATACGGCAGCTGTTTTCGCGCAGATCGGTGCGGATGAACCCGGTATTTCGTCCGCGGTTTCCCTGTTCATATTCATAAATATAAGTAATAAATCGTCTCAATTGAAGAATTCTCCTGTTTTGTATTTGATGTCTTGTATAGTTTATGAGCCGGGGAAAAAAATATGTCGTTTATTTTGAAAAAAAGGATTGACATTTTGGTACTAAAGTATTATTATAATGTCAGTAACAGTTCCTGTTATTGTTTTGAACTAATGGAGAAATGAGGGAGAGTATTATGATAAAACGAAGTCGTCAGCGGGAGGCGATCCGGCAGTGCCTGACAGGCCGCTATGATCATCCGACTGCGGAAACGGTTTATATGAGTATCAAAGACGAATTTCCAAATATCAGTCTCGGAACTGTTTACCGGAATCTTTCTCTTTTGTCTGATCTGGGGGAGATTCAAAAAATTACTGTCAGTGGAGGCCCGGACAGATTTGACGGAAACCCGGCACCGCATTACCACTTTTCTTGCAGAGAGTGTGGATGTGTGATGGATCTGGACATGCCTTCCCAGGAACAGTTAAATCAGATTGCAGCGGAGCAGTTTGATGGAACAATTGAAAACCATTCCATTTTGTTTTCCGGATTATGCCCGGACTGCAAAAAGAAAAACACCCATTAATTAAATTTATAATAAGGAGGACATTTAAAATGGCAAAGTTTGTATGTACCGTATGTGGTTATGTTTATGAAGGTGAGGCTGCACCGGCAGAGTGCCCGATCTGCCATGCACCGGCAGAGAAGTTCGTAAAGCAGGAGGGTGAAATGACCTGGGCTTCCGAACATGTAGTTGGTGTTGCAAAAGGCGTGAGTGAAGACATTCTTGCAGATCTTCGCGCAAATTTCGAGGGAGAGTGCTCTGAAGTTGGTATGTATCTGGCTATGGCAAGAGTTGCCCACCGTGAGGGATATCCGGAGATCGGAATGTATTATGAAAAAGCTGCTTATGAAGAGGCAGAGCACGCTGCAAAATTTGCAGAGCTTCTTGGTGAAGTGGTGACAGATTCTACAAAGAAGAACCTGGAAATGAGAGTAGAAGCTGAGAATGGAGCGACTGCAGGAAAGACAGATCTTGCAAAGAGAGCAAAGGCAGCAAACCTTGACGCAATCCACGATACCGTTCATGAGATGGCTAGAGACGAGGCAAGACACGGAAAAGCGTTTGCCGGTCTGTTAAAGAGATATTTTGGTTAATCTTTAAAACGCATAAAATAAGCATTTCAGAGGATAGATGGTTGTTTAACTGTCTATCCTTTTTTGCTGCAGCAAATCATTTGTTTTCCATGCCCGTTCGGAGGGAAAACTATTGACAGTAAAAGTCGCATGATTATAGAATATAGAAAAGTGTTACTGAAAACAGTGACAAAAAAGAGCAAGGTGGGAGGTTGCAGTTGTGAAGAGATATATAAAGAGATGGATCAGTTTTATACTTTTTATGTGCGTTTTTGTCCAGTATCCCTCAGAGGGAGTGGTTATGGCGGCAGACAGCGATCAGAAAAACATACAAATCGTTGGTACCGCATCGATGAATACATATGATGTGGCACTCCGTGTTGGAAAAACAAAGCAGCTTGTGTGTAATGGAACGACCGGAAAGATGGTGTGGAAGTCATCCAATCCGAAGGTCGCAACAGTAGATAAAAAAGGTCTGGTAAAAGCAATCAAACCGGGAAAAGCAATGATTTCGGTTTCCGGTGGAAATCTGATCGGTTCTATGACCTGCAAGGTCGGCGTGAGTAAAAAAATTACCGCAAAACAGGCCAGACGTAAGATTATGGCTATGAAAAAGACTTACAAAGAGGGTCTGTCCTGGACAAACGAAAACCGGCAGTATTTCTGGGAAGCCACGAACTGTCAGTGTTATGGATGTATTGCCCTGTGTGGAGAAATCAGTGATAAAGTGTTTGGCAAATATGCACCGGTGACAAAACACAGCAATTTCAGCAGGATCAAGGCAGGCGATCATATCCGCATCGGAAACGAACATTCCGTTATGGTTCTCCAGAAGAACGGAAATACGCTTACGGTCGTGGAAGGAAACTATAATGCCACCGTTCACTGGGGAAGAAAAATAACAAAAAAGGAGTTACAGGAAAGTGGTTTCTATGTGGAAACAAGATATTGACAGAATGCTTTTCTGTATTTGGAAGGGGATACTCCAAACAGTTTTTTAAATGCCTTGCTCAGATGAAATTATACATGCTGCTTTCCGGTTTGACAATGGATTTTTTGACATAAAATATATACTATAAGTATATAACAAAGAAGATAAATTGGATAGTGATTTCTTGATTATACATTAGGAGGAATGCATATGGAAAAAGAAAAATTTTCATATCCTGTTTCATTGCGCAGGATGCAGATTACAGATAAATTCTGGAAAAATGAGATGGAACTGGTGCGTACGGAGGTGATCCCTTATCAGTGGAATGCGTTGAATGATAAAGTAGAAGGCGCAGCACCAAGTTATTGTATGCATAATTTTAAAGTGGCAGCAGAAATGAACCGGCAAAAGAGAAAACAGGGAGCTGCATATAAAGAACCTTCGTATACATACCGTGGATTTGAGATGTTACCGGAAGATCCCGAAAATCTCAAGGATGAGTTTTATGGATATGTATTTCAGGATACGGATTTCTCCAAGTGGGTGGAAGCGGTCGGATATTCGCTGACGCAGCATCCCGATCCGGATCTGGAAAAGGTTGCAGATGCTGCAATTGATATTGTCTGTGCGGCACAGCAGGAAGACGGATATCTGGACACGTATTATATTATCAATGGAAAAGATGGTATTTTTACCAACTTACGCGACCATCATGAATTGTACTGTATGGGGCATCTGATCGAAGGCGCTGTGGCATATTATGAGGCAACGGGAAAAGATAAACTGCTTCATGCGGCGGAACGATTCGCGGATTACGCTGCAGATTATTTCGGACCGGAGGAAGGAAAATGCAAGGGATATCCGGGACATGAAATTGCAGAAATGGCACTCGTCCGTCTTTACGAAGTTACAGGAAAACAAAAGTATCTGGATTTAAGCCGCTTTTTCATTGATGAAAGAGGCACAAAACCATATTACTTTGATAAAGAACATCCGGAAATCGTAAAGAAAGGGCATGAGAATGAATTGCGGCATAGCTATCATCAGGCACATCTGCCGGTACGGCAGCAGGATGAGGCGTTTGGTCACGCAGTCCGTGCCGTGTACCTGTATTCCGGTATGGCAGATATTGCACGTATTACAAAGGACGAAGAACTGTATCAGGCATGTGTACGTCTGTGGAATAATGTGACGAAAAAGAAAATGTATATTACAGGGGGCATCGGTGCAACACATTTGGGAGAAGCCTTTTCTTTTCCGTATGATCTTCCGAATGATACGGCATACGCAGAGACCTGTGCATCGATCGGACTGATGTTCTGGGCGCGGCGTATGCTGGAAATTGTTCCGGATGTAAAATATGCAGATATTATGGAGCGTGCATTGTATAATGGCGTATTAAGCGGAATGGCTTTGGACGGAAAAAGCTTTTTCTATGTGAATCCGCTGGAGGTGTTGCCGGAGGCATGCCACAAAGATGAACGGAAATTTCATGTCAAGCCGGTACGACAGAAATGGTTCGGATGCGCATGCTGTCCGCCAAATCTTGCGCGTCTGATCAGTTCCATTGGATCTTATGCATTTACAGAAAATGAGGATACGCTGTTTGTGCATCTGTATATGGGAAGCAATGTGGAAAAAACGGTGAATGGGAAAACGGTAAATGTGCAGATGGAATCAGATATGCCATGGGAAGGAAACATAAAGATCCGTGTGCAGGCTGAAAATGCAAAAATGACGCTGGCACTCCGGATACCGGGATGGTGTAAAAATTATAAAATTTCCGGAATAGAGGATGCCGCACAGGAAGAAAAAGATGGATACCTGTATTTGAAAAAAGTGTGGAACAGGGAAGAAACCTTCTGTATTGATTTTCCAATGGAGGTACAGATGTTTGCAGCATCGGAGCGTGTCCGCGAGGATATTGGCAAGGCAGCGATTATGCGCGGCCCTGTGGTTTACTGCCTTGAAGAGAAAGACAATGGAAAGAACCTGCATGAACTGCTGGTCGATACAGATATGCATGCATCGGTGTCGGAGGGAAAAATCTGCGATACCGTAGTAAAAATGGTAGAAACAGACGGGTGGCGGCTGACAGAGAGTGGGGATGCAGAGGAGACTCTCTATCACATGTATCAAAAGCCGCAGAAGCAAAAGGTACGTTTGCATTATATTCCGTATTACACATGGGCAAACCGTGGAGAAAACGAAATGCAGGTATGGACACGCGTGCAGAACCCTTAAGGGTTCTGCAGCTGATTGCGGTATTGCGTTGGCGTGACATGGTAATAGGTCCGGAATGCTTTGCTGAAATAGTGGTTATCGGCATAGCCTAAACGTTCCGCAATATCCATGATTTTTATATCAGGCTGCCCTAAGAGCTCTTTGGCACGTTCCATAGTCTATGATTATTTTTTTCTGACTGTATTTGTGCGTGAAAATACGGTACTTGCCATGGGCGAAAATGATCAGCTTGACTATGATCGTCCATATGAGCGGCATGGAAATAAATATGTGGTGACTTCTCCCGGATGTTATCTGAAATATGAAAATATGCAGGATACAAAGAATGAATCCGGGAGAATGCTTCAGATCCGGCAGAAAGATCCTCTTACCGGAGTCTGTGTACAGACCGACATACAGTTTTATGACGGAGTGCCGGTGGCAAGATTTGTCAACCATGTAACGAATGAGGGAGAGGAGGAACAGGTACTGACGTACCTGTCCTCCTTTACCTGCTCTGGAATTAAGAGAGATGGAAACTTTTTGTATATTCCGCATAATGGGTGGCAGAAAGAGCTGAACTGGCGCAGATATTCGTTTGAAGAGCTTGGATTTCCGGTGACACAGACGAAAAGTATCCGGAGAAGTTCCAAAACAATAGAAGTTTACAATACCGGGAACTGGTCCACAAAAGAGTATCTGCCGATGGGATTTCTGAGCCATCCGCAGAGTGGCGCGGGGCTGATCTGGCAGATTGAAAACAATGGTTCCTGGCATTATGAGATCGCAGACCAGAATGATCATTATGTTTTGAATGTCAGCGGGCCAAACGAGATACAGTCACATTTCAGTAAGGTGCTGCGCCCGGGAGAGACATTTGAAAGTGTGCCGGCAGCAGTGGGTGCAGTGCGGGCAGATATATCAGATGCATTTTCTGCAATAACGGAATACCGGCGAAGAATCCGCAGAAAAAACCGTGACAATGATACACTCCCGGTAATTTTTAATGATTATATGAATTGTCTGTGGGCAGATCCAACGACGGAAAAAGAATTACCGCTGATTGATGCTGCAGCAAAGGCCGGATGTGAATATTTTGTTATTGATGCCGGATGGTACGCAAAGGGAATCTGGTGGGACAGCGTAGGAGAATGGAAAGAAAGCCGCGAGCGTTTCCCAAAGGGAATCCGGCAGGTGACCGATTATATCCGGAGCAAAGGGATGATACCGGGAATCTGGCTGGAACTGGAAGTAATTGGAATCCACAGTCCGAAACTTGCAGAATTAAGTGATGACTGCTTTTTCAAACGGCATGGCAGACGGATATATGACAGAAGCCGCTATCAGCTGGATTTCCGGAATCCGGAGGTGATCGCCCATGCCAATGAAGTGATCGACCGTGTTGTGAATGAATATGGCGTCGGTTATATTAAGATGGATTATAACATTGAGCCGGGGATCGGAACGGAATTGGATTCAGACAGTTTTGGAGAAGGACTGCTTGCACATGAGAGAGCATATCTGGCCTGGCTGGATACGGTATTTGAAAAATACCCAGATCTTGTGATCGAAAATTGTTCCAGTGGAGGCCTGCGCATGGACTATGCCCTGTTGTCCCGGTTAAGTATCCAGTCTACCAGTGATCAGGAAGAATATGATATGTATGCACAGATTTCTGCAAATGCAGCTACCGGTGTCGCACCGGAGCAGGCAGCAGTGTGGTCCTATCCGTTAGAGCAGGGAGACCGCGAGGAAACCATCTTTAATATGGTAAATGCGATGCTGCTTCGCATTCACCAGAGCGGACATCTGGCACAGCTTTCACAGGAACGGTTCCAGCTTGTAAAAGAGGGGATTGACTGTTATAAACAGATCCGCAAAGACATCAAAAACGGGCATCCGTACTGGCCGCTTGGACTTGCAAAAGCAGAGGATTCATGGATGGCATACGGAATGGAAGCACCCGCACAGGAAGGTGCGAAAACCAGAACATTTTATCTGTCTGTCTGGAGAAGAGGCGGGGAGCAGAAAGCATGCACATTTCTCCCGGTACCTGCATACAACACACCGGACTGGAACGGGGCGGATATGACAGTAAAACAGATTTATCCGGTGGAAGAGGCACAGCATGTGCGCATCAATCAGGATCATACAATCACGGTGGAATATGAGCAGCCGGTCATGGCGCGTGTTTTTGAAGTTACTATTTGACTTTTTTCTTTGAAACCAATATATTGACAGAGTAAGTATGATTAGAATCATAACAGACTGAGTGAGGAAGAAATGTACAGAGCAGGAATTGATCTTGGTGGAACCAATATAAAAGCAGGGATTGTTGATGAACAACAGCATATAATTGCAGAAGCATCTGTGCCGACGAATGTAGAGAGACCGTATCAGGACATCATAAGGGATATGGCAAAACTGGTAAAAACGCTTTTGAAGCAGAAAGGTATCGGGGAAACACAGCTGAAGAGTATAGGAATCGGAAGCCCGGGAACGATTGATGCAGTACATGGAGTTGTGTTGTATTCCAATAATTTCGGGTGGGAAAATGTTCCGCTCACAGAGCAGTTAAAGAAGTACTTTTCCTGTCCAATTGCAGTTTCCAATGATGCAAACTGTGCGGCTTTGGGTGAAGTAAAAGCCGGTGCGGCGCAGAATACAAAAAATGCGATTCTGCTGACGCTTGGAACTGGTGTGGGCGGTGGAATTATTCTCGATGGAAAGGTGTTTGAGGGCGCACATGCAGGCGGTGCCGAACTCGGACACACAAGTCTGATATGTGGCGGTGAGCCGTGCACATGCGGACGGAAAGGCTGCGTGGAGGCATATGTATCGGCGACAGCGCTGATCCGCGATGCAAAAAGAGCCGCGCAGCAGCACCCGGAATCCATCCTGAATGCGATGTGTCAGGGAGATCTTTCGCACATGAATGGAAAAATTCCGTTTGATGCCGCACAGGATGGGGATACAGCAGCAGAAAAAGTAGTAAATGATTATATTTGCTATCTTGGAGAAACCATTACAAATTTTGTCAATATTTTCCGGCCGGATATTGTTTTGTTATCGGGAGGCATCTGCAATCAGGGGAAAAAACTGACAGAGCCTCTTGAAACATACATTCAGGATAAATGCTTTGGTGGCAGCAAGGCGTTTATTCCGAAAGTTGCATGTGCGGTTCTTGGAAATAAGGCGGGGATCATCGGCGCTGCAAATCTGACAGGCGGTAAGGAAAGATAAGGAGAATGGAGTTATTATGGAAGAAATTTTTGAACAGTTTAAAGATAAGGATGCATTTGATGCCTACTGGAAAGAACATTATGTTCCGCTTACTTATGAGGATGTAAGGGAAGCATACGAGGATTTTGTAAAATCTGCGGATAAGCATATTTTTCTGTCGGATTATGAGGAATCCGGTAATGTCAGCCGGGAGAATTTTATGGACAATCTTTCACAGGCGGCGCAGTTCGCGTTTCAGGATGGATTGACGGAAGCGTTTTATGAGAAGAATCCGGAAGTCTACGAGAATGCATTTGCATTATTTGAGGCGGCACAGATGGAAGGCGGGGATGCGAATATTGCGGCAGCTTTTCATGAAGAGTATCAGCGTTTGTACCATGATTTTTTGTTGGAACTGTTTGATGCACAATATGCGGAATAGACCGGGGAAATATAGGAAATAAAAGAAGGAGGCGCATAATGCGGCCTCCTTTTAAAATTTCATAAATGTGCAGGTTGTATTCTTGAAAAACAGAATAAGGAGCATTTGCCATGAAAGTTACGCTACGCGTAAGGCAAATGCGTAGGTCATATTCTGGAAAAGAAGAATATGACATAAACCGAGTATCCCGCTTCGAATCAGAAACAATAGACGTTACCTTTGCAGTTAACTCCCCCCAGGCACCCTCACGTCACATGAGAGCTTTCGCTTAGGGCTGCTGTATTCCTACCCTGACCCGGTTCACGAATTCCCATTGCGCAAGACCCAGACGTCAACGCCACTTGCGAAGGGCAGCTCCACCGCCCTGACCCTCTGCGGGATATCACCCCAACTATAGCGGATTGTTGGTACAAGGTACCGCTACCACCCCGGCTACTCGGAGATTTAAGTATAATTCATATCAGAGGCTCTTGTCAAGCAAAACTGCCCGCATCTGTAAATTTAAAAAAAAAGCTAAAGTATCTGCCAAACGAACCGATAAACAATGTATAGAGATGCAAGAACAGATGCATTTCGGAAGCTTATTTCAAGGAAGAAAGGAGATGCTGAGCATGCGTATAGATGCATATAACCAGGTAGCACAGTTATACGGTATACAAAAGAATTTAAAGACACAGAAGGCGCAGAATGCAGCAGGTCCGAGAGATCAGGTGTCCATTTCACAGGCCGGACGTGATTATCAGGTCGCAAAAAGTGCAGTATCAGAAGCTTCGGATATCAGGGAAGATAAGGTAAGTCAGCTCAAATCAATGATTGATGCGGGAACATATTCCGTTGAGCCTGGCGATTTTGCCAGCAAATTACTTGAAAAGTATAATGCCTGATGCAAAAGGCAGACGAGAGAGGTTTTTGAAGTGGCTAGTTTAGTAGAAGAGCTTGTAACAGTACTGGAAGAAGAAGAAAAGATTTACCAGACATTGATTTCTTATGGAGAAAAAAAGACAGACATCCTGATTCGGGCAGATGTTCCGGAACTGGAAAAACTGACATGTCTGGAACAGCTCGCAAGTGATGATCTGGTGACACACAGCAACCAGCAGGTACAGCTCTTAAAGGATATTGCCAATGTACTCGGACGTACAGAAGAAAAGATGACAGTTACCAGACTGATCACTTTGCTGGAGTCGCAGCCGGATGTACAGAAAAAACTGACCGAAGCGAGAGACCGTCTGCTTGCGGCAGCAGACCGGATGAATCATCTGAATGATCAGAACGTGGCTCTGATTAAACAGGCCATTGAGTTAAACGAATTCGACCTTACGTTGTTCAAGAGTTTGCGGCAGGCCCCTGAGACCGCCAATTATGACAAAACTGCCTGCAATACAGGAAGCTTGCTGGGCAGCAGCGGATTTGACGCAATGAGTTAAGGAGGAACAAAAGAATGGGAAACGGATTCGGAAGCTTATATATTGGGGCATCTGGACTTCAGAATGCCCAGTATGCACTGAATACAACGGCAAACAACCTTGCAAATGTGAATACAACAGGATATGTCCGTCAGCAGGTTCGTTTTGCAGATAAAACTTATAATAAATTAAAGGACCCGAATAAAAATGTGAACATGCAGCAGTATGGGCTGGGTGTATCCATTGGGGATGTGGTTCATGCAAGGGATATTTTCTTAGACAAATCTTATCGGCAGGAGAATGGACGCAAGGGATTTTATACTTCTTTTTATGAAATCACGGATTATGTGCAGGATCTGTTTCAGGAATTAAACGGAGAACAGTTCAAACAGAGTGTCAGTGATCTGCATCAGGCATTTCAGGAACTGGAGCCTAATATGGATAATTCCACACAACAGAATCTGGTACTTGAAAAAGCGGATCTTCTGCTGAGCCGTACGAAGTCATTGTATGATGACATGAAATCGTACCAATCCAATATCAATGAACAAATTAAAGATGATGTTGACCGTGTAAACGAGATCGGAAACCGTATCTATGAACTGAACCTGCAGATTCAGAAAGTAGAAGCTGGCGGACAGGAAACTGCAATGACCCTGCGAGATGAGCGTGACAATCTGCTGGATGAGCTGGGCGGATACGGAAGTGTCTCCATTAAGGAAGATGCGACGGGATTTACGTATGTAGATTTTGAAAGCACACCGTTTATCGATGACAATAAGTGCTATAACATCGGGCTGCAGGAAGACAAAGAAACCGGATTTTACACACCGTACTGGACGCAGCTTTCTGATGTGGACAAGCAGCAGTATGTCCGCGTATTTAAAAAGAACGAAGTGATTTCCACGGATTTAAATACCGATGTGGGAAGTATTAAAGCCAAACTTCTTGCCCGTGGGGACGGATACGGAACGTATCAGGATCTGGAAAGCGAAGAGGCGTATGACCGTATTTCTGGTTGTACCATGATGGAGACAGAAGCACAGGTTTCTGCACTGCTTCACAATATTGTGACAAAAATCAACGATGCATACTGTCCGAATAAGACAGTAGATACGGATGTCACCTATACCGATGCCGATGGGAATCAGGTATCATTAAAGGGAAAGAAAGTTCTGGATGCCGCAAACTGTGCAGTCGGGGAAGACGGACAGCTGCCGCCGAGGGAATTGTTTACCCGTGTGGGAATGGATCGTTATACCAAGGTGACAGGAGATGATGGGAATACCTACTATGTGTACAATGAAGAAGATGAAAATGATTCCACGACACTGTATTCCCTGAACAATATCAGTATCAATAAAGAATTGCGCAAACAGATCACACTGATGCCGTACAAGAATCAGAACGGTACGGATTATCCACTGGGTGAAAAACTGATGAGCCTTTGGAACGACAAGGAAATGACACTGAATCCGTACGACAAAAAGCCGTGTACGTTTGAAGGCTATTATGACAAGCTGATCGGGCAGATCGGAAATGATGGAAACACTTTCCAGTCGGCAAGTGAGACACTGACGGGGGCACTGTCTTCCATCGACAATCAGAGACAGCAGACGATGGGCGTTTCCTCCGATGAGGAACTGACACACATGATCAAATTCCAGTCTGCATATAATGCGTCCAGCCGTTTTATGACGGTAATCAGTCAGATGACAGAACTGATCGTGACAGGATTGAAATAGAGATAAGGAGGCGTAGTTATGCCATCACAGTTTTTTGGATTGAATATCGGGGCAAGTGCTTTGTCGGCATTTCAGACTTCAGTGAATACAGCGGCAAACAACGTTGCAAATGTGCAGACAAAAGGATATACCAGACAGACGGCAAATCTGTCCGCAACCGATCCGATTCGTGTATATACCAGATATGGTAGTGTCGGAACCGGTGTGGAAGTGACTTCCGTGACACAGGAGCGAAATCTCTATTATGATGAAAAATACTGGCAGAGTAATTCAAGCCGGGGATTTTTCGAACAGAAACTGTATTATGTGGATCAGGTCCAGACAATCTTCCGGGATGATGAGCAATCGCAGAAAGGATTTTCCAGTATTTTTTCCCAGATGTTTAAGGATCTGGATACCTTAAAGACACAGGGAGAAGTGAAAGCCGTCCGCAATCAGTTTATTCATCAGGCACAGAGCCTTTGCACTTATTTTAATGCTTTGTCCAAGAGCCTGACAGATATTCAGGAAGATACCAACGAAGAGATCAAGGCTTCTGTGGATAATATTAATTCCATTGCAGAGAAAATTTCGGTGTTAAACAAGCAGATTAACAATATTGAAGTGCGTGGTGGGCATGCAAATGAGCTGCGCGACCAACGCGCGAATCTGATTGATGAGCTTTCAGGGATTGCAGATGTAGAGACGAAAGAATTCGAGGTGACAAACTCCAACGGACAAAACTTAGGAGGAACCAATTACCGCGTATATATCAACGGACAGACACTTGTAGACGGAAACGATTACCGGACATTAAAATGCACCTCTTCAAAGTATCTGAACAATCAGATGGATGCCGAGGGCATGTATGCCATTACCTGGGAAGATACCGGAATGGAATTTAATGCCAAAGGTGCCAGTGCCAACGGAAGCCTCAAGGCATTGTTTATGATCCGTGACGGAAATAACAATGAAAATATGAAGGGAACGGTCTCGGATGCAGATCTGTCTTCTATTACGATAAAGATTCCGGATACAAAAGTGAATGAACTGTCACTGGCGAATAAGGGCCGGATTATGGTAAATAATAAGTTTTATTACTATGATGGATGGACAGCAAAAGTCGGTGAAAACGGGGTAAACAGTGTAACATTTAAGCTTGCCCCGGAATCCCAGATGGCAGATCAGGCAGAAGCTGACCGTGTCAAGGGAGACGGGCAGAGCAATTATCTGACAACCGGTTCTTCCATGGATGCAATGGGAATTCCATATTATCAGAATCAGATCAATGAGTTCCTGCGTAATTTTACCCAGGCATTCAATGATATTGAAAAACAGGGTGTTACATTAGATGGCGATAAAATGGGAGCCTTTTTTGTGGGAACTTCCCCAACCGGAAACACGTTTGATGCAGATTCGTGGGATGCGAAAGTACAGGCGGCAAAGAAAGACGGATGGACAAAGGATATTGAACTGTCATCCGACGGGGACAGCTATTATCAGTTTACAGCGACAACCCTTGCAGTAAACAGCAAATCATTAAAGGATCCCAACTACTTTGCAACGTCAACCCAGATTACACAGGGGGAGGCGAAATACGATACCGTTGAGGATCTTTTGAAGCTGCAGAAGGATGTGCGGATGTTCCGCGGGGATTCTGCGGAGACGTTTCTCGAAACACTGATTTCAGATGTGACGGTTGACGTGAACAAGACAACAACAAGTTCCAATAATTATTCGAACCTGTCTACCGCGATCGCGACACAGCGTGCCTCGGTATCCGGTGTGGATGAAGACGAGGAAGCGATGAACCTGATCAAATTCCAGAATGCATACAATCTGGCATCTAAGGTGATTTCCGTGATGTCGGAGATGTATGACAAACTGATCAATGAGACCGGGGTGGTATGATGCCTGCGGACGAAACCGTGTGAGCTGACAGCATAAAACTTAGGAGGGAGATCCTATGAGAGTTACCAATAATATGATCACAAGCAACACAAAGAGCAATATTAATGCAAATAAGGTGCTTGTGGATAAATATAATACCCAGATGACAACGCAGAAGAAGATCAATAAACCGTCGGATGATCCGGTCATTGCGATTCGTTCCCTGCGTATGCAGACCAGTCTGTCCCATATTGACCAGTATCTGAACAATAACATTTCGGATGCCAATTCCTGGCTGAATGTGACGGATACGGCGCTGGAAAATATGAAAACAATCCTGACGGATGTCCGCTCATTATGTGTCAAAGGGGCAACGGATACCTTAAAAGAAGATGACCGTAAAACGATTCTGAATCAGCTGAAATCTTTAAGTGATCAGATTTATGCAGAGGGAAATGCAGATTTTTCCGGCAGAACGGTATTTACCGGATATCGTACGACCGAGCAGCTGACATTTAAGACGGATGAAGAAACTACATCCTACACGATTGATCAGAAATTATCCTATAAAGATATTTCCGAGGCACGCTACACATACGGAAGCGTAGATGTACCGACGGATGCCACAAACAGTTTTGATGAAACGATTTCCATCGGGGAAAATACCTACGACCGGCTGCGTCTGGCGTATGGAAAGATTAACGGAAAAGATAATTCGGATGGAACGGGAGCAATTGATCCGATTTCCAGTATGAGTTATACGACAGCTGCAGGAAAGAAAGTGGAATTAGACCTTGCACCGGGACAGACTAGAGGACAATTTGTAGATGAGAATGGGGCAGCAACCGGCAGTACGTTTACCATGTACGAATCCAAAGAGGAGTGGCTTAAGGCGAACAATGGAGAAGCCAAAGTCGGAGACAATGACATGGTATTTATCAAAGATACCGGTGAAATGATTCTCGGAAAAGATTTGTCCAATACATTAAAGAGGGAAAAGGCAGATCTTAGCATCACGTACACCAAAACCGGATTTGATGCTGGAGAGGCACGGCCGGAATATTACTATGACTGTAAGATGAAAACTCCGGATATGCAGAAAGCAGTACAGTATACCAAGGAAGATCAGCCGATCAATTTCGAAATTTCCAGTGGAATCATGCTCGCGGCAAATACACAGGCGAGCGATGTTTTAAGCACTGACATTGGGCGGGACATGACAGAGATGATGACGCTTGTTTCTGCTTCCACACAGGCACATGACAAAGTTTCACAAATTGAAAAGATGATGTCTATGGATAAGTATTCGGATGAAGAGAGCCAGAAGAAACTTCAGACCTATCTGGATGCTGCCAATAAAGAAGCTACCTATGCAGACGATAATCTGTCAAAAACCTACCAGCAGTTTATCTCAAATTTTGACGGATACCTGAATAAAGTAAATGTGGCACATACCAATGTGGGCGGATTGCAGCAGCGCGTGGAGCTGACAAAGACCCGTGTGGAAAACCAGAAAGAGACGGTAGAAGAATTGAAGTCTAACAATGATAACCGTGACATTTCGGATATTATCATTGATTACTATGCTGCTTACAACGCATATACGTCCAGTCTGACAGCTGCATCGAAAGTTGGAAGCCAGACATTACTGAACTATTTATAAAAACGCGGAGCGAAGGAGAAAGACCATGAAGGCTGATTCACGTATTTTTGGAAAAATTGAAATAGAGGATGATAAAATCATCACGTTAGAGAAAGGTATGATCGGTTTTCCGGATCTCAATCATTTTGCACTGATTTATGATGAAGAGAAAGAAAAAAAATACAATTCCATTATGTGGCTGCAGTCGATGGATGATCCGGACATTGCATTTCCGGTTATGATGCCGCATATCGTCAAGGAAGATTACAACCCGAATGTAAGTGAGGAAATGATTGCACCACTCGGAAAGCTGACACCGGAAAACACATATATTCTTGTGACGGTAACGGTTCCGAAAAATATAGAAGATTTTTCCGTAAACCTGAAAGCACCGGTTGTGATCAATATGGATAACCGCAAAGGGGTACAGATGATAGTGGAGGATGATTATCCGGTAAAATACAAAGTATATGATGTGCTTAAGGCAAAGAAAGAAAAGGCGGGTGAATAAGATATGCTGGCATTGACAAGAAAAAAGGGGGAGGCCCTTGTAATCAACAACAATATCGAGATCACCGTACTTGAAATCCGGGGAGATCAGATCAAACTTGGAATTACGGCACCGAAAGATGTTCCGGTATACCGTAAGGAAGTGTATCTTCAGATTCAGAAAGAAAACCAGGAGGCAATCAGCCTTGATGGCATCGAAGCATTAAAAGGAATTCTTGGATAAATCGGAAAAACAATCGGAGGGTGTTAAGTTTTTACTGACACGCTCCGATAATTATTTATAGAATGACAGTAATAGATTGGCTATGCAGCCGGCATAACCGGCAGCGGATGATGGAGACAGGAGGTAATCATCATGGCAATGGAGGCTATTAAAGGTGCAGGAATGACGTATCAGGGAAGTGTGTCATCTGCAGAAAGCCAGCCCAAAACAGATTCTGCGGTAAAAGCAGCAGAGACCGATGCAACTGAAAAGGGCATCGTATCGGAGAATATAAAGCAGGCTGGTGAGGAGAACGTAAACACTTCCCAGGGAGCAGATCAGCGGAATACAAATGCGCAGATCAAAAAAGCCGTGGATGAAATGAATAAAAAGGCGGTCAACTCGGAAGCAATATTCGGCATTCATGAGGCAACCAATCGTGTGACCATAAAAATTATTGATAAAGATACCAAAAAAGTACTCAAAGAGATCCCACCGGAGAAAACACTGGATATGATTGCAAAGGTGTGGGAACTTGCAGGCCTTATGGTAGATGAAAAAAGATAAAAAAGGGGAGGAAAAATTATGCCAATCAGAATGACAGGTATGGTGTCCGGACTGGATACCGATTCTATCGTAAAAGAACTCGTTTCTGCATACAGTACCAAAAAGGAAAAATACGAAAAAGAGCGGACAAAACTTGGCTGGAAGCAGGAGATCTGGAAAAGTCTGAATAAGGAAGTAAACAGTTTTTATAAGAGTGTTGGTAATCTGCGGTTTGACAGCGGATACAATACCAAAAAGACAACATCGTCCGACAGCACGAAGGCAACCGTCAGTGCGAGCGGAAATGCGACTGTCGGAACACAGAAACTGCATGTGCTTTCTACTGCACAGTCGGGTTATCTGACGGGGGCTGAGATTAAGACAACAGCCAACGAGAAAGTTACTACGTCTACAAAGCTTTCGGATCTGGGTGTTACAGCAGATGAAATTACCTTTAATGTGGGACCGGCAAATAATTCTGCATCCGGAACCACAAAACAGATCAAAGTAGGAAAAGACAGCACAATCAGTGACGTTGTAAACCAGCTGAAGGATGCGGGACTGAATGCAAATTTTGATGCCGGAAACAGACGCTTTTATCTGAGTTCTTCAGATTCCGGATATGCAACGGATTTTAATATTACTGCGGACAGCAGCGATACAAATTCTACAACATTATTAAACGCACTGGGTTTGGGCGATACGGCAAAGAAGCTTGACGGAAGCGATGCGGTTATTGTTTTAAATGGCGTAAAATATACCAGTACAACGAATAATTTTTCTATCAATGGATTATCCATTTCCGTCAATGGAGTGACAGACAAAGTCGATGATCTTGAAAATGTCGATGTCGATGCCTTAGATGACAGCAAGGCAGTTTCTATTTCCACAACGACCGATACACAGGGAATCTATGACAAGATCAAGGATTTTATTACTAGTTACAACAATATCATCAACAAGATGACGAAACTGTATAACGCAGATTCTGCAAAGAATTACGAGCCATTGACAGATGATGAGAAGTCGCAGATGTCTGATTCGGAAGTAGAAAAGTGGGAGACAAAGATCAAGGACTCCCTGCTTCGCCGTGATTCCAATCTGAGCACGATTATGAATGCCATGACGACTTCCATGACCAAGGCAATTTCCATCAATGGAAAGAATTTTTCGCTTTCCAGTTTTGGAATCAGTACACTTGGTTATATGAATTCGGCAGAGAATGAGCAGAATGCTTATCATATTGACGGTGATGAGGATGATGAAAATACATCAGGAAATAAAGATAAGCTGATGGCTGCATTAAGCAGTGATCCGGATACCGTGATTGATTTCATGAAGCAGTTGTCGACCAATCTGTATACGGCAATCGACAAGCAGATGCAGACTAATTCCCTGCGAAGCAGATACAGCATTTACAATGATAAGGAGATGACTTCCCAGTATACAAGCTATACGAAGACCATTGCAGAGTGGGAGACAAAAATTTCGGATAAAGAAGATTATTATTACAAGAAATTCTCCAAGATGGAGACTGCGCTTTCCAAGTTAAACAGCCAGACAAGTTTTCTTTCAGGTATGTTCAGCAGTTAATCAGTATCATGCAGGGCAATCTTTTGCAAAATAAAATATACAGGAAATAATAGGGGGAATCAGGATGATTCAGAAAAATCCATATGCAGCGTATAACAACAGTAAGATCCAGACGGCAACACCGGCAGAACTGACGCTGTTACTCTATGAGGGAGCTATTAAATTTACAAACATTGCGATTGTAGCGATTGAAAAGGGCGATATTGAAAAGGCGCATAACAATATCCGAAAGGCAGAGAATATCATTCGGGAGTTTCAGATAACTCTCGACCACAAATATGCAGTTGCCAAAGATTTTGATGCGGTCTATACCTATCTGTTACAGAGATTGTTAGAGGCCAACATGAAAAAGGACAAGGATATCTTAGAGGAAGTGCTTGGTCATCTCCGTACCATGCGGGATACATGGAAAGAAGTTATGGCAAAGACCGCAAACGGAAACAATATCAAGACAAAGGAACCGGTAGCGTAATGCCGGCAGGAGACAGTATGCCAGATACATATATTGCAATTATGCTGCAGAGCCTGAAAAAAAAGGAACAGGTTCTGGATGAAATTATCCGCCTGGATGACCGGCAGAAAGATACCCTGACGGATCCGGAATGCCCGTTTGATGTGTTTGATGAAACCGTGGAGGCAAAAAGTGCGTGTATTGATCAGCTGAACCAGCTGGACAGTGGTTTTGAGAAGCTCTATGCACAGGTGGCAGAAGAACTGGATCAGAACCGTGAAGATTATGCAAAGGAAATTCGTGACATGCAGCAGTGCATTCGCCGGGTAACGGACAAAAGTGTCAAGATTCAGGCGCAGGAAGCCCGCAACAAAGAACTGATGCGTGAAAAGTTTGCCACAATTCACAGACAGGCAAAGGCGGTGCGGAAAAACAGCCGTGCGATTACCGGATACTATAACAGTATGAAAGAATGGTAGTTATTTCATAAAATGGGACAAAAGTGCTACTTGATAAAAAATATCATATGACTTATAATGACTTTGTTATATGACTGACGGATAATGTGGAGCACCACGTGAAGTATAACAAAGGCATGAGCCGTACCGTCTGGGCAAAAGATAAAAAACCCAGGCGGTTTTTTGCGTTCATTTATATTTTCCGGTTTTTGGTAAATATATTGTACGAAAATAAAGACATGCGTGGGTATTGACAAAATGATGAACGTTAGTGTAATCTATCAATGATTAGAGAATACTAACCAATAAGAGAAGGAGGATCACCATGTTAGAAATGAAAGAGTGGGATGGATTCGAAGGACGTCTTTGGAAAGAAGAGATTAATGTCCGCCAGTTCATTCAGGATAACTACACACCATATGATGGTAACGAGGATTTCCTTGCAGAACCTACAGAGGCTACCAATAAACTTTGGGGAGCACTGCAGAAACTGCAGAAGGAAGAGCGCGCAAAGGGCGGAGTCCTCGATATGGAGACCGAGGTTGTAACCGGTATTACAGCTTATGGTCCGGGATATATTGATGAATCTTTAAAGGATTTAGAGACAATTGTAGGTTTACAGACAGACAAGCCGTTAAAGCGTGCATTCATGCCTTACGGTGGAATCAAGATGGCTGTTCAGGCATGTGAGACATACGGATATCAGGTAAGTGACCAATTAAAGGAGATTTTTACCAAGTATCACAAGACACACAACACAGCCGTATTCGATGCTTACACACCGGAGATGATGAAAGTACGTCACAATAAGATCTTAACAGGTCTGCCGGATACATACGGACGCGGACGTATTGTTGGTGATTACCGCCGTGTTGCTTTATACGGTATCGACCACCTCATCGAGGAGAAGAAGAAAGATAAGGCAAACTGTGGCTGTGGTGAGATGACAGACAATGTGATCCGTTTAAGAGAAGAGATCGCCGAGCAGATCAAGTGTTTAGAGGATATGAAGAAGCTTGCAGAGATCTACGGATACGATATTTCCAGACCTGCAACAAACGCAAAGGAAGCCGTACAGTGGTTATACTTTGGATACCTTGCAGCAATCAAGACACAGAACGGTGCAGCAATGTCCGTTGGTCGTGTTTCCACATTCCTGGATATCTACTTCGAGAGAGACTTAAAGAAAGGCATCATCACAGAGCAGGAAGTACAGGAATTGGTTGACCACTTTACCATGAAGCTTCGCATGGTAAAATTCGCACGTATTCCTTCTTACAACCAGCTGTTCTCAGGTGATCCGGTCTGGGCAACACTTGACGTTGCGGGTACAGGCGTAGACGGACGTTCCATGGTTACAAAGTCCGACTTCCGTTTCCTGCATACATTAGAGAACATGGGACCGGCTCCGGAGCCAAACCTTACCGTATTATATTCTTCCAGACTTCCGGAAGCATTCAAGGATTATGCAGCACGTATCTCTATTGATACAAGTTCCATCCAGTATGAGAACGATGACGCTATGAAACCGGTATGGGGCGATGATTATGCCATCTGCTGCTGTGTATCTGCTACACAGACAGGTAAGGAAATGCAGTTCTTCGGTGCCCGTGCAAACCTTGCAAAGTGTCTCCTGTATGCAATCAACGGTGGTGTGGATGAGAAGACCGGCCAGCAGGTAGGACCGGATTACAAGCCAATTACATCTGAGTACCTTGATTATGATGAAGTCATGGAGAAGTACGATAAGATGATGGACTGGTTAGTAGATATTTATGTAAATACCTTAAACCTGATCCAGTATATGCATGACAAATATTACTATGAAGCAGCAGAACTTTCTCTGATGGATACTGATCTGAAGAGAACGTTCGCAACCGGTATTGCAGGTTTCTCACACGTAATCGATTCCCTTTCCGCAATCAAGTACGCAAAGGTTAAAGCTATCCGTGACGAGAACGGAATTGCAAAAGACTTCGAGATCGAGGGAGACTTCCCAAGATACGGTAACGATGATGACCGTGCCGATGATATCGGAGTATGGCTGTTACAGACATTCATGGATAAGTTAAAGAAGCATCACACTTACCGTGATTCTGAGCCTACAACTTCTATCCTTACCATTACTTCCAACGTTGTATATGGTAAAGCTACAGGAGCAATGCCAGACGGACGTAAGGCTGGCGAGCCACTTTCACCGGGAGCTAACCCAAGCTACGGCGCAGAGAAGAGCGGACTTCTTGCTTCCCTGAACTCTCTGACAAAGATCCCGTATGAGTGGGCACTTGACGGAATTTCCAATACCCAGACCATCAACCCTGGTGCACTTGGAAATGAAGAAGGCGAGCGTATTGAGAACCTTGTAAACGTTATGGACGGATATTTTGACCAGGGTGCGCATCACCTCAATGTTAACGTGTTTGGCAAGGAGAAGCTTATCGACGCTATGGAGCATCCGGAGAAAGAAGAGTACGCAAACTTCACCATCCGTGTATCCGGTTACGCTGTGAAGTTCATTGATCTGACCAAAGAGCAGCAGATGGACGTTATCGCACGTACCTGCCACGATCATATGTAATAGGATCTAAGGGGTCACGAGAGTTGCGAAGCAACGGAGTAATTCGTAGATCATATCCGTTGGAATGAATAAGAAATCAGGGTTAATACATGAATGAATATTTGTGTATTAGCCCTGTTTTTATGATATAATTTGCACATACTAATGAAATGATAATTCGATGCTTTTATTGGTTTGGTTAAAAACGAGGTAAAACAATGCTAGGAAATATACATTCAATTGAGACATTCGGTTCCGCAGACGGACCGGGCGTGCGTTATCTGATTTTTTTGAAGGGCTGCAATATGCGCTGTAAATACTGCCATAATCCCGATACCTGGGCAAAAACCGAGGGGGAAATGAAAAGCGCAGAAGAAATTTTACAACAGGCGCTGCGGTATAAAAGATACTGGGGCAAAAAGGGCGGTATTACCGTAAGTGGCGGAGAAGCACTGTTGCAGATTGATTTTGTCACAGAATTGTTTACGCTTGCCAAAGAAAAAGGCGTCAATACCTGTCTGGATACAGCGGGCAACCCGTTTACCCGTGAGAAACCATTCTATTCTAAGTTTGAAAAACTGATGGAAGTGACGGATCTGTTTATGCTCGACATAAAGGAAATGGATGAGGACGAGCATAAACAACTGACAGGCCAGACGAATAAAAATATTCTGGATATGGCAACCTGTCTGTCGGATCACGGTAAAGCGATGTGGATTCGGCACGTACTTGTGCCGGGCATTACCGATGATGATGGGCAGTTACACAGGCTCCGTGCATTTATTGATACGTTAAAAACCGTGGAACGTGTGGAAATTTTGCCATATCACACGCTGGGGGTATTTAAATGGAAAGAACTTGGGATTCCTTATGCACTGGAAGATGTGGAGCCGCCGACCAAAGAGCAGGTGGAACATGCACGGGAAATCATTATTCCCGGTTATAAATCCTGATTGTATGAACAGGAGGGACATATGCAAAAAAGGCAGCTGTAAAATCCCATCAAACAAAGAGAATGGGACATATGCACAAAAAGATAGCTGTGAAATCCCATCAAACAAAGAGAGTGGGACATATGTGCAAAAAGATAGCTGAAATATCCCGACAGAAAAAGAAAGAGGGACATAGAAGCAAGGAAAAATTGTATATGTCCCAACAGTATAGATGGTCGGGACATAAAGATAAAGAAAAACAGTATATGTCCCAACAGCACCAATAAGAAGGATATAAAGATAAAGAAAAATTGTATATGTCCAGACAGCAGAATAAGAGAACCATAGGGAGCAGTAAAAGCTGCGTAGATCTCATTTTCCACCCCCCCAAAAAAAACTCAAAAAAGAATGCGCAGCAGAAAAGAAAACATAAGGAAAAACAAATCATGACACAACCGGAAATTTTATACGAAGATGCACAGCTGATCGTCTGTTACAAACCGGCAGGCATTGCAACGCAGACAAAAAAACTGGGACAAAAAGACATGGTCAGCATACTTTCGAATCACATAGCACAGGAAGGAACCGGACAGCCGTTTATCGGTGTAGTCCATCGGCTGGACCAGCCGGTGGAAGGCGTGATGGTGTTTGCAAAAACAAAACAGGCGGCAGCAAAATTGTCGGCACAGGTAAAAGACCATTCCTTTGGGAAAAAATATTATGCAAAAGTCCGGCTGCCGGAAGGAAAAACTTTTGAACAGGCTACGGGGCATGAAAAGACAGGAACACTGCAGGACTGGATACAATTTGAACCGAAAGAAAATAAATCCTGTGTAATAGAACAGAAGCAGAGGGAGAACGAACGGGAAGACATCAGGCATCCGGCAGACGGGAAGCGGTCGCAATTGCAGAAACCACGGCATACAGCAACGTCACAAAATAAGATACAGGAAGCAGTACTTGATTATCAGGTGATCAGGCAGGGAGAAGGATCTGCATTGCTGGATATTACTTTACATACCGGCCGCCATCATCAGATCCGTGTACAGCTTGCACATCTTGGAACTCCGATCTGCGGAGATCACAAATATGGAAAGGCTGAAAGAGGAACCCCGGCACTGTGCAGTTATCATATCGATTTTGTTCATCCGGTCAGTGGCAAAGAGATGACCTATGAAATCAGTCCGAGAAATTTCGAAACAGAATGTTAATGGTATTCAGGTGCTGAGTGAACAGTAACCCATTTAGCCGTTATCGAGCGGTTTCACTTCACGCAAATCTTGACAATCGGCTGTGTTCGTCATATTATATATTCGAGCTTTTCTGCGCATTTTGCGGGCAGAAAAGGAAAACTCTTACACGAGTATAACGTAAAAAATGACCGCACAGTGGTCGCAGAAAAGGAGAAAGACATGGCGAAAGAGAAGAAACTTGTTGAAGCCATTACTTCCATGGAGGAAGATTTTGCACAATGGTATACCGACGTCGTAAAGAAAGCAGAGCTGATTGATTACTCCGCAGTAAAGGGCTGCATGATCATCAAGCCCGATGGGTATGCTATCTGGGAAAATATACAGCATGAATTAGACCGCAGATTCAAAGAAACAGGCGTAGAGAATGTATATATGCCGATGTTTATTCCGGAGAGCCTTCTGGAAAAAGAGAAGGATCATGTGGAAGGATTTGCACCGGAAGTCGCATGGGTGACTTACGGCGGACTCAATCAGCTACCGGAGCGTCTGTGCGTCAGACCTACTTCTGAGACACTGTTCTGCGATTTTTATAAAAATCTGATCCAGTCTTACCGTGATCTGCCAAAGGTGTACAACCAGTGGTGTTCCGTAGTACGCTGGGAAAAGGAAACCCGTCCGTTTCTGCGTTCCAGAGAATTCCTGTGGCAGGAGGGGCATACAGCGCATGCAACCGCAGAGGAGGCACAGGCACGTACCATCCAGATGCTGAATCTGTATGCAGATTTCTGTGAAGAGTTCCTTGCCATGCCGGTTGTCCGCGGACAGAAGACAGAAAAAGAAAAATTTGCCGGTGCGGAAGACACCTATACCATCGAGGCACTGATGCATGATGGAAAAGCCCTGCAGTCCGGAACCAGTCACAACTTCGGAGATGGATTTGCAAAGGCATTTGGTATCCAGTATACCGATAAACAGAATAAATTACAGTATGTACACCAGACTTCGTGGGGAATGACAACACGTCTGATCGGAGCCATCATCATGGTTCACGGCGACAATGATGGTCTGGTTCTGCCACCTAAGGTAGCACCGACACAGGTAATGGTTATCCCGATCCAGATGCAGAAGGATGGCGTACTGGATAAGGCAAACGAAGTGCGTGAGCGTCTGGGAAAAGTCTGCCGTGCAAAACTGGACGATTCCGATAAGAGTCCGGGATGGAAATTCTCTGAGCAGGAGATGCGTGGAATTCCGCTTCGTGTGGAACTGGGACCGAAAGATATTGCGGCAAATAAATGTGTGGTTGTCCGCAGAGATACCAGAGAGAAAATTGAGGTTTCCCTGGATGAGATCGAGACAAAGATTCCGGAACTGTTAGAGACCGTTCAGAAAGATATGTTTGCGCGTGCAAAGGCACATCGTGATGCACATATCTGGGATGCACATAATTACGAAGAATTTAAGGATATTGCAGAAAATAAACCGGGATTCATCCGTGGTATGTGGTGCGGAGATCAGGCATGTGAGGACAAGATCAAAGAAGATCTGGCAGTAACCTCACGCTGTATGCCGTTTAATGATCAGGAACAGATTTCAGATGTTTGTGTATGCTGTGGAAAACCGGCACATAAGCTGGTATATTGGGGCAAGGCATATTAAAAATCAGCCGGGATTATGGATTTCAAAGAGGGGGTTGGAGCCATGATTGAAAAGTATTTTAATGGTGTTATAGAACAGGTATATCACAGAATCGGAACCGCAGAAAAGAACATTGTTATGGCAAGCTATAACAATGACTTTTCTGTGTCCGGACTGGAGAATAAAAAACGTTATCAGGAAGACGATAACGTTTTTTTTGCCTGTTGTGAACTGCAATATGAGACATTGTCCGGGGCATATGCGCCTTTTCTGGACATTATCTGTGACATGTTCCGCAAATTTGTAAAGGGAGATTTTGAAGCTTTTTTGCGCGAATGCGGAACTTATGAACTGCACCGGTCTTTGTTTTTAGGGTACTATGAAGATGGTATCTGCAAAAGGGAAGAAGGGGTGCTGTTAAATGAAGTGGAATATGAGCAGCGGCGCATGACAGAAGCCATCGTTGCCATGCTGAAAAAACTCACGGAATACCGGCCGATTATGATTGTAATTAACCGTTTCCAGCTGGCAGGACGCAGTTCCATGGAACTTATTTACCGGCTGCTGACAGAACCGTGTACGGAAATCGGGATTGTGCTTGGAGTAAACGAAATGCAGCCGCGGCTGGATATGGCCGTCAACATGTGGGATGCAATCGTGGAAAAACTTGAAGATAGTAGCCAGATTTATCATATTGGAAGTTCCGGGAAACACAGAAACCGGGAGAATGCGGAGGATGTGGCAGAAGAGAAAAATTACAGCCACATGCTTGCAAAGGTAGAGACAATCATTACGTTTCTGGATTGTGACCAGGCAAAATGGTACTTGCAGAAACTTGAATATAAACTTAAATTTGAAGATATTTTTGTGGATGATATAACCCTGCGGGAATTTTATCTATTGTATACCCGTACCGCTATTTTGCGTGCAGAGCTTTCTAAGGCACTGGAGATGGTTGATTCAGCAATGCGTCTGCCATCCGTTTGCAAAGATCTGTTTTACCGCAGTGAATGTTCCTTTTTAAAGGGAACGTGCCTGATGTATCAGGGCAAACTGCAACAGGCGGAAATGTATGCACAGTATGCCCGGGAGGAAGCACAAAAAAGTGGGAATGAGAAACAGATATTCAAGGCGGAACTCTTGTCTGTTATGGCGCGTATGTCCGGCTGGTACAATATTTTTTTCTGTATACAGGATATCCCGATTCATGAAGGGCTGATTGAAAAGCTGATGCAGAACAATTACCGGAATCACCTGGCACACATTTATATTTATGCATATGATAATCGGCCGGAGATGGTTGCAAGGGCCTACCGTTCCGAGGCATCTCTTTTATATTTCAGTAAAGGGGTGGCACTGGCAAAAGAGATTGGAAATGAGCAGCTGGTATATGATGCATATCAGAAAAACATTATGCTTGCATCAACGAATGGTATGAATGAGATTGCCATGCTGTATTCCGTGCGTACATACCAGTTCATGAAATCAAGGGATGATGTTTATGAGGGCAGAATTTTGTCTGGCATCGGATATAATCTGAGTGCCATGGGAAAAAACCGGCTTGCGGAGCATTATTATAACCGCGCCATTGAGGTGTTTTACCATTTGCGTCTTCCGGAGGATATTGCGGAAGTGTTTTACAACCGTGCACTGAATTATATTATGCAGGAGAACTATGCGAAGGCGGAACATGATCTGCTGATGGCGATGAAGGTAATAGAAAAACTGCATCTTAACAGTCTGCGTGTATGTAATCTGTCAAAATTATATGGTCTTTTAGCACTTGTGAGCATCATGCAGAAAGACCGGTTTAACTGTGAACGTTACTTGCTTAACTGCCGGCAGTTCCTGAATTATATTATTGAGAAAGAAAAAGAAAATGAAAACGAGGAAATCATCCATGACTATGCCAAGTGTGATGAGGATATGTTTCTATACACATTTTCCATGGCAATGCTTAACCGCATGGATGGAAAGAAGGAAGAGGTACTAGTCAGTTTTGAACAGGCAGAGCGTTTCCTGCTTCAGGCAGAGGGAAATGAGTTTTTCAGTTATCGTTTATTCCGGAAAGAGAGAATGAAGCTGTTTGAGGAAATGGGGCGCAGTGAGCGCTGCCAGATGGAACGCGCAACGCTTTTGCAGCATGAGGAGATTAATTCCCAGGCGGCACGGCTGCTTCCCATGAATCTCCTGAAGGAAATTGATCTGGGAGAGCATCCGCAAACGTGTGCCGTGCGGGAGGAAGAAATTGAAGCCCTGATCAAACAGGAAGGCCTTTTACAGGATTATGCAACGTCCCGGAGACAGATGGAGTTTATTTCCACATGGCAGAAACTGATTGATGTGAACGGAAGCAACGTAGAGGGTATGGTACAGAATGCGTTCAATACGTTTATGAATCATTTCAGCCTGGATTGTGCATTGTATATCTGTTACCATGAAGATGGTGCCCATGTACTTTATAACGATACCAAATGTGAGATGACGGAAGCGGACATTGCGGCGATCGGAAATACCATGCTGGAATATCCACAGGGGTTTGCGGTATCAAAGATCAGCGACAGTTTTCTGGAACATCAGGATACGATCGGTTATTTCGGAATAGATGATGTATGTTCGTTTGTGGCAGCACCGTTTCTCAAAAACGGAAAGCTGACCAGCCTTCTGATCACATATGTCCGCATGAAGGATAACTGGCATGGTTCGATCGAACGCTACATGCTCAACGAGGATGACCTGAGAATCTATTCCCTGCTTTTTCGGGAGATGGAGTATTCTATCAATCGCATGGAGGCAAACGACAAGATTTATATGATGAACCGCAAGCTGCAGGAGGCTGCGGTTACGGACATGCTTACCGGTATTTATAACCGTGCCGGTATGTACGAAGAGATTCGGCAGATGATTGAGTGTTACCGTGTGTCAGAAAAGACACATCATGTCGGGCTGATGTTTATTGATCTGGACAATTTCAAGCATTATAATGATACATTCGGACATGACGTCGGAGATCTGATTTTAAAGGAAATGGCAAAGATTTTCCGCAAGGCGGTAAAGGGAAGAGGATTTGTCGCCAGATATGGCGGGGATGAATTTATTATGATCTTAAATACCGATGCCCGGGAAATCCTTGAACAGATCGCAAAAGGAATCTATGAGAAAATCAATTCCACGCAGGGATTCCAGCGGCAGATTGAAAATTATCTCGGCCATGCGATCACGACGACCGAAAAATCGCGGATTACCTGTTCCATCGGAATTGCAAGCGCAGGGGATGTGAGAAAAGAGGAAGATATTAATGAATTAATCCGTAGCGCAGATGAGATTTTATATAAAGTCAAAACAGGGGAAAAAGGACACTACGCATTTTTATGAAAATTCAATTACCAGAACACGTAAAGCAAATTATACACAGACTTCAGCAGGAGGGGTATGATGCCTATGCCGTGGGTGGATGTGTCAGAGATACACTTTTAGGACGCAGCCCACAGGACTGGGACATTACAACTTCCGCGAAACCGCAGGTGGTGAAATCGCTGTTTTCCCATACGATTGATACGGGCATTGCACATGGAACCGTTACGGTTATGCTGGATCATACGGGGTATGAAGTGACAACTTACCGGATCGATGGGGAATATGAAGATGCCAGACATCCGAAGACAGTGACGTTTACGGGAAATCTGGTAGAGGATTTAAAACGCCGGGATTTTACGATCAATGCCATGGCATATAATGATACCGCAGGACTGGTGGATGCATTTGACGGGATTGGGGATCTCAAACGGCACGTGATCCGTTGTGTGGGGATACCGCATGACCGGTTTGGAGAGGATGCGCTGCGTATGCTGCGCGCCGTGCGTTTTGCCGCACAGCTTGGATTTTCCATTGAGGAGAAAACCAGACAGGCTGTGGCAGACCTGGCAGACAATTTACAGAAAGTCAGTGCGGAGAGAATCCAGACCGAAATGGTGAAATTGTTCACCTCTGCACATCCGGAGGAGATGCGTACGGTATATGAGCTTGGACTTTCCAGAGTATTTCTCCCGGAGTTTGACAGGATGATGGAAACCCCGCAGATTACGAAACATCATTGTTACAGTGTGGGGGAACATACCATTCATGCCATGCAGGAAGTCCAACAGGACCGGATTCTGCGCCTGACCATGTTGCTTCATGATGTGGCCAAACCGGTGTGTGTAACGACAGATGAAAAAGGGCAGAATCATTTTAAAGGACATCCGGCGGAAGGGGCGGAAATGGCACGGGTTATTTTGCGGCGGTTGAAGTTTGACAACGAAACAATAAAACGCGTATGCCTGCTCGTGCGCTATCATGATGACCGTCCGGCCGTGACACCGCGCAATGTGCGCCGTGCGATCAGCAGGATCGGAGTGGAAAATATGGAGGCTCTGTTTGCGGTAAAGCGTGCAGATACACTGGCGCAGAGCATGTATGAGCGGCAGAAAAAGCTTTCCTATATTGATGCCTACGAAGAAACTTATCGTGAGATATTAAAAGAACACCAGTGTGTGCAGAAAAAGGATCTTGCCATAAACGGCAGGGATCTGATTGCACAGGGAATGAAAACGGGCAAAGAAATGGGAGAAGTGCTGCAGGCACTGTATGAACAGGTTCTTGATGAACCGCAACTGAATAATAAAGAGACGCTGCTTGCACTTGCTTTGCAATTGCAGCAGACAAAACAGGAATAAATAAGACACCCTTTCCATATGATGAAAATAGATTCAAGTCATGTGGGAGGGGTTTCATTTTGTATTATCAGCCGGAAGTAATGTTGGAGCAATATGACATAGAAATAAAACAGATCACGAAAGGCAGAGGTGTGTTTTGCTGTGAGACGGATCAGGGGAAAAAAGTACTTGCACCGTTTCGGGGATCTGCAGAACGCGCAAAATTTGTGCGCGAAATATTATGCAGCATGCAGGAAAAGGGATATCCGGTGGAACAGGTCAGTCTGACAAAAGACGGGCAGTGTGTGGTAACGGATGAAAGTGGCATGCGTTTCTGGCTGAAAGATCTGGTAGAGGGAAATGAATGCCAGACAGGTCGGGAGAAAGATGTAGCTGCCGGTGCCCAGGCGCTGGCAGGGTTTCATTGCTGTGTTTCATCCTGTGTTACGGAAATTCCGGATTTTATGAAAAATACAAAGAATGAACCGGCAGTGCTCTATTACCGGCATTACCGGGAACTGATCCTGGTAAAAAATTTTGTGCAGTCAAGAAAAACCCGAAACGAGTTTGAGCGGTCATTCTGGGAACAGTATACGCATTATATCGCACAGGCGAAAGAAGCGGTCGGGATGCTGCAGGAGCGAAAAGACCAGGGGAGAACCAGGGGGTTTTGTCACGGGGATTGTAACCAGCATAATATGCTTCGTACAGCACAGGGGGTCCGGCTCGTAAATTATGAAAATCTGTTTTACGGAGAACAGATGGTGGATCTGGCAAACTATCTGCGTAAGATTCTGGAAAAAAACAGTTGGAGTACGGACATGGGAAAACATATTCTGGAAGCTTATGAAAAGCAGAGAAAATTGTGCAAGGAAGAAAAACAGCTGCTGCATGTGCTGCTTCTGTTTCCAGAGAAATTCTGGAAAGTATCCAATCACTACAGTAACTCGCATAAAGCATGGGTATCCGGCAGAGATATTGAAAAATTAAACCGGCTGATTGCAGCGGAGCCGGCAAGGGAACATTTTCTGGAAAATTTGTTTTCTTTTCTGTGAAGAATGAGCTATACTAAGGATATGAGAAGAGACAGAATTAAAAAAACAATTACATATTTGAGTCTGCTTTTTTGGCTGTGTCTGCTTGTGGCATGTGGACAGCAGGAGGAGACGACAGATGACGGAGTTACCTATTTTCATCATTCCATCGCAGACCGGAATACACAGGAAACACAGGAGAATTCCACGGAAACGGAAAAGTCCGAAGAGTTTCTGCTGACCGCAGTCGATCAGATTCAGGAAAGTCTCCAGCTGTACCGGTATGCGGATGGAATGGAATACCGGTATTATTACGGAACAGGCACCCGTTTTTATGACAAATACGGAAACCGGACACCTGTGACAAGTTTTGAACCCGGTCTGCTTGTGACCATCGGGGATGTAGACAGCGAAGGAATCCTCACGGAAGCCCGGATTTCGGATCAGGCATGGGTATACGACAATATCACCCGGTTTTCGGTAAATCCGGATCTGGACATGCTAAAGATCGGAGATGGAAAATATCGCTATACGGATGACACGATTGTGTTTTCCGGAGATAAAAGAATCCAGATGACGGATTTGTCGGATGGGGATACGTTAAGCGTTGTCGGCAGGGATAAAAACATTCTTGCGGTGCGTGTGACAACCGCACAGGGAACGCTTGCACTGTCCAACACCAAACTGTTTGAAGAAAGTTTTTTGCAGCTGGGCACAAAGATTTTTGCGGAAATTACACCGGATATGGAGATTCAGGTGCCGGAAGGAACCTATGAACTTCGCGTAGCCAATAACGGATGGGGCGGCAGTACGGAAGTGACGATTACGCGTGGCGAGACTACAAATGTGGATCTTGACACCTTAAAAGGCGAAGGACCGTCTTACGGAAAGGTGCAGTTTGTCATCGATGCAAAAGATGCGGTGCTGTCAATTGACGGAAAAGAAACGGACTATGAGAAGCCGGTGAAATTAACCTATGGAAGCCATACAATTACGGTATATTCTTCGGATTATGATACCTGGAAGCGGAACTTATATGTCAACTCGGAGAAATCGACAATTGTTATCAATCTCGCGGATGAAGATTCCAGTGAAACAGGCAGCAGTCAGAGCAGCTCAGAAAGCAGCAGCCAGAGCAGCTCACAGGGGAGCAGTCAGAGCAGTTCAGAAAGCAGCAGTCAGAGCGAGTACAAGAACCGGCAGGAAGAGCTTGATACACTCAAGGATCTGATTTCCAGTATGACATCCTCCAGTTCGCTTGTGTCAAAATGACGGTTTTTCGGACAGAATTTTGGTTGTTTTTAAGTGCCCAAAAGCCCGAAAATATCGCATTTTTCCTTGACAAAAGGATGGAAAACAAGTATAAATAGATTTGTAAGTAATTTGAGAGAAGGAACTCGAATTATATAATATAGGAATCCATAGGAGGAATTTTAACATGAACAAAGCAGAGTTAGTTGCAGCAGTAGCTGAGAAGGCAGAGATTTCAAAGAAAGACGCTGAAGCAGCAGTTAAGGCATTCACAGATGTTGTTGCTGAGGAGCTGAAGAAGGGTGAGAAGATCCAGTTAGTTGGATTTGGTACTTTCGAGGTTTCTGAGAGAGCAGCAAGAGTTGGAAGAAACCCACAGACAAAGCAGGAAATCACAATCCCAGCTTCTAAGGCACCGAAGTTTAAAGCAGGTAAGGCTTTAAAGGATTCCCTGAACTAATTCTGGTGGAATATGTGGGAGAGCGTCATTGGACGCTCTCTTTTCTGTTATAAGGAGAAATAATATGAGATTAGATAAATTTTTAAAAGTATCACGCCTGATCAAGCGAAGAACGGTCGCCAATGAAGCCTGTGATGCAGGACGTGTTATGGTAAACGGAAAACCTGCCAAGGCATCCACCAATGTAAAAGTCGGAGACGAAATAGAAATTCTGTTTGGACAGAAATCCGTAAAAGTGCGTGTTACGGATATTCAGGATACGACCAAAAAAGAACAGGCGAAAGATCTGTTTGAATACATATCCTAGAAGTGTGGCGCATACTCTTTAACAGGAGGGCGCTTGTATGGAAGAAAGAGGACAGTCAAACAGCACAGGGCAGCATAAGCTGATCCTGCAGAACCGGAAAAGCGGAAGTTTTACCGGTGTAACGGATGTTGTAAATTTTGATGCAAATGAGATTATCCTTGACACAGAACTCGGACGGTTGACGATTAAGGGAAAAGAACTTCACGTAAACCGGCTGGACCTGCAGAAAAAAGAAGTGGAAATTGATGGAACCGTGGATATGCTTCAATATTCCGGAACACCTGGCCGGGGTGTCTTTGGAAAGTGGTTCGGTTAAGTGGAAGAGGGCAGGATTTTTGTACATTTTTTTCTGTTTGGGATGATAGCATTTGCGGCATATGACGGAATCCGTGTAGTTCGTAGAATTTTTCCGCATGGGATCTTTATGATTTCCTTAGAGGATCTGGTATACTGGCTGGTCATTTCGCTTTGTTTTTTTCTGCATCTCTGTCAGGTAAATAATGGAAAAATCCGGGGCTATGTACTCCTGGGAAGCCTTCTGGGAGCGTGGATTTATTACAGTTTCTGTAGTCGGTTTGTTATGCGGTATCTGACGGAAAAGATTCATTATCTGAAAAAGAGGTTGAAAAAGTTCCGGGAAATGACTACAATAAAGTTAAATAAGCTTCGTAAAAGAAAGAAGCCTGAAGAATCGGAGAAAGAACATGAGAAAAACTAAAAAGCGTCGCCGTGGAAGCGGTACTGCAGGAATCATGATCATTGTGCTTGCATTTTTGGTTGTCATGACGGTTCAGATCTGCAGGATACGTTCAAAAGATGCGGAATATGCGGCAAAAGAAAAAGAATTACAACAGCAGTATGAGGAAGAAACCGAGAGATCTACGGAGATAGATGATCTTGAGACGTATATGAAATCCTCACAATATATTGAAGATGTGGCAAAAAGCAAGCTTGGACTGACTTATAAGAATGAAATCATCTTCAAGGAAAAGAAGTAGAAAAGAAGAATCTGTCTGAACAGGTTCTTCTTTTTCTTTAATGCATTGATGGAAGATTTGAGCGAAAACTTTTTTGAAAACCACAGAAAATCTGACAGAATATGCGTCATTGTCTGTGTATACTTGTCCCTCGAAAACAATTTTTTGGAGGTGTATCATGCGTACAGGACAATGGAAAACAATGGGGATAGGATCGCTGATCGGAAAAATGATCTATGCAGTATTCGGGCTGGCGGCAAGTATGTTATGTATCATGGGATATTATCCGGTGGTGCCGGCATTTTACACGGCATGCTGTCTGGATAAAAAGAGAAATTTTCTGCTATACATAGGACTGGTTGTGGGAATGGGCTGGTGCATGCCGGTGGCTGCGATTGTAAAATATCTGTTTATTCTTTTTGTACTGGGAATCGCAATCCGGTTTTATATATGGGCAAACAGGCGCTGCAGCGGATGGACGGCAGGAATGATTGCGGGAATTACAACGATCGCGATGAATACATCGGGACTTCTGATTCTGAATATGGAGAAAAAGGCATTGATCCTTGGCATCAGCGAAGGTGTGATCGTGTTTGCACTGGCAGTATTGTTCCATTATGGAATCGGAATGGGCAGTCAGATTTTCCGGGAGAGACATAAGAACCGGGTGGAAGAGGAAGGCGTGGAAACGATGGTTGGAATGGATCCTCAGGGGCGGATTCATGCATTTGCAGAGGCAGTTGACGAGCTTTCCGTGGCATTTGCCGCGATGGACGGCAGGCAAAAGCCAAAACAGCAGGATCATCTGGATATTCTTGCCCAGGAGATTACCGGAAAGCTGTGTGCGGACTGCGATGGATGTGTCGTGTGTTTAGAGCAGCAGAAACCGGATTTCTGGATAAAAATCCGCCGGATGCTGCAGGCAGTTGCACAACACAGTACCAAAGAAGAAATTTTAAGTCAGAATTTTATGGAAGAGTGTCCGCGTTATTCCGGGATGGTGGAAGAGGCAATCTGGGCTTTTTCCCGTATGGAACTCAATGAGGCATGGTATCACCGCCTGCAGGAGAACCGCAAGGTAATCGCGGATCAGCTGGATGCGATGGCGGATGCTTTGCAGGACTGGGATCAGGGAATCCGGTGTATGGACCGGACAGAGCGTGTTCTGCTGGCAAAAATTGCGTTTGAGACAAGGGAACGGGGACTGGATGTAAAACAGATACATGTTTATGAGGACAAAGAAAAGCGGCGCATGGTGACCGCTTTGGTGGAAAGTAAGTGGGGAGGCGGAATTCCTGTTAAAAATTATCGAAAAGCGCTCGAGCGTGCTTCAGGCATGGCGGTCCGGCTGAAAGAGGATACCAGATCCATACTGACACAGGAACCGGTTATGATTACAGCGTATGAAGATACCTGCTTTTATGCATTATCCGGGGTTGCCTCGGAAAAAGAAGAGGGATCGAGTGTCAGTGGAGATAACTTTTCTCTGTTTTCGATGGAAAATGGGCATTATCATGTATGTGTCTCCGATGGTATGGGAAGCGGACCGTCTGCATTCCGGGAGAGCGATATGGTGGTAGAGCTGATGCAGAAATTTATGGAAGCAGGATTTCCTCAGGAGACAGCTATCCGCATGATGAATTCGGCAATGGTTCTGCAGGGTGATTGTGAGTCTTACTCTACACTGGATTTCATGGATCTGGATCTGTACAGTGGGCAGATGACGATTACCAAAATCGGTGCAGCAGCATCTTTTCTGAAACATAAAGACCGGGTGGAGTGCCTGCGGGCGTCCACACTTCCGGCGGGAGTCGATGCGTCCTGTACCGGGGATGTCATCCACAGAAAGCTCACACATGGGGATTTTCTTGTCATGGTTACGGATGGTGTGTTAGAATATCTACATGTGAAAAATCCGGAAGAAAAGCTCGCGGAAATGATAAAAGAGATAAAAACAGAGAACGCAGGTACTTTTGCTGAAAAGCTGATGGAACATGTGATGCTTTTTACAGGAGGACATGCACCGGATGATATGACAATAGTGGTAAGCGGAATCTGGGAGAAATAATGATCGTACAGGTAGAAAAATTTATGAGAAAGTGGAATATGGTGCCGGAGGGAGGCAGGGTACTCGTTGGAGTGTCCGGCGGTGCGGACTCTGTCTGTCTGTGCCTGATTCTGTATGAACTTTCCACGAAAATGAATTTTTCACTTGAGGTTATCCACGTGGAGCATGGAATTCGTGGAGAAGAGAGTAAAAATGATGCGGTGTTTGTGGAACAGCTCTGTAAACAACGGGGGATTGTCTGTCATATCCGGAATGTTGATGTTCCACGTTATGCCAAAATACATCATCTGGGAGAAGAAGAGGCGGCACGAATTCTGCGATATCAGGTGTTTGCGGATGCAGCCGGGCAGGACAGAAACGTCCGGATCGCACTGGCGCATCATATGGAAGACAATGCGGAGACCATGCTGTTTCAGCTGATCCGGGGAAGCGGACTGGATGGACTGTGCGGGATGCGTCCACAGCGGACAGGAACAAATGGGGAAATCTATATCCGTCCCTTTTTGCAGTGCAGCAGGGAACAGATCGAACAATTTCTGGAGGAGCGGGGGCAGGGATATTGTACGGACAGTACCAATGCCAACGAGTCCTACAGCAGAAACCGGATGCGAAAGAGGGTGCTTCCGGAACTGATACAGATGAATCCGCAGGCGGTACAGCATATGCAGACGGCGATGGAACAGCTGCAGCAGGTAAGAGATTATCTGGAAGAAGAGACGGTTTCCCTGGAGAAAAAATTTATTTCCGGGGAGAGGAAAAATGTGAAACTGGATACGGACGGGCTGGCAGAGCTTTCGCAGGCTGTCCGGATGCGGCTGATCCGCAAAGCTGTCTGGAAAGCTGCCGGGGCATGCAAAGATATTACGGCGGCACATTTGCAGGCAGTGGCGGACCTTCTGGAAAAACAGACCGGAAGATATGTAAAACTGCCCTATGGGCTGACCGCCACAAGAGTTTACAATGTGATCGAAATCATGGGAAAAAGAAAGGAAACGGAAAAGATCTGTCTGCCGATAGATACGGACCGGCTGCCGGAAAATCTGCTGGCCGGTGAATGGAAATTTTCGTTTAAAAAGTTTCCGTATGATGGGAATACCGATAAAATTCCACGAAAAATGTATACGAAATGGTTTGATTATGATAAGATAAAAGATAGTTTAGCTATACGTAACCGCCGAAAAGGAGACTATTTTGTGCTGGATGCGGCAGGACATCACAAGAAGCTGGAGGATTATTTCGTCAATGAAAAGATTCCGGCATCGCATAGAGATGAGCAGCTGCTTCTGGCCGGGGAGGATGAAATCTTCTGGATTGTCGGAGGGCGTATGGCATATGGCACAGGGATTTCCGATGCAACCCGATGGGTGTTGGAGATCACTGCCAGTAATAGCAGCCATTGAAGGAGGATAAGAGGATGGATTACAGTAAGAAACATGAGATATCGGTATATCTGACCGAGGAACAGTTAAATCAGCGGATTGCAGAGATCGGTGCACAGATCACGGAACGTTTCAAAGGCGAGTCGGTTTATCTGGTCTGTATCCTGAAAGGATCTATCTTTTTCACAACAGAACTTGCAAAGCGGATTGCGCTGCCAATGACGATCGATTTTATATCAGCATCCAGTTATGGAGCACAGACCCATTCTTCCGGTGTCGTAAATATCAAGAAGGATCTTGAACAGTCGATTGAAGGAGAGAACGTGATCGTTGTGGAAGATATTGTGGATTCCGGAAATACATTAAGCCGGCTGATGCAGCTGTTTGAGAGTCGTAATCCAAAAACTCTTACGATCTGTACGCTGCTGGATAAACCGGATCGCCGGGTGGTAGAAAACCTGCAGGTGGATTATACCGGATTTGTGATACCGGATAAGTTCGTAGTCGGATTTGGTCTTGATTACGATCAGAGATACCGTAATCTTCCGTATATTGGATTCGTGGAAGATGCGGATTAAAAAAAGGAGAGTAGTACATTGAATACAAAGAACAGACCCCGATTTGGAGGATTTGGTGTCTATGCGATGCTGATCCTGCTTGTGATTATTTTGTGGTATACATTTACCAACAACAGTACAACCAGTGATTTCACACAGAATAATCTCTGGAAAGCCATCAGTGAGGAAAAGGTTGTCAGTATCAGGGTAGAGCAGAACCGTGAAGTACCGACCGGTTATCTGAATATCAAACTGAAAGATGGTTCTACGGAACGGATGTATACCTCAGATGTGAACGAGATCCAGAAAGAATTAAAAGAAAAGGATTTTACCCAGTTTGTTGTGGATGATGTGCCGTCAGAGAGCTGGATTATGACACTTCTGCCATATCTTCTTATTTTTGGTGCCATCTTCATTCTGTTTATGATTATGAGCAACAATGCGGCAGCAAACAACAGCGGCGGCAAAATGATGAATTTTGGAAAAAGCCGTGCAAAGCTTTCCACCGAGGAAGATAACCATATGACATTTGAGAATGTCGCCGGTCTGAAAGAAGAAAAAGAAGAACTTGAGGAACTGGTGGACTTTCTGCGTGCACCAAAGAAGTATACAAACCTTGGTGCACGTATTCCGAAAGGTGTGCTCTTAGTCGGACCTCCGGGAACCGGTAAGACACTTCTGGCAAAAGCCGTTGCAGGCGAGGCCGGAGTACCGTTCTTTAGTATTTCCGGTTCCGATTTCGTAGAAATGTTTGTCGGTGTCGGAGCTTCGCGTGTCCGTGATCTGTTTGAGGATGCCAAGAAAAATGCACCGTGTATCGTATTTATCGATGAGATTGATGCTGTGGCCAGACGCCGTGGTACAGGTATGGGAGGCGGTCATGATGAGCGCGAACAGACCTTAAACCAGATGCTTGTTGAGATGGATGGATTTGGTGTTAATCAGGGAATTATCGTGATGGCAGCAACCAACCGTGTGGATATTCTTGATCCGGCGATCATGCGTCCGGGACGTTTTGACCGAAAGATTGTAGTCGGAAGACCGGATGTGGCAGGCCGTGAAGAAATTCTTCAGGTTCATGCAAAGAACAAGCCGCTGGGAGATGACGTTGATTTAAAACAGATCGCACAGACGACTGCGGGATTTACAGGAGCAGATCTGGAGAATCTGCTGAATGAGGCTGCCATTCTTGCAGCAAAAGAAAGCCGGGCATATATTCAGCAGGCAGATATCCAGAAAGCATTCATCAAAGTGGGAATCGGTGCGGAGAAACACAGCCGCGTGATTTCCGAAAAAGAAAAGAAAATTACAGCATATCATGAATCCGGACATGCCCTTCTGTTTCATCTTCTGCCGGATGTGGGACCGGTGCATACGGTATCCATTATCCCAACCGGTGCCGGGGCTGCGGGTTATACCATGCCGCTTCCGGAGAAGGATGAGATGTTTAACTCCAGGGGACGTATGCTGCAGGAGATCGTGGTAGATCTCGGAGGACGTGTTGCAGAGGAACTGGTATTTGATGATATTACCACAGGTGCCTCCCAGGATATCAAGCAGGCCACCAAGATGGCGCGCGATATGGTGACACGGTATGGAATGTCCGAGAATATCGGCCTGATCTGCTACAAAGATGATGACGATGAAGTATTTATCGGACGTGATCTGGCACATGCACACAGCTACAGTGAGGGAATTGCCTCTGCCATTGATGTGGAAGTAAAGCGTATCATTGATGAGTCTTATGAGAAGGCAAAAACAATCATTGCCGAGCATCGGGATGTGCTTGACCGCTGTGCAGCACTTCTTCTGGAGAAAGAAAAGATTACACGCGAAGAGTTTGAAGCATTATTTGAAGCATAAAAGATCTGGATGGTCAAAATGACAGAAAAAGGCTCTGCCGGGAAAAACTTTCCGGCAGAGCCTTTTTTCTGTATACATAGTGCACAAAAACGATGCCAAACTTTTGTGAAGTTTGTGCACACTTCTGTGTAGATCCATGGTACTATAATCACTGTAAAAACCCCCCAATACATTATATATAGTTTTTGCTATACCCCATAGTAAAAATACCTTCTCCTAAAAAGGCAGCGTTCGTAGCTGTCTTTTTTATTTATTTTTTCAACTCTTACAATGACAATTTTACTTCCCGGTTCGTGTGTTCATAATGGCGCAGTGTCACACCGGCGGCGCGCAGCATTTTTTTGGATGCGATCACACCCGGGGTAGAAGCGTATTTGTCACTGTCGTAAACAACTTCACGGATACCACACTGGATAATGGCTTTGGCACATTCATTGCATGGAAAGAGCGTAACATATATGGTTGATCCTTCCAGGCTTCCGCCCCGGTAGTTGAGAATGGCATTCAATTCACTGTGGGTAGAGTAAAAGTATTTGTTGTCATCGCCTTCGCGTACCCATGGGAAATCATCATCGGAACATCCGGTTGGAAATCCATTATATCCCATGGAAAGAATTTTGTGTTTGTCACTGACAATACAGGCTCCAACCTGTGTGTTTGGATCTTTGGAACGCATACCGGAGAGCATGGCAACGCCCATGAAGTATTCGTCCCAGCTGATGTAGTCCTGTCGTTTTGTGCTCATATGTGTTAGCCTCCTTTGCAGTTTCTGTAAAATAACGAGAGGGGCAATAAGTCAATCCTGACTTTTGCCCCCTGGATATTGTAATATCTGATTATTTGGTTCCAAAGATACGATCACCGGCATCTCCCAGACCCGGAACAATATATTTATGTTCATTTAAATGATCATCAAGTGCTCCGATGTAAAGATCAACATCTGGGTGAGCATCGGTAAGTGCTTTTACACCTTCCGGTGCAGCAATGATGCACATAAAACGAATGCTTTTTACACCCTTGTCTTTCAGCATTTGGATTGCTGCGATGGCTGATCCGCCGGTAGCCAACATCGGATCTACGACAAATACTTCGCGGTTGGCACAGTCTGCCGGAAGTTTGCAGTAATATTCCACTGGTTTTGCTGTCTCAGGATCACGGTAGAGACCGATATGTCCGACTTTTGCAGCAGGAATCATTTCCAGCATACCGTCTACCATGCCAAGTCCGGCACGCAGAATCGGTACCACTGCCAGTTTTTTTCCTTTTAATTCTTTTACGGTCGTCTTACAGATCGGAGTTTCGATCTCCACATCCTGTAACTCCAGATCACGGGTTGCCTCGTAACACTCAAACATTGCAACTTCGCCTGCAAGTGTACGGAAATCCTTAGAGCCGGTCTCGGTTCTTCTCATTAATCCGATTTTGTGCTGGATCAGCGGGTGATCCATAACGACTACTTTTCCCATAAATTTATTCTCCTTCTTCTTCGTTAAGTTTTTTCACAAGTTTTTTGATTGATTTGCGCAGGGTTTCATAACAGAGTCCATAGGCTGGCAAAGCACCTCCGTATGGATCTAATATTTCCAGTTCGTCCCCGACATATTTGGTAAGAACCTGTATATTTTCCGGAACAGCATTTTCAAACTGCTCTAAAATGCGCTCCCGGTGAATTTCTTCCATGGTAATGACAAGAGCATCTTCTGTCAGATCTTCTTCCGTCAGCTGCTGGGAAACATAATTTTCCATATTGATACCGTTGCTGATTAAGACAGCTTCGGCTTTTTGATTCATTGGTTCCTGAAATTGTACAACAAGTCCACGGGATAAGATCTCCAGCGGATGCCGCAGGGTAAAATCTCCCATGATACCGGCTGCCATTGCCTCGCGACAGGTTCCTGTCTGGGCAACAAAAATCAGTTTGTTATACTCCATATAATTACTCCTAATCGCAATGTATTACGGTATGACCGGCCGCTTTGAGCAGACGGTTCATAATGGCCTGTCCGATGCGAGGGGTCTGAAAGCTTTCTGAATAAATGGCATCTACATGCAATTCATCACACTCACGCAAAATTTTGTACAGATGCTGTGCAATGGCGTCTTCGTTGGAACGGCTGCCCATGGAAAGAATGACATCTGCATGATAGGAAGAACGGGTTTCTTCCGTAGCAATGACAGCTACCTTTTTTCCATTCTCCTGTTTTTCATGTACCAGAGCATTGATTCTGGAGATGACCGCGGCGGATGATCCGTCTACGATTACCATATCGGCTTTTGGGGCATAATGCTTGTATTTCATGCCCGGAGCTTTTGGTTTGCGCGTGTCGTCTGCGGCAATAATACCCGGATCAATGATAACCTCTTCGCCGAGCACCTCGGAAAGCATCTGCGGCGTAATGTAGCCGGGACGCAGTACCATAGGTTTTGATTCGGTCAGATCAATGATGGTAGATTCAATGCCGATACCGACCGGGCCGCCATCTAAAATCATGGCAATCCGACCGGATAAATCCTCTGCAACATGAGAAGCTTCTGTCGGACTCGGACGACCGGATGTGTTGGCACTTGGCGCAGCGATCAGACATCCGCTTTTGCGTATCAGATCAAGTGCAACCGGGTGATTCGGCATCCGTACAGCGACAGTATCCATTCCTCCGGTTGTTGCCATCGGAACGGCATCGCTTTTCCAGACGATCATCGTCAGGGGACCCGGCCAGAAAGCACCGGCCAGTTTGCGGGCAGCCTCCGGAACTTCACGTGCAACACGTTCCATATCGGAAAAGTCCGCAATGTGCACGATCAGGGGGTTGTCCGAAGGACGTCCTTTTGCTGCATAGATTTTGCGGGCAGCTTCCGGATGCAGGGCATCTCCGCCAAGACCGTATACCGTTTCTGTCGGAAAAGCGACCAGTTCACCCTCTGCGATCAGACGTCCGGCCTCTTCCATAATTGTTTCGTCAATCTGTTCGGGATTGACACGTTCTATTTTTGTATTCATCATATTCACACTTTGCTTTCCGCTTTATATCCCGTCTATTATAGTCCATAGGCTCTGGGATTGTCAATCGGATTAGCTGGCTGCTAAAGAAAATGATTGGTGAAAATGATAAAATATTCTAAAAACTATGGAATTTTATAGACAAAACGACGAATAATGAGGTATAATACATCCATCGGGACGGAGGAAGGCTATGAAAAAAGACAACAGATCCGTGATACAGACATTAACACTCATTTTTCAGTTTGGAATCAGTATGCTGGTGCCGATTTTTTTATGCAGTATACTGGGAGTGTGGCTGGGAAATCTGACAGGGATTAACTGGTTAATGATTCCGTTTTTCTTTATGGGAGCTTTGGCAGGGTTTACGAATATTTACAAGACAGTAAGGAAACTATACAGGCAGGAGGAAAAGAAAGAAAACCATGTTAAAAAGGATTAACGAAGCATTACCGGGGCTGGTCGTCTCAATTTTATTATATGGGGTGATGGTAGAACTGATCGGGGTATGGTTTGTAAAGGACAGGATTGCATATTCCATCGGGGTATGGTTTGGCATAGCGGTTGCCGTGGGGATGGCAATCAATCTTGCAACTGTGATCTTTGATTCTGTTACGATGGGGGACACCGCACATGCGACGCGAAGAATTGTCACAAAATCAATTCTTCGTTATGTAGTAGTGGTGATTTTGTTCGTGTTATTTGGGTATTTTCAATGGGGAAACCTGATTGCGGCTTTTCTTGGGCTGCTTGGTTTAAAAATTGGAGCATATCTTCAGCCTTTATGGGAGAAAGTAAAAGGAAGGAGGTGACTATATGAATGAGGGGATTTTACTGGCGTCGGACATCGACTTTATGATTCATGGAATTTTTAAAGTAAAAGTATTTGGTCAGGAAGTCTGGATCACCGACAGCCACGCATGTATTTTGATTGTTATGGCAGTAATGGTTATTTTTGCTGTGATTGCCAATCGCAAGTTAAAGCATGCCACCGAAAAACCGGATACTTTTCAGAATATAATCGAGCTGATTGTAGAAAAATTAGACGGAATGGTGGATTCCACCATGGGAAAGTGGGCACCCAGATTCGTCAACTATATCAGCACGATTTTTATTTTTATACTGATGAGTAACATATCTGGATTGTTTGGCCTGCGCCCGCCGACGGCAGATTACGGAACCACGCTTGCACTTGCACTGATCACATTTTTTATGATCCGTTTCAACAAGGCAAAACACCAGAGTCTGAAAGAAATATGGACAGGTATGTGTTCACCGCTTCCGCCATGGCTTCCACTCTGGGCGCCGATCAACATTATCAGTGAGATTGCAATACCGATCTCATTGTCGCTGCGTCTGTTTGCAAATGTGTTGTCAGGAACCGTAATCATGGCACTGGTATACGGTTTGCTTGGGGTAATTGCAACGGCATGGCCGGCAGCACTGCACGTATATTTTGATCTGTTTTCCGGAGCAATCCAGACGTATGTATTCTGTATGCTCACAATGACTTATGTGTCGCAGGCGTGTGGAGACTGAAATGCATCCTCAAGATGCATTTCCTACGCAAATCGCTTCCGCGTAAGCGGAACTCTCATGCGATTTGCTCCTTGTATCAAAACAAGTATTTAATTTAAGGAGGATTTTACTATGAATATTTCAGGACAGGATTTAATCAGAGCATGTTCGGCTATCGGTGCAGGACTTGCAGTTATTGCAGGTATCGGACCTGGTATTGGACAGGGTATCGCAGCCGGACACGGCGCAGCAGCCGTGGGACGTAATCCGGGAGCAAGGGGACAGATTATGTCCACCATGCTGTTAGGTCAGGCAGTTGCAGAGACGACAGGTCTGTATGGTCTTGTTGTCGCACTGCTTTTACTTTTTGTACATCCGCTTGGATAAAGGAGGGGCAAACGAGTGTTAGCTGCACAGGAATTTTTATTTGATTTAAATCCACAGCTGCTCTTTGATGCTGCCCTGCTGGCAATTGCAGTATTTTTCCTTTATATGCTGATGTCATATCTGCTGTTTAATCCCGCGCGGAAACTTTTAAAAGACCGTCAGGATCACATTTCATCGGAACTGGATGAGGCCAGCGCCGACAAAGAAAAAGCAGCAGCGCTGAAAGCGGAGTATGAGGCAAAGTTAAAAGAAATTGACAAGGAAGCGGAAACGATTCTGGCAGATGCCAGACAAAAGGCGTTAAAGAACCAGAACCGCATTGTCAATGAGGCAAAGGAAGAAGCTGCACGCATTGTAAAACATGCACAGGAGGAGGCACTTCTGGAGAAGAAGCATGCCATGAATGACATGAAACAGGAAATGATCACTGTGGCATCCCTGATGGCACAGAAAGTTGTGGCATCTTCCATTACCGCAGAGATTCAGAGCACACTTGTGGATGAAACATTAAAAGAAATGGGTGAATCGACATGGCAAAATTAGTATCCAAAACATATGGGGATGCTTTGTTTGCGCTGGCGGTTGAAGAACATATGGTGGATCCATTATATGAAGAGGCGCAGGCTGTTGCACAGATTCTGCGTGAAAATACAGAACTGACCCGCCTGATGAATCATCCCAAAATCGAAAAAGAAGAAAAAGTCAGACTGATCGAGGATATTTTCAAAGGACGTATCGGTGATGAACTGGTGGGACTGCTTCGGATGCTTGTACAAAAAGGGCATTATAAGGAGACAGATCAGGTATTCACTTATTTTATTGACCGTGTCAAAGAGTATAAAAAAATAGGTACTGCCTATGTCACATCGGCGATGGAAATGACACCGCAACAGAAACAGGCGGTGGAACAAAAGCTGCTCGACACGACAAAGTACGTTCAGTTTGAGATACATTATACCACGGACCCCGCACTGATCGGAGGCATGGTCATCCGGATCCGGGACCGTGTTGTGGACGGCAGTGTCCGGACCAGACTGGAACATCTGACAAGAGACTTAGAACGTATACAATTGAAAGTAGGTGAGTGCGCTCCATGAATTTAAAACCAGAAGAAATCAGTTCTGTCATTAAGGAGCAGATCAAAAGATATGCTTCCCAGCTGGAAGTGGCAGATGTGGGAACCGTCATTCAGGTGGCGGACGGCATTGCACGTATCCATGGACTGGAAAATGCGATGCAGGGAGAATTGTTAGAATTTCCGGGAGAGGTATACGGTATGGTACTGAACCTGGAGGAAGATAATGTCGGTGCGGTACTTCTCGGAAGTCAGCACAATATCAATGAGGGAGATACCGTTAAAACAACCGGACGTGTGGTAGAAGTGCCGGTAGGAAATGCACTGCTCGGGCGTGTTGTGAATGCGCTCGGACAGCCGATTGACGGAAAGGGACCGATCACAACGGATAAATACCGTCCGGTAGAACGTGTGGCATCCGGTGTCATTTCCCGAAAGGGAGTGGATACACCACTGCAGACAGGTATCAAAGCCATTGATTCCATGGTGCCGATCGGAAGAGGACAGCGAGAACTGATCATCGGAGACCGTCAGACCGGAAAGACCGCGATTGCAATTGATACCATTATTAATCAGAAAGGGCAGGGGGTAAAGTGTATTTATGTGGCAATCGGCCAGAAAGCTTCTACCGTTGCCAATATTGTTCAGACACTCGAAGAGTATGGAGCTTTCAGTTATACAACCGTTGTTGCGGCTACGGCAAGTGAACTTGCGCCTTTGCAGTATCTTGCTCCGTATTCCGGCTGTGCAATCGGCGAAGAGTGGATGGAGAATGGCGAAGATGTACTTGTTATCTACGATGATTTGAGCAAACATGCCATGGCATACCGGACCCTGTCGCTGCTGTTAAAGCGTGCACCGGGCCGTGAGGCTTATCCGGGTGATGTCTTTTACCTGCATTCACGTCTGCTTGAGCGTGCGGCACGTCTGTCGGACAAACTGGGAGGAGGTTCCCTGACGGCATTACCGATCATTGAAACGCAGGCGGGAGATGTATCTGCATATATTCCGACCAATGTGATTTCTATCACAGATGGGCAGATTTATCTGGAGACGGAGATGTTTAATGCCGGTTTCCGCCCGGCAATCAATGCGGGACTTTCCGTTTCCCGTGTAGGAGGAGCCGCACAGATCAAGGCGATGAAAAAGATTGCGGCGCCTATCCGTACAGAACTGGCACAGTACCGGGAACTGGCTGCATTTGCACAGTTCGGTTCCGAACTGGATGCAGACACGAGTGAGAAACTGGCACAGGGAGAACGATTAAAAGAAATCTTAAAACAGCCGCAGTATCAGCCGATGCCGGTTGCAAAACAGATCGTTATCATCTATGCGGCAGTGAAAAAGTATCTTATGGACATTCCGGTAGAGGAAATTCTGCATTTTCAGGATGCGTTACTCGAACTTATTGATACCAGATATCCGGAGATTACCGGAAAGATTACAGAGACGCAGGTGATCGATGAGGAGACAGAGCAGAAACTGATAGCAGCTATTCAGGAAACGAAAAAAGAATACCTGGCGTGAGGGTATGATAACAGGGGGTGATAACACATGGCGTCTATGAGGGATATAAAAAGACGAAAAGGAAGTATCCAGAGCACACAGCAGATTACCAAAGCCATGAAACTTGTTTCTACCGTAAAACTCCAGAAAGCCAAAGGGCGGGCAGAACAGACAGATCCCTATTTTCAGTATATGTACCGGACGGTAAGTTCCATTTTAGCACACAGCGGCAATATGGATCATCCATACTTAAGAAGCGGGGAATCCAAAAAGAAAGCGATCGTTGTACTGACTTCGAATCGTGGACTTGCAGGAGGATATAATGCGAATGTGGTGAAACTGATCACAGAAAGTGATGATGTTGCCAAAGAGGATGTCGTGATCTATGCAGTTGGCAGAAAAGGAATTGAGATACTGGAGCGAAAAGGATATCACATCGAGGTAGATGCCTCGGAAATTATGGAAAATCCGACATATCCGGATGCCGCAGCACTCTGTAAGAGAGTGCTCGACGATTTCGCGGAAGGAAAAATAGGAGAGATCTATCTGGCATATACGCATTTTAAAAATACCGTTAGTCAGGAAGCGCAGCTGATCCGTATGCTTCCGGTGGAAGTAAGTGAATCTTCGGAGGAAAAGTCTTCCAGAGAAATTCTTATGAATTATGAGCCAAACGAACAGGAGGCTCTGAATCAGATTATTCCAAAATATGTGACAAGTCTGTTTTATGGGGCACTGGTAGAAGCCGTGGCAAGTGAAAACGGTGCCCGCATGCAGGCCATGGATTCCGCAACAAGCAATGCGGAAGATATGATAGAGGATCTTTCCCTGAAATATAACCGTGCAAGACAGGGATCTATCACACAGGAATTGACGGAAATTATTGCGGGAGCAAATGCGATAGAGTGACGTAATAAAGGAGAAGAAACATGGAAAATAAAGGAGCAATAGGAAAGATCACGCAGGTGATCAGTGCCGTGCTCGATATCAAATTTCCGGAAGGACATCTTCCGGAGATCAATGATGCAATCCGTATTCCTTTAAAAAAGGGCGGAGAACTGATCGTTGAAGTAGCACAGCATCTGGGGGATGATACCGTGCGTTGTATTGCACTCGGACCGACGGACGGACTTGTCCGCGGTATGGATGCTATAGCGACGGGAGGACCGATTTCGGTACCGGTAGGAGAAAAAACACTTGGCCGTTTGTTTAATGTGCTGGGAGAGCCAATCGATGAAATTGCACCTCCGCAGACCAAGGAGCACTGGCCGATTCATCGGAAGGCACCTTCGTTTGAGGAACAGGCAACTTCCCAGGAAATGTTAGAGACAGGAATTAAAGTTGTCGATCTGCTCTGCCCGTATCAGAAAGGTGGAAAAATCGGATTGTTTGGAGGAGCCGGTGTAGGAAAAACCGTGCTGATCCAGGAACTGATTCATAACATTGCTACAGAGCATGGTGGATATTCGGTATTTACCGGAGTCGGAGAGCGTACCCGTGAGGGAAACGATCTGTATTATGAAATGAAAGAGTCGGGAGTTATCGATAAGACAACCATGGTGTTCGGACAGATGAACGAACCGCCAGGGGCACGTATGCGTGTAGCACTTACCGGACTTACGATGGCAGAATATTTTCGTGATAAAGGCGGAAAAGATGTTCTGTTATTTATTGATAATATTTTCCGTTTTACACAGGCAGGATCGGAAGTGTCTGCCCTGCTCGGACGTATGCCGTCCGCAGTAGGTTATCAGCCGACCTTACAGACCGAGATGGGGGCACTACAGGAGCGGATTACATCCACAAAGAACGGATCTATCACTTCTGTACAGGCGGTATATGTGCCGGCCGACGATCTGACAGACCCGGCACCGGCCACAACGTTTGCACATCTGGATGCCACAACGGTACTGGATCGTTCCATCGTGGAACTTGGAATATATCCGGCTGTGGATCCGCTGGCTTCTACTTCGCGTATCCTTGACCCGAGAATTGTCGGGGAAGAACATTTTAAGGTTGCGCGTGGAGTACAGGAGATTTTGCAGAAATATAAAGAACTGCAGGATATCATCGCAATTCTCGGTATGGATGAGTTGTCGGAGGATGATAAGCTTGTTGTCAGCCGGGCACGTAAAGTACAAAGATTCCTGTCGCAGCCGTTTTCCGTGGCAGTACAGTTTACCGGACTGGAAGGCAAATATGTTCCGGTGGAAGAGACCATCCGCGGATTCCGTGAGATTCTGGATGGAAAACTGGATGACGTGCCGGAAAGTTATTTCCTGAATGCCGGAACAATTGATGAGGTAAAGGCGGCATATGCAGGGTAATGTGTGTGCCGGCTGGAGGAAACAGAGATGGAAAAGACATTTGATGTAGAAATCATCACGCCGGACCGCGTTTTTTATAAGGGAACTGCGGATCTGCTGGAATTTAATACGGAATCCGGCGAGATCGGTGTATACCGTGATCACATTCCACTTACAACGGTACTGGAACCGGGGCTTGTCACGATCCATCATGGGGATGAAGAACAGGTGGCAGCAGTGCATGCCGGATTTGCCGAGATTCTGGGAGATAAGGTAACACTTCTGGCAGAACTGGCAGAATGGCCGGAAGAGATTGATCTGGAGCGCGCGGAAGCCGCAAGAGAGCGAGCAGAGGAGCGGATTCACAACAGAAATGACAATCTGGATCTAAAGCGCGCGGAATTTGCATTGCATAAGGCTCTGATCCGTATTAATCTTGCAGAGTATCGATAAGTGAAAATGGAAATAAAAGGGAGGGTATTTCATGGGAATATCCTCCCTCTTTTATGGACTTTTTAAACTGGAGTCTGGGACTGGATGTGAAAATACTTTTCCGGACGGTACCGGAAGTCGTGAAGAAGAACGGGTCTATGTAGGCGAATTCCCAGTTGCAGCAATAAATAGTTTGAGAAGGCGTATCGCATAATTTCTTTGGGAGGCGGGCGCCTTTTCGATTATGTGGATCAGTGTCATTGCATCTTTTTGTTGCCATTCCCGCTCTGTTTCAGAGATTTCTCCAAACATCATATAATCTAAATTCATATCTAACGATTTGGCAATCGCCAGCATGGTTTCCACAGACATACCACACATCCCGCGTTCAATATCGGAACAGTATTTTGTTGCCCGATTGATCCGCACCGCCAGTTCATCCTGTGAGAGTCCAAGTTGTATCCGCTTATGGCGAATCCGTTCGCCAACTGCAATTCTATCATAAGGTTCCCGTTTCTTATTCATTTCGTAATCCTCTTTATTCCCCAAAATTCCAAATTTTCTTATATAAAGATAGTATCAGTTATTAAAATATAATAAACACTTTTCAAACGTAAAATATAGGTGCGTTTAGGACTTGAGTATTTGTGCGTTTACAAACGGAAAAACGGGGAAATTCGCCAATTTTCGCGTGTAAACGTACTGTGAAAGGGTAAAGACATGAGGTAAAATATCTGTTGTTACAAACAAATATGATTATGAAATAATTATGGATCATAAAAAATGCTGATTGATTTTCACACACATATTCTTCCGGGAATAGATGACGGAAGCCGGAATGTAGAAATGTCACTAAGAATGTTAGCAGCGCAGAGGGAGCAGCAGGTTAATGAAATCGTAGCAACTCCCCATTTTTATGCACAGAAGGATTCTGTGGAGGAATTCTTATTGCGCAGACAGTGCAGCTATGAAAAATTGAAAACGAAAATGGCAGAGACAAATCTGGATCAGAAGCTGCATCTGGCAGCGGAAGTTTATTACTTTCAGGGAATCGGAAGTGCTGGAATGATCCCGAAGCTTTGTGTGGAAGGAACACAGACACTTCTTCTGGAAATGCCGTTTGCCCAGTGGAATTCTGCCATTTATGCAGATGTGGAGAAACTGGTACGACACCAGAAACTGAAAGTTGTCCTTGCCCATATTGAGCGTTATTACGAATTCCAGAAGAAAAAAGAAATCTGGGATGCCGTCATGGAACTTCCGTTATACAAGCAGATGAATGCAGGCGTATTTCTGAACTGGAAAAAGAGGCATAAAGCGTTTCAGCTTGCAAAAGAAGCCACAACCATTATTCTTGGCAGTGATTGTCACAACATGGATACCCGGCATCCAAATCTTGCCGAGGGGCGCATCGTGCTTGCAAAGAGATTTGGCGAAGCGTTCCTCCAGAAAACGGATCGCCTGACCAGGGAGGTACTGCAGTGAGCGAAAAAAAGAAAACCATGCGTGCAGTTATAGAAATTATCATTGCCGTACTTGTAATCATTGCTGTATATTTTATCATCCGTGGGATGGATCGGCACGACGTGCGTATCCAGCAGGCAGCCACAGAAAATGAAACGCAGCGTGTCTGGAAAGAATTTCAAGAAAAAACCGTCTCGATCAAGCTACATAAAAAGACCTGGAAATTTGCCCATCCGGTTCAGACGTATCTCTTTATCGGAACCGACAAAAGCGGAAACGAAGATGCCGAAGGAGAAGAATATCATGGCTCGATGGCAGATGCACTGATGCTTGTTGTCGTGGATGAAGAAGAAAAAACATATGGAATTTTGCAGCTGAACCGGGACACCATCACTGAAGTGCCAATGCTTTTGCAAGACGGAAGCGCTAATGCCAGTGCACAGATGCAGCTTTGCACGGCACATTGGTATGGAAAGGACAAGGCTGCAAGCTGCGGCAATACGGTGGAGACCGTATCAAAAATGCTTGGCGGTCTGCCTATTGATGGATACTATGCATTAAAAATGGATGCGATGCCACTTCTGAATCATGAGGTGGGGGGAGTAACCGTTACACTGGAAGATGATATGACCAAGCTGGATCCGGCTATGAAGAAAGGTGCAACGCTTACCTTGACGGACCGGCAGGCAGAACTGCTCATGCAGTCCCGGTATGCCATGGATGACGATCGCAATACGCAGCGTATGCGCCGCCAGCAGATCTTTTTAAACGCATTCATGAAAAAGATAAAAAAACAGAATGCGGGGGATGTCAATGCGACCGTGAAATTATATGACCGGCTGCGCCCGTATGCGACGACAGATATTAAGATGAATGATCTAACTGCCCTGTTAAAGGATATGCAGGGATATACAGACAAAGGAATTATCACAATCGACGGTACATCCAAAATTGGAGAAAAGCTGCACGATGGGAAAAAGCACTGGGAGTTTTATATGGATGAAGATTCACTGGAGACATCCATGAAACAACTGTATCCACTGGTGCAAGAGAAAGGAAAGTAACGAATGAACCAGGAAAACCAACTGACAGAGCAGAACAGCGAAGAAACCGAAATTGATCTGCTTGAAATTTTTTATCTGCTGCGGGCAAAGCTGGTATGGCTGATTCTCGCATTTGTGATCGGGGGAGTGATTGCAGGCTCCATCACACATTTTCTGATCACACCAAAATATACGGCAACTGCAAAAATGTATATGATTTCCGCATCCAGTGGAAGTGTGCTTGATCTGTCGGATTTCAATATCGGAACATCCCTTTCTCAGGACTATACCGAATTGATCAAAATCCGTCCCGTGTTCAATGAAGTTATTGATAACCTGAATCTGGATATGGAATATGAAGATCTGCTGAAAAAAGTAGATATTTCAGTTGTCGGGGATTCACGGTTACTTGCCGTGTCGGTGGAGGACAATGATCCAAAACTTGCACAGTCGATGGTCAATGAACTTGTAGATACAGCGGTAACCTACATTCCGAAAGTTATGAATGCATCTGAGAATGCACAGCCGACCATTGCGGAATATGCAGTGGTTCCAGATGAACCGAGTTCGCCGAACCTTGCCAAAAATATTATTCTCGGAGCGGTTGTTGCAATGCTTCTTGTAGCCGTGATCTTCGTGGTACGTATGCTTATGGACGACAGCTTAAATACGGCAGAGGATGTCGAAAAAGAATTTGGTATCATGCCGTTTACCGTTATTCCGGAGGGGGATATCGAAGAAATTTCTGATGAGGTAGAAAAAGCGATCAGTAAAGAGAAAAAGAAAAGAAGGAAGAAAAAGTAATGGAATTTACACCGAAAAACCGTGCGACTGTCCAGAATATGCCGAAACTTCCGTATGCGGTAGAGGAAGCACTAAACCGTCTGCGCGTCAATGTGAGCTTTCTTGGAAGCAAAGTGAAAAAAATCATGGTGATATCCAGCGCTCCGGATGAGGGAAAAAGTTTTATTGCCATGCAGCTGTGGCGGCAGATGGCAGAAGCCGGCAGCAAGAGCATTCTTGTGGACATGGATCTGCGCAAGAGTGTTATGGTTGACAAATATCAGATTGTCCGGGAAGACAATGGAAAAATTCTGGGAACTTCCGATTATCTGGCAAGTGACGATACGCTGGACAAATATGTGTTGCGTACCAATATCGGAGCGGGAGATCTCCTTCCGAATAAAGAAAATATTATTAACCCGTCCATGCTTCTCGAAGGACAGAAACTGGCAAGTACATTTGAGGAACTGGATGAAAATTATCGTTATACGTTTATTGATGCTCCACCATTGAATCTGGTATCGGATGGAGAAAAGATTGGCTCGCTGTGTGATGGCGCACTGCTGGTTGTCCGCGCAGGAGAAACGCCAAAGGCAATGGTTCGTAATTCGATCCGCCAGTTGGAGCGTGCCGGGTGTCCGGTTGTCGGCATTGCACTCAGCCGTGCCAAAGGCGCTGCAAATGGATATTATCACAAATATGGCAACTACTATGGCAAGAGTTATTATGGAAAAGGCTATGGCTACTATGGAAAACATGGATATTATGGCTATGGCACAGAGCAGAAGTAGGTGATTCCCCGAAAGGGTTTTCACATAAATAATCAGGGAAGGAGGATTATATCCCAATGAACAAATTAATCAAGAAGGTGCTGGTAGGTATTACCGCTGCTACTATGATGTTTGGATCTGTTTGTACTGCTTATGCTGCAACAGATTCTGCAACCGTAGCTCCAGCTCCGGAAAAACAGACAAACGTCAAGGCTGATAATGGCGCAAAGGTAAGTACCGCAGCAAACGGTACAGCAACCGTAAAGGCTTTACCAAAGACAACAAAGAAGAGTGTTACAGTAGCTTCTAAGGTTGTTGTAGATGGAGTCTCTTACAAGGTTACAGCAATTGGAGCAAAGGCTTTTGCAAATGCTACAAAAGCTACAACTGTTACACTTCCAGCCAGCATCAAGACCATTGGCGCTCAGGCATTTACAGGTGCAAAGTCTGTAAAGACAATCGTCATCAAGTCTGCTTCCGTAAAGGTTGACAAGACTGCATTTAAGGGTGTAGACACCAAAAAGATGACAATCAAGGTTTCCGGTATGTCTGCAAAGCAGCTGAAAGCATTCAAGGCTCAGCTGAAGAAAGCCGGATTCAAAGGAACCGTAAAGAAAGTTTCTAAATAATCTCGGGTTCTTGAAAAGGGCGCACAGAGTTGATTCTGCTGTGCCCTTTTCTATAGAAAAAAATGGGAATGAACAAAAGTAATAAGAATCATAAAAACGAAAGAAAGGAGACATCATGTATCAAAAAGCAAAAAACAGCTGGATCAAACACATTGATTTTGTGATACTGGACATTCTGTGTCTGCAGGTTTCTTTTTTCCTGGCGTATTTCGTCAGACACCGGAACCTGAATTTATATTCCAATTCCGTGTATGGAAACCTTTCCATCGTGTTGATCCTGATCGATGTATGCATGATGTTCTTTTTAAATACATGTAAGAACGTACTGAAACGTGGACTGCTCATAGAACTGGCGGCAACCATGCGTCAGGTCAGCCTGGTGATACTGTTTGCCGTGTTTTATCTGTTCTTTGTGAAAGATGCGGGTGATTTTTCTCGTATTACACTGTTTCTGACCGCTATCTTTTATGCTATAATCAGTTATGGGACAAGAATTCTATGGAAACGGCATGTATTGCGGAATCTGCGGCTTGGAAGAAAGAATTCTATCGTGATATTGACAGACTGGGCCAATCTTCCACAGGTGCGGGAAGATATCCAACATCACAGCTATGAACTGTTTCAGGTTCGAGGAATCGCTGTGATCGATGTCAATGAAAAGAAAACACTTCCCGAAAAACTGGGGGACATCCCATTTGTGGCAGAGGGAGAATCTGTTATGGATTACTTGTGCCATGCATGGGTGGATGAAGTATTTATCGATCTGCAGCCTGATGATCCGCGGGTAGACAGATGGATCGACCAGCTGACGGAAATGGGAGTAACGGTACATCTGAAACTTGCCAACCGGATGGAGCTGGCGGCGAACAAACAGTTTGTGGAAAAACTGGGACGATACACGGTGCTGACTACAAGCATCCGTACCGTGAGTACCTGGGAACTGTTTCTCAAACGGCTGATGGATATTCTTGGAGGCATCATCGGCTGCATCCTCACAGGAATTCTGTTTCTGATCCTTGCACCGATGATCTATCATGAATCGCCCGGCCCGATCTTCTTCGGACAGACCAGGATTGGAAAGAACGGCAAGAAGTTTACGTGCTATAAATTCCGCAGTATGTATCTGGATGCGGAGGAGCGCAAAGCAGCACTTGCCGCAGAAAACCGTGTATCGGACGGAATGATGTTTAAACTGGATTTTGACCCGCGCATCATCGGCAGCAGGCGTCTGCCGGACGGAACGATAAAAAAGGGGCTTGGAAATAAGATCCGCGACTGGTCCATCGATGAGTTTCCACAGTTCTGGAACGTGCTCAAAGGGGATATGTCTCTGGTAGGTACACGTCCACCAACGGAAGATGAGTGGGTGAAATACGAGTTGCACCACAGAAGCCGCCTGGCAATCAAACCTGGGATCACCGGGATGTGGCAGGTAAGTGGGCGCAGTGAGATTACGGATTTTGAACAGGTGGTAGCACTTGATCGCAGTTATATTGCGAACTGGAGCCTGGGACTTGATGTGAAAATATTGTGCAAAACAGTGGGAGTCGTGCTGAGACATGAAGGTGCGATGTGAGCGGGAGTTATCTAAGATGAAGCATGTGACAGACAAAAAAAATCTTAAAATTTGCTTAGTGGGTTCTTCAGGAGGGCATTTGACGCACTTGTATATGCTTAAACCGTTTTGGAAGGATAAGAATCGTTTCTGGGTAACGTTTGATAAAGAAGATGCGAGGAGCCTTCTTAAGGATGAGAAGATGTATCCATGTTATTTTCCAACAAATCGTAATATCAAAAATTTGATTCGCAATACGTTTCTTGCAATCAGAGTTTTGAAAAAAGAAAAACCGGATTTGATTATTTCTTCCGGTGCTGCTGTAGCTGTGCCGTTCTTCTATCTGGGTAAGATGATGGGGGCAAAGTTGATTTACATTGAAGTGTTTGATCGTATAGATAAACCTACAATGACAGGAAAGATGGTTTATCCGATTGTTGACAAGTTTATTGTACAGTGGGAAGAAATGAAGAAAGTATATCCAAAGGCAGTCAATTTTGGTAGTATTTTTTAGAATGGAGAAATTATGATTTTCGTAACTGTGGGGACGCATGAGCAGCCTTTTAACCGTCTGGTGAAAAAAATTGATGAATTAAAAGGAAACGGAACAATACAGGATGATGTTTTTATCCAGACGGGATTTAGTACATATGAACCGAAAAATTGTCAGTGGAGTAAATTGATTCCATACCAACAGATGGTTAAGAATGTGGAAGATGCTCATATTGTGATTACGCATGGAGGACCGGCCAGCTTCATTATGCCGCTACAGATTGGAAAAACTCCGATTGTTGTTCCACGCCAGCATCAGTTCAATGAGCATGTAAATGACCATCAGGTTGAATTTGCGAGAAACGTGGCTCAGAGAATGGGAACGATTATCCCGGTAGAAGATATTGAAACATTGGGAGACATCATAACAAACTACGATCAGATTGTTGCAGGTATGGGACATGGCATGAGCAGTAACAATGCCAAGTTTAATGAAGAACTTGAGAAACTGGTAAAAGAACTGTATTGAGGATGAATGGATGAAAAAAGTCGGAATCATGTCGATGCAGCGCATTGCAAACTACGGGTCGTTTTTGCAGGCATATGCATTGAAGCAGCTAATGGAGGAAGTTGGCTGTAATGTGGAATTTGTGGACTACCATGTAGGTGCTCCAGTAATTACAGAAAATGCAGATAGTAAAAATAAGGTTGTCCGAAAGATAGAAAAGGGGCTGGAAACCTTTCAGTATCGGGCTCCTCTTGCACACAAATTATCGTTCATCCGATATAAACAGTCTTTCGCTCAAAAGTATATGCCACTTTTAGGAATTACGGATGAAATGAACTACAATCCGACAGTGGATTGTCTTGTGATTGGCAGTGACGAGGTTTTTAACTGTATTCAAAAAAATTCCAATGTGGGTTATTCGCCAGAATTGTTTGGAAAAAATAACCATGCGAAGAAACTTATCACTTATGCAGCGTCTTTCGGCAATACAACATTAATAAAGCTGGAAAAGTATAAAAAGGCCAATGAAGTCGGAGCTTTGTTGAAGAAGTTTGACGCGATTTCTGTACGAGATACTAATTCAGGAACTATTGTAGAGCAGCTCACTGGGAAAGAACCAGTGTACAATCTGGATCCGGTTCTGACCTATGATTACATGAACTGCTGCGACAAAATCCCACGGGTTCAGACTAATGAGAAGTATTTGATTCTGTACGCGTATGCAGGCCGCATTTCCAATGATGAGGCAGATTGGATTGCTGCTTATGCAAAGAAAAAGAATTTGAAGGTATATGCAATTGGTGGTATCCAAAAATGCGCAGACCGATTCGTGGACTGCTCACCCTTTGAGGTTCTGGCCTATTTCAGAAATGCAGAAGAAGTTATTACCGATACCTTCCACGGTAGCATCTTCTCGGTGATCACACATCGGCCGTTTACAACATTGATTCGCAAGAGTGTAGGTAACAGCTATGGTAATGAAGAAAAGTTGAGCGATTTGCTAAAGCGACTGAGACTGGCCAATCGGATGACAACGAAAATTGAAGATGCAGAAAACATCAATGAAAAGGCGATTGATTACGCGAAAGTTGATGAGCAGTTGAAAGCACATAGAGAAGTGGCGAAGGAGTATCTGAGAAAAAATTTAGAGGGATAAAATGGAGAACATATCGAGGATAAAAGAGAAATGTGTGGGATGTAAAAGCTGTGAGCAAAGCTGCCCAAAACACTGTATCTCTATGGTAGAAAACAAAGAGGGATTTTGGTATCCGTCTGTTGATGAAAAAAGCTGCATTGAGTGCAAGGTGTGCTTGAAAAAGTGTCCAGTAGAAAATACGGAATTTCATCGGAATGAGCCACATAAAGTTTGGGCGTGGCGCAATAAAAATGATGTGGATATTATGCGCTCTGCATCTGGCGGTGCGGCGGATAGTGCAGCGAAAACTATATTGCAAATGGGCGGTGTGGTTTATGGTGCTGCCTATGACGAGCAGCTGGCAGTAAGTCACATTGAAGTGACAGATGAAGCAGAAAGAGAGAAACTACAGTCCTCTAAGTATGTTCAGTCTGACCCGAAAGATAGCTACACAAAGGTCAAACAGCGTTTGTCAGAGGGGAAAACGGTACTTTTTACAGGAACTCCCTGCCAGATTGCAGGCCTGTATGCTTTTTTGGGTGGCAATCCAGAAAATTTATATACGGTTGATTTGATTTGCCACGGTGTGCCTTCGCCGAAGTTCTTCAAAAAGTATCTGGAATACCAGAACAAGCAGATGGCTGGCAGAGTAATCTATTTCAACTTCCGTTCCAAAGACAAGAGAGGTTGGGGAACACAATACCTGCTAAAGACAAAGACAAAGACAAAGACAAAGACACTCTCCCTTGATCGCTATGGAAAACATTTTATGGATGGCGACTGCTATAGGGAGAGCTGTTATCAGTGTGCTTATGCGAATACGAGCCGTGTGGGAGATTTGACAGTGGGTGATTTCTGGGGAAGTGCAAAGAACCATCCGAACTTCTATTCTCCAAAGGGCGTGTCCAGTGTATTTGTAAATACCGAAAAAGGCCAAAAGCTCTTTGAAATGATGCGGGTTCTTGCAGAAGTGGAAGAGGCAACGCTGGAGGAGGGAATGGTAAAGCAAGGAAATCTCATAAAGCCGAGTATGAGGCCGAATGAGAGAAATACATTTTACGAGAAAATTGATGAGGATAATTTTATGGGTGACTTGAAAGTTGGTATTCAGCCAAAAGAACGGCTAAAAGCTGTGATTCCGGCTGGAGCAGTTAGACTCCTCAAAAAGTGGGGGGGGGGAGTAACAGAAGAAAATTATAAGGTGTCTGTTATTGTACCAGTATATAATGTGGCTCCTTTCCTGGAAAAGTGTGTGGAATCTATTCTGTCGCAAACATGGGACTTTATAGAAATTATTTTGGTTGATGATGGCTCAACAGATAATTCTGGCTTAATATGCGACCAGATGAAGCAAAAGGACGATCGAGTAAAAGTGCTTCACAAAAGCAATGGTGGCGTAAGTGCTGCTCGGAATTCTGGAATGGAAATAGCAAGTGGTGGTTTTATTTGTTTTGTTGATGGTGACGATTATGTGATGCCAGACTATGTTGAATATATGCTGGAGCAGCTGATCAAGAATGATGCTGATATTGCACTGACAACACAAATGTTTGGAAACTTTGATGAAAAACAAGTTAAGAACGATGAAATTACAACTTGGAATGGTGAAGATGCAGTAGAAGCCATTTTATGCTATCGAGTTCCGATTGGATGCTATTGCAAATTGTTCAGAGCAGATTTTTTAGAGGATGTCCGTTTTATTCCAGAAATATTTATAGGAGAAGGATTTAACTTTAATGTAGCAGTTTTTCAGAAAGCTGATAAAGTTGTTGTAGGAAAAAGAAAAACTTATTATTATCGCCGCGATAATCCAACGAGCGCAATGACAAAGTTTTCGATTAAAAAGTGCGAATGTGGATTATGGGCTTTGGATGTAATTAAACAGAATTTGAAGATTCACTCAAAGAGAATTGATGCAGCGTGGACATACGCAAATTGGAGAACACACTCGGATTTTTACGACATGTGTGTTCTTGCTAGGGTAGAAAAAGAATATCCAGAAATGTACAAAAAATGCTTGAAAGTGACAAGAAAAGATGCTTTGAGTGCATTATATGTGCCGACATCGAAACAAAATAAACTAAGAGCAGTCATTATGTGGGTATGTCCGGTAGCGATTTCGTTTGCTATGAGAGTTAGAAAATTAAAATATCATGTTAATGTAAGCAATCGCTAAACATTTCAATTCAATGGATTTGTGACTGTGAGGATAATGAAAATGAAGAATAAAAAAATCAAAGTGGCGATGGTCACAAATCATTTTGGTATTACCGGAATTGGAACAGTGATGATGAATTACGGTAAGGCATTGGATAAGAACAAGTACGATTTAACCATTCTTGTAGGAAAACCCATTTCAGAAAAATATGAAAAGGAGTGCCTAGAGAATGGTATCCATTTAGAGGCTCTTCCGTCACGGCATGGGAATCCTAAGAAACATTATGTTGCACTATGGAAAGCATTGAGAGCGGGAAATTATGACATTGTACACGACCATGGTAGTAGTTCAATGATGGCCGTAGAATTGACAATTGCAAAGTTGGCAGGAGTCAAAAACAGAATCGCTCATAGTCATAATAGTACCTGCCCCAATATGAGAGTACATAGGCTGTTAAATCCGTATTTTAGAACAGTATATACAAAGGCACTAGCTTGTGGCCGGTTAGCGGGAAACTGGTTGTTTGGAGAAAATAATTTTGAGGTTTTACCAAACGGTTTTCATACAGACGATTTTGCGTTTTCTAAAAAGAACAGAGATGCAGTAAGAAATAAATTGGGTGTAGAAAATCAACTGCTTATTGGACATATCGGACGCATCAACGAACAGAAAAATCAGGAATACTTGTTGGACGTATTTAAAGAAGTAGCTGCGATACGAGGTGATGCGATTCTTCTTATTGTGGGAATCGGACCGGATGAAGAAAAGATTAAATCTCGTGTAAAGGAGCATCCATACAGGGATCGTATTATCTTGTATGGTGAAACAGATAATCCCACAGCTCTCTACTCTGCGATGGATATATTTGTTTTTCCATCGAGATATGAGGGACTTCCAGTAGTATTGCTAGAGGCGCAAATATCAGGATTGCCATGTGTCGTTTCGGATAAAGTTACGAGAGAAGTAGACTTAGGTGATATAAATTGGCAGTCCATTGATGATGATCCAAAACAGTGGGCAAAGGCAGTAGTTGAAATTAGACGACAATCTAATCAAGAACGACTGTTCTATAAAGAAAAACATCTTTCACAAATCAGAAAATACAATATCGCCTGTTCAGTGAAACAACTGGATAAAATCTACACTAATATGATAACAAAGGACAACTGTGATTTATTGTGAAATCATATAAATTTATGATGAGAAAAGTAAAATAATGGGAGAAAGTGCTTCTTATAAGGAGGATACAGTGGATAAAATTCAGTATATGAAGGAATTTGGCGTAAATATATTCGCAATTAAATCTCTTAGAAGAGTGACTTTGAAAAGTAATTCTCGCATTGCGTGGAAGATCAATGAAATTAACGAAAGGTTGATTGAGAATTACTTGATAAGAACCGTTGAAACTGGAGAGTGCGAGAACGTTAAAATAAATTTGAAACCATTAAAGAGCAATATTGTAAACGAACCTATTTGGGTGATGTGGTACCAAGGAATAGAAAAAGCCCCAGATATCGTTAAGTGCTGCGTAGAAAGTATAAAAGAACATAGTGCAGGGCACCAGGTTATAGTTTTATCAGAAGAAAACCTTTATGACTATATTGAACTGCCGGATTTTATTATGGAAAAATTTTCGAGAGGGTATATATCACGCACACATTTGAGCGATATGATTCGACTCAACTTATTATATCTTTACGGTGGCGCTTGGTTGGATGCAACAGTACTTGTATCAAATGATATCCCAGAGGAGTATTTTAGGGAAGAATTATTCAGCTTGAATTTTGGAAAAAAGACAAAAGATCCTTCATATGGGCGATGGACGACATTCTGTTTTTTCGCAAAGAAAGGTAATTCATTGATTGAAAAAACATTGAAGTACCATTATTACTATTGGATGCATAAAAATCATCCGATAGATTATGTGATGTTCGATTATTTTATTAATTACATCTCTAGGCGCGATGCGGTTGCAGCTAAGCAAATTTCAGAAATTAAGCCAACAAATGAAAATGTTTTTGCATTAATGCATAGCATGAATGCTTCCTATGTGAATAATTCATCGTTGTTAATAGATACGAAGACGGTGTTTTCAAAGCTGTCATGGAAACATGAGTATGTGCTAGAAGTGAATGGAAAACAAACTGTATATGGATATTTAGTCGAGAAGTATCTGGGTAAATAAAATGATTGTAAAATACCGATGGAGAGGAATGAAAGAGATATGAGGGTGCTATATGTAACTGACTTTTATTACACTGATAGTAGTGGATCAAAAACATCTGCAAGGGTACACTATCAAACACTTCAGAATCTTTATGGAAGTGGAAATGTGGATTTGATTGCTCTTGTAGGAAAATCAAAACCTAATAACGTGAATAAGGAACACATCGTTATATCGAGTGTTCACAATAATATAACGCTATTATTGAACTGCTTACGTGGCTATCCGACTTATATTGATAAAAATTCAATACGAAAAATCCTAGGTATTATTTCTGAAACCAAACCAGACGTGATTTTTGTTGACAACTCTATTTATGGGAAAATGATTCGAAGAATCAAAATATCATATCCCAATATTTCAGTGTTGGCATATTATCATGATGTTAAGGCAAAGTTGGCGAGAGATTGGATGAAAAACGCTCCAATATATAAAAAACCAGTAATGCTCGCAATGTTGTCTAATGAAAAATTGACCGCTAAGTATGCAGATGTAAATTTTGTGCTTGGCGATAGGGAAGAAAAATTATTCATTAATGCATATGGAAAAAAGCCGGAAGCGCAGCTTAGTGTGTATATGGATATCAAATTGTCGGATGAGTTCTTTAGAAAAAATCCTAATAAAAAGAAGAAAATTCTGTTCTTTGGCGGTTATTATCTTCCAAATGTTCATGGTATCGATTGGTTTATAGATAAGGTTTATCCAAAATTACAGAGTGAGGCAGAAGTGATAGTGGCCGGTCGTGGAATGGACAAATTGAGAGAGAAACATTATCCAAATGGAGTCATGATCAAAGGATATATTGAGAGTATTGAAGAACTGTACCGTGATGCAGATATTGTGATTAGCCCGATATTTGAGGGCGGTGGAATGAAGGTTAAAGTTGCGGAAGCAATGGCATTTGGGAAAATTGTTGTGGGCTCGAATGAAAGCTATGAGGGGTATCAAGAGAAGATTCCAGAAAACTATTGGGATGTTTTATTCTATCGCGCTAATACTGCGGATGAGTTCGTAGCGAAAATTCATAAAGCACTTAATCTAAGCGATGATGAGCACCATTTTAATCCAAAAATTCGAGAACTATATGAAAGTGGTTTTTCTGAAAAATATGCTGAAAGGGTAATTTCTGAAATGATAAATAAATGTGTGGGAGAAAATAAATGATTATTACACAGACCCCGTTCCGAATGTCCTTTTTTGGGGGTGGAACAGATATGGAGAACTTTTTTAAGGAACATGGTGGTGCCGTCTTGTCTACCACATTTGATAAGTACTGCTATGTGAATGTGCGCCACTTACCACGGTTCTTTGATTATTCAACAGAACTGTCTTATTCCAAGACTGAACGCGTGACCTATATTGAGGATATTCAGCATCCTGCAATTCGTAATGCGATGAAGATGTTGGATATGCACGAAATTCGTCTTACATATGAAGCCGATCTTCCTGCGCGTTCTGGCTTAGGAACTTCAAGTTCTTTTGCAGTTGGAATGCTGAATGCTTTTTATGCGCTGAAAGGCAAATATGCCGACAAGAAAAAATTGGCTGATGAAGCAATTTATCTGGAACGAAATTTGTGTCAGGAAGCAGGTGGCTGGCAAGATCAGATTGCAGCATCGTTTGGTGGGTTTAATCGCATCAACTTCAATGCGGATGGCTATGAAGTTCTTCCTGTAATTATCTCTTCGGAGAGAAAAAAACAGCTTAACCAGAATTTGATGATGTTCTTTACTGGCTTTACTCGCTTTTCTTTCGATGTGCAAAAAGCAAATGCCGAAGGTAAAGTCGATAAAACGGCACAGTTAAAAGAAATGCTGTCGCTTGTGGATGATGCAGAAAAAGTCTTGACGGACAAAGAAAAGGATTTGGACGATTTTGGCAGAATGCTGGACCACACATGGAAGCTGAAACGCCAGATTGGATCTGCGGTGTCCACAAATAACATTGATGAACTTTATGCAAAGGGTATTGCTGCGGGCGCCTTGGGGGGAAAGCTACTGGGTGCTGGCGGTGGTGGTTTCCTTGTGTTCTATGTACAGCCGGAACGACAGGATGCTGTTCGGTGGGCGATGCGTGATTTGCTCTATATTCCGTTCAAATTTGAAGATGGTGGAACACGTGTAATCCATTATACACCGGAAGACTATACACCGAAGGATTAAAGGCATGAAAGTTGTGATTATGGCAGGCGGAAAAGGTACTCGTATTTCCTCTGTAGCGAGTGATATTCCTAAGCCGATGATAAAAATTGAAGGCATCCCCGTGTTGGAACGAGAGATCAAATGTCTGAAAGATCAGGGATTTTATGACATTATCATGACAGTAAGCTACCTGGGAAATATAATTATGGATTACTTTGGTGATGGTTCTGGGAATTCTCCAGCAACAGGCAAGCCGTTTGGCGTACATATTGAGTACTTTTTTGAAAAGGAACCACTTGGCAATGCTGGTGCGTTGTTCAAAATTAAGGATAAGTTGACATCAGATTTTCTCCTTCTGAATGCTGATGCGATGTTTGATGTGGATTTCAAACGTTTTGTCGCTTTTCATCAGAAACACGGTGGATTAGTTACACTTTTCACGCATCCGAATAGCCATCCCTATGACAGTGGACTGATTGTTACTGACAAGAATGATGCGGTTGAAAAATGGCTTGCAAAAGAAGATGAGCGTCCGCAGTATTACAGGAATCGTGTAAATGCTGGCTTGCATGTTATCAATTCTGAAGTATTGAAGCTTGTCAATATTGATGCCGACTTGGTAGGGAAGACTGGTGTGGATGGTAAGCCCATAAAGGTCGATTTGGACCGCCAGTTGTTAAAACCGCTAGCCGGAACAGGAAAGATGTTTTGCTATGATAGCCCTGAGTATGTCAAAGATATGGGCACTCCTGATCGGTACTATTCTGTATGTAAAGATTACAAGGAAGGAAGAATTTCAGCAAAAAATCTAAAACATAAGCAGAAAGCAATCTTCCTTGACAGGGATGGAACAATCAACAAGTATGTTGGATTCCTTAGAAGTATAGATGAGTTCGCGCTGATTGATGGTGTTGCTGAAGCGATTCGTAAAATCAATGAATCTGGCTATCTTGCTATTGTTGTGACAAATCAACCTGTTATAGCTCGCGGCGAAGTTTCCTTTGAAGAGTTGGAAGGAATTCACAACAAAATGGAAACACTTCTTGGAGAAAAGGGTGCGTATCTTGATGCGATTTATTACTGTCCGCATCATCCTCATAAGGGATATGAAGGAGAATGTCCGGAACTGAAGATTGAATGTGATTGTCGTAAACCGAAGCCTGGAATGTTATTCAAAGCGGCGGAGGATTTTAACATTGATTTGTCACAGTCATGGATGATTGGCGATGGTGAAAACGATGTTAAAGCTGGTATTAATGCTGGATGCAAGACGGTGTTTTTGAACGACAATGACGAAAATTATGGACAGACCGAAACAGTGAAGTCGTTGGGCGAATTTGTTAGCCGGCTGCTGTGAAGATTGGAGTTTGTGGAGGAAGAGAAAGTGAATGAGTTAAAAGAAAACATTGCGAAGCATGTTGAGATTCTCTGCGATAGATATCCGACATTAGAATCCGTTAAGAAAGAAATTATAGAAGCATACTATTTGCTTGCAGACTCATATAAAAATGGCGGCAAATTGTTGGTTGCTGGAAACGGTGGATCCGCTGCAGATGCAGAGCATATTGTTGGAGAATTGATGAAAGGCTTCAAACTCCCTAGAAAACCAGATTTGGATTTTGCAGATAAACTTATTAAGGAAAATGAAGAGCTTGGGGCTGTTTTGGCAGAAAACCTGCAAGGTGCACTTCCTGCTATTGCGCTGGATGGACATTCTGCATTGTCTACTGCGTACATGAATGATTGCGAACCGCTTCTGTGTTTTGCACAGCAGGTAAATGGCTATGGTAAAGCGGGAGATGTGTTTTTAGGCATTTCGACAAGTGGTAATAGTAAGAATGTGCTCTATGCGGCGACCACCGCACATGCAAAAGGCATGAAAGTAATCGGCCTTACTGGTGCAAAGAACAGTAAGTTGGGGCAAATGAGTGATGTGTGTATTAAAGTTCCGCAAACTGAAACTTATATGATTCAGGAACTGCATCTTCCGGTGTATCATTGTCTGTGTTTGATGCTTGAAGATGAATTTTTTGGGGAGGAGAAATAAAGTGATTAATAGCAAGCCTGAATACTACGAATATTTGGAAGCTGATAGGCAAGCAAATAAGAAGAAAAAAATCCATGCCCATCTGTTTGGGGATTATACGTATAATTATTTGAATCTGATGCGAAAATTAGAGTATTACACAAATTGCAAATCAGATATTATTTCAAAGATATATAGAAAATTCTTGAATGCCCGTTATAAGCAACTGAGTGTAAAAACAGGAATTCAAATTGGAATAAATAGTTTTGGTAAAGGTTTGGCATTATTTCATTATGGCTCTATTATTGTGAATGGTACAGCACAATTTGGAGAGTTTTGCGTGGTTCAGAGTGATGTTAATGTGAGTGCAGGCGTTCGTGGTGGGAATGAGGTTTATATTGCTCCAGGAGTAAAAATTCTTGAAAATGTTGCAATAGCGGATAATGTGATTATTGGAGCTAATGCAGTTGTATGCAAGGATATCGAGGAACCGCATACTTCATGGGGGGGGATACCCGCTAAAAAAATAAGCGAAAAAGGTTTTGAGTTTAAAATGTGAACATTTTTAACATTGGATGGCTGGTTGATCTCAAGGCTGAACAACTTTTAGGCAAAGTAGGCGTATTATATTAGATGATAACTGCATGGTAGGAGCGTAATCAAATTTAATACAGGGATGTTCTCTGGGCAAAATATAGTAATTGTGGCAGGAAGCATTGCGACAAAAGTTGTAGTAGGGAATGAGGTGTGGGCATTTAATAAGGTTTATTATGGCAACAGAAGATTATAAGAAAAAGCTGATTGAGTTAAATAAGACCTATCTGTCGATGAAAGTTGGAAGAATTGTTGTTCTACAAGGAACTGATAGAGATGGGGAAAAATATTTTTTAAGGGAAGGTGAAAGATGATAAATGAGTATTAGCGTAACAGATTTTGCTTGGATAGCGTTTGTAATATTATCAATATTAATGGGGGGCAGCATTGGACGCTCATATATGTGGCTAGTGGCTGGATGTATTATAGCATGGTTGTTGGTTTATAAAAAGGGAAAAGGTTTACATTTAAATAAACTAGTAAAGCAGTATAATTGTTTTGTAGTGTATGGTATAATAAATTCTTTTTTTTGTTTGGTTGCCACAGGGTTTAAATCAAATGTCTATATAAAAACTCAATTGATTGACATGCTGGTACTTGCTTTTGGGGCGTCATATCTGACGAGCTATTATGCAAATAGTGGTCATATAATTAAATGGGTAAAAAAGGCTAGTTGGATTCTAATGTTAGCTGGTGTGATTGAAGAAATAACACGATTCAACATTACAAAGTTTTTTGGAAATCAAGATTATGTAAATCAATATCTGGTATCGGAAGGACGAGTTATTTCTATCTTTAGTCATCCAATAGGTTATGCAATTGTCTTGACATTCTTTTTTGAGCTGGCATTATATTTCCCTTACAAATCAAAAAATAAGCAAAGCACATATATACTTTTGATTTTAATTAATTTATTGTGTACAAAAACTCGTATGGCAATGATTGCTATTGTGATTTCCACAATTATTTATTTGATAAAAAATGGTACGTTTAGGGCTTTGCTTAGTGGAAAAATAAACTACACGAAAAACTCTCTGATATATTTAGCAATTATTCTTTTGGTAGCGAGTGTATGCATGGGAATCTTTCACGATAAGATAATAATTTTTATTGACAGTATTGTTTATCGCATACTTCAAATGTTTACAGGAAGCGAACAGGGAATACGCCTTGGAGTGATAGCAAATTATTTTACTAGTCTTAGTGGAAATTCTGTTTTTGAGATTATATTTGGAAAAGGAACCGGATCTGCCTCTTTTTTTATGATAGAAAATCCTATATATTTTTGGAACACAATGGGCGATAAGGTGGCATGGTCGCAAACGACTGATAATATGTACATCACGATATTAATGAATTATGGTGTGTTCGGTTTCCTGCTCTTTTTGCAAATGATTATTTATGCAATAAAAAGAGTGATTTATACAACAGATAAGAATGTTTTGTTTGGATGTAGTGGATTAATTGCTCTTTTTTTTGAACTATTCTTTTTTGAAGGCTTGTATTGGCCAATTGTTATGAATATTATAGGTTTATATATGGTGTTTGTTACTACAGAAACAATGATTGGAGAATAACGGATTGGAGAAAAAGTCAGTAAAAATTAATGCCTTGTTTAGTTTGATACAATCGGTTTCGACGATTATTTTTCCGCTGATCACATTTCCATATATATCGCGTATTTTTGGCGTTGAACAGTTAGGGAAGTACAATTATGCTAAAAATTTCGTGGAGATATTTGCAACCATTGCGCTATTGGGAATTCCAACATATGGGCAGAGAGAGGGGGCTAAAGTTCGAGATAATCACAAAGAACTAAGCAATCTGATGAGCGAGTTGTTTAGTCTTAGTATGTTATCGAATACGATAGCAATGGTCGCATTATATTTGGCGACATTTGTTGTGAATACATTTCATTCATATGCCGTATTAATTGTGATTTTTAGCGTTACAATTCCTATGACAACAATTGGTATGAGTTGGCTCTTTGTTATTTTTGAGGATTATAATTTTACTGCTATATTGGGCATAATATTTAATCTTCTGTCTGTTGCAGCAATGTTTGTGTTTGTTCACAAAAGGACAGATATATATATATATGCTTTTATTACAGTAATTGCATCCAGTGGATCGAACATCATAAAATTTGTTTGTAGCAAAAAATATTGCGATATTAAATTGACATTCCACATCAATTTTAGAAAACATATGAAACCAATATTGCTTATGTTTTCTGCTTATATCTCTGTTATGATTTACAATAAGACAGATACTGCATTGTTGGGTGTCATGGGAACCGATTATAATGTGGGAATTTACAGTGTATCAACCAAAGTATATAATTTGGTAAAATCATGCTTGCTTGCATTGAGTAATGTTTTGCAAACAAGAGCAGTGATTCTTGCTGCGCAAGGGAATCAGAAGAAAAGTGATGAATTTCTGTCAAAGAGTTTTAATATGATGATGACGTTTGTGATTCCGTGTATGGTTGGAATGGCATTTATGAATAAAGATATTATCTTTTTTATTGCAGGAAAGGATTATCTTGAGGCAGGACCGTCTATGATAATTCTAAGTTGTTCTCTTTTCTTTGCTTTATTTTCAACAATGCATAGTAGTACAATTTTGATTCCTTATGGAAGAGAAAAGGTGACTTTGGATGGTGCTATCATCGGTGCAGTGGTGAATCTGCTTCTGAATTTTATCTTTATTCCAATATGGAAAGAAAATGGCGCAGCTTTAACAACATTGATTGCGGAAACGACCGTATTCTTGATTTATATTCATATTACAAAACAGTATTATACACATTTGAATGGCATTCGGACGATGGTGCAGTGCATTATCGGAAGTTGCGGTATAGTATTGGTGCTTTTTATGTTTAGAAATTTAGAAATCAATATTTTTATCAGAATATTTGTGAAGGTTGGAGTAAGTGTTATTGTTTATTTTGCATTGCAGATAGTAACCAAAAATCAGATTGTCATGGATACTCTTTATAATATTTTAAAGAAAGCTAAAGTAAAGGTGGGAAAGAAGTAAAAAATGCAACAATTAAGCATAGAGGAACTTTTGAAGGAAACTGAACGATTTAGGTATATTTCTATCGATTTATTCGATACGTTAATGTGCCGAGCCGTTTCTAAACCGGAATTGATATTTTATTTGGTGGAGCGAGAATACAACAAAAGAAATTCAAAGCGGGTTTGGGGATTTAGAAAGCGCAGAATCAAAGCGGAAGCATTAGCACGCAAGAAGGCACATTACAAAGAGGTTACGATCGAAAGCATATATGCTGAATTAGATTATTCACGTGAAATCTGCAATAAACTTGAGTGTATTGAAAAGTTTCTAGAGATGAGTACGTGTTCGGCAAATCAAGTTATGGTGGATTTTATGAACCAATGTCATATGCGTGGACAAAAAGTTGTTGTAACAACGGATATGTATCTTGATAGGGACACAATTGAGAGAATCTTGCAAAGAATAGGAGCAGAATATGACCGATTGTTTATATCTTGCGAGAGTGGGAAAACAAAATTATCAGGTGAACTGTTCGAAGTTGTTTTACATGACTTAAAAATTGAGTCGAATGATATTTGTCATATTGGTGACAATCAAAAAACTGATATAGAATCACCAAGAAGATACGGAATACAGTCTTTTGAGAGGTTGGCACATCGGAATAATATAGAACCTTATCTTTCAAAAAGAAATACTTTGGATACGGATATTTTAAATACATTTGTATGGAATCACTTAAGAACAATAGCGGATGAACACGAAAAAATACAGGCACGTATTGGGTACAGTGTTATTGGACCATTGCTCTTTGATTTTTGTTCCTGGTTGAAAAAAATAAGTCAAAAAGAGCAAGCCAATAGGATTGCGTTTGTGGCACGTGAGGGATATCTGATTAAATTGGTGTATGACATAATTTGTACTGAAGAGAATGCTAGTACAGAATATGTCAGGTTGAATAAAAATATGATTCGTTGGCCATCACTATACAAAAATCCAACAGTGAAACAATTTGAAGAGTTAATTCCGTATAGAGACGAGTATTCTGGTGAAGAACTTGCACGATTACTCTTTATATCACCAAGGTTTGTAACACAGTTATTGTTGGAAAATGAATTTCCAACAGGGTATGTGCAAAAATCGGATTTTAAGACTCTTGAATTTAAGACTGTTTTTAGCAAGATACTTGAACATGAAAAAAGCAAAATGCAGGAACAGTTTGTTTTTCTCGTAAGATATTTGAATCAAATCGAAGCCATAGATAAAAAAATATTATTTGTAAATAATAGCATTAACGGAAGTACGCAGCGAAGTATAGGGAGTTTGGTTGACAATAACATTATAGGCATACAATTTACAGCGTCACAAAAATGTCTACAAGAACTTGATTCATCAGTGAGAGTGTGGCTCGAAGATATTGGTGCAACAAACTATGAAAAACAAATGTTTGCACAATATTCTATTGTATTGGAACATCTTATGTTTGAAAACACTGGAACGGCACAATATTTATACGAAGAAGATAATATAGTAAAAGTAAAATATGAAATTGATGGAGTAGAAGAAAAAAATGCAGAAATCATTCAACCTATTCAGAAATATGCGCTTCAATTTGTGAGGGATTGGCAGGAATATGGAGTACCAAATATTGTTGAAGTTGGAACTGGATTTCATAGATACATGGAATTCCTATTAAATCCAAAGCGAGAAGATGCATTGCTGATAGGAAACATTATAGATTCTGACTATGATGGAATACGCAAGTTATTTGATGTGGGTGAGAATGAACGATTGACATATTATGAAGCAAAAAACTACAAAAAAATCAAATGGCAACATGGATACTATATGACTCAAGAAAATGGAAAACAATTAAAAGAGCTATTTGACATGGAAAAACGCATAAAGTGCATGGTTAAAAATTTTCAGGTGGGTAGAGAGTAATTGTTAATTATGATGGACATAGTTTGAGGTTGATAATCAGACGATTGGACAGCCGATTAGTCTCCAAAATAAATGTTATCATGGGAATCGCAAGAAAGCAAATGAAATCGACCCATTAAAGAATGATATGGTGTTGGTTAAATGAATAATCTGGTTCTAATTACTCCACCTGTCCGGTGCAAAGTGAGCCACTTCATCTACAATTGTTTTTGCTATGGCTAGGATATGAGATTGAACACATCTTATAAAGCCTGCTATCGCATCGCTGTGGCGGCAAGGGCTTGACAAGATATGCCCACTCTCATAAATAGTTATACAGTTTGTTTCGTGTGAAGGATGATTTGTATCATATTGCGGTTTCTTTGGTGGAAGAGGTTGGCTGTGAACCGAAGCAATTTAACGAGGAAGATTGGAGCTGCGGTGAATACGATGGCTCGTTTGGACCGGATGCAGATACGGCAGCGTTTATTAAAGAAATTAATTCATTTACCTGGATTTATCAAAATGCGCACGAACAAGAGCATACAGATGAGGAAGATGATATATTTTCAAAATATGAGTATCTTTTTCATAGTGATGGAGAGGTTCGGGAACCGATATTTAAAAGGGGATGGGAAGATTTTAGAAAGGCATGTTCCGAGGGGGCATATAGCCAAAAGAAATTGTGGGATTTCATGCGTTCGATTGTTTTAGGACCTGCGCAAAATATTGCGTATGGAACGATTCGTAAATTCCGTCAGGAAACGGATGATCCGATCGAGATTGCACAGCTCACAGAGCTGATGTATGAGATGGAGGCGAACGAGTACATGGAGTCTGTGGCGGAAAATTTACATAACAAATTGGATTAGGAAAAACAGGAACCGCCTCAGGTGATGACATGGGGCGGTTCGGTGCTACATATTATTTGTTTTGCTTAGCAAGGGCGGCTTCCAATTCAGCGATACGAGAGGCCTGTTGATTGATTTGCCAGGTTTGTTGGTCAATCTGCGAGGCCTGTTGGTCAATCCGAGAAGCTTGCTGATCAATGGTTTGCGTCAATTGTGAATTGGCTTCTTCCAGATAGCGAAGCTTATTGTTTTTTATGGTTTCCCAATAGGCGGCATCAGCGCGTGACTGTGCGCACTGGCGGGCTACTGCGTCTGAGTTGAGCTGATATAAGGAGTCCGCAGCTTTTTGCATTGTTTCATTATTTTTTGTGATCATACGCAAATCTTCCCATGTCTTTGTTTTGAAAAGTTTTGCCCAACGGTCAATTCCATAGTGCAGATCCTCTTCTGTGGCAAGATCGATGCGGCTTAGATCAATCACATGAATCGAAAATTTTTCACTGTACAGAGTTTTCGTTTTCACATTGAGAAGCTGATACAGTGCATTGAATTCCGGCATCTCTTTAAAGAGCGTAAAATTGTATGCTACCTTTCCTTTAGTATATATCATAAGGATTTATTTTCACACCCCCAAAAAGCAAAAATAAATCAGAATGATTTAAAATATTTAATTGTATTATCCATTGATAATTGAAAATGGTTCGTTATGATCTGGCAACCGAGTTGCTTGAAATGGATATATGTGTTGTGAACTCAGAATAGCGAATGACGGGGGGAAAGTCAAGAATTTTTTGAATATGAGGTAAACGATCCATAGTCCATACATAGAATGCCAGCAGCAAATTTGAGAAAATAGATTAAAATATTAAGATGGTCAAAAAAGTGTAGTCCCAAAAGGTTAGGATATACTTTTGAGACGGGCAGAGGAGGTTTTCAGTTAAGAACGCATATGAGAGATGTAGAAGTCACGTGTAAAAACTGTAATCAAATATTTGTAATAAGACAATCCGAGCAGGAATACTTTTCTGTGAGAAAGCGTCCTTTACCGAAGTATTGCCCGATATGCCGTAAGGTACACTATGCGAAACAAGCGCAGGAACGGAAACAGAAGGAGAATCAAGAATGGCAGAGGAAAAAGGCTGAGGATGTTAAGCGGTATTATAGTGCTCTTAAGGACTTGGAAGGGCAGTTTGACATCATTCCGTTGGAGCATGTAGTTCCGGATCCGAAGGAAAAAATTCTCTATATCATTGGAAATGGATTTGATCTGATGCATGGAGTGAGGTCAAGCTATTATGATTTTGGAAATACGATTGGGAAGCACAGTCATATTCGCTTTGTTTTAGAAAACTATCTTGAGTCTGATGACTTATGGGCCGATTTTGAAGGCGCTTTGGCAACAATGAACGTTGAAGCAATGAGTCAGCCATTTGTTCTGGATACGTTGTTGGATGCCATGGATGCTTATGATGAGGATGCGCAGGCTGCAGATTTTTTTGCCGCAGCTGAGATGGCAGCAGCACCGGCAACGGAGCTTTCGGTGGAATTGATGGATAGGTTTACGAAGTGGATTAATTCTTTACAGGTTTATACGGATTGTCGTCCGCTCAAAAGTATTATTCAGACAGGCGATTTTCTTGAACGGAAGTTTCTTGATTTTAATTATACAGAGTTCATAGAGAAATTATATGGAGTTCCGGAAAGTGATGTCTGTTACATACATGGATGTCGGAGAATGAACAAAGGAGCGCCAGCGGACAAGCTGGTTTTGGGACATCAACCGCAAGCAAGTGATTCACAATTTGACTTCGAGGAGAATTGGAAGGGAATTAATTTGTCCGGAAATCGTATGCAGATGATCTATGATGCGCAGCAAGTTGCTCTTCGAGAAATTGTAGAAGCGGATGATAGTTTGACGAAACATTGCGACAAAATTATTGATGCACATAAGAATTTCTTTGAAAGTCTTTCGGAAATTGATAAGGTTATTACGATAGGACATTCCTTGTATCCGGTGGATTGGGATTATTTTGCGGAGGTTATAAGGCAAAATAAAGATAGCAAGAGATTGCATTGGTATTTTGGATGTTTCGGGAATGGCGATTTGGAACGCATTCAGAATTTTATTCTGCGTTTTGATATATCTGCTGACAGAGTTCACATTTTCCGAACGGACACAATCTCCGTTACATTGAATCAGGAAAATGCTGGAGCGGTAAAAACGTCTGGACAGCAAAATAAATCGATAACCCCGGAAAAGCAGAGTGAACGAGAGAAGGTAATTGGAGTATCAGAAAATGGACGGTGGAGAGTGTGCACTTGTGGCAATATAGTCCAACTTAAAGATGATAAGGAAACGGTTATCTTGAGCAGAATATTTTCTCATGTTATGAATGGGGCAGTATTTGTGGATGACCAAATTTGTTTTTGGGTGATGCGTGGCATAGATAAAGGTGTTTTCTTTCTTCGCCAAATTGATGGAGAGTGGACTTACTTGGGAGAATTGGAAGGGATTCCGAATCAGGGAGTTATTACCAAGCGACTGCATAGAATTTTGATAGATGAAGGAAGAGCCGTGTTTGTGTACCAGAGCAGGGTGAGGGGGTATAGTCTGCTAGATGGTGCACTGGTGTCTAATATGGCGGTGCGTCATGCTCCGGAGCGGAGATATATGGGAAGGGATTTTACACAAAAGTTTCAAAGGATATATAAAGGGGATTTTTATTAAGTATGTAATTGACATCGACACCGGAAAGAGTAACTGGATTTATCAAAATGCGCACGAACAAGAGAATACAGCTCACAGAGCTGATGTATGAGATGGAGGCGAACGAGTACATGGAGTCTGTGGCGGAAAATTTACATAACAAATTGGATTAGGAAAAACAGGAACCGCCTCAGGTGATGACATGGGGCGGCATCAGCGCGTGACTGTGCGCACTGGCGGGCTACTGCGTTTGAGTTGAGCTGATATAAGGAGTCCGCAGCATTTTGCATTGTTTCATTATTTTTTGTGATCATACGCAAATCTTCCCATGTCTT